>JAFGFO010000460.1 GCA_016931085.1 Thermoflexales bacterium
ACCGGGTAATCGGCCTGGAAGAGCTTGCGGTATTCTTCGAGCGCGAAGCGGTCGGTCATGCCGGCGATATAGTCGCACACAACCCGTGGCCAGAGGTTATCCCCCAGGCGGGCTCGGGTGGATAGGGGCAACTGGCAAGGCTCCGCCAGGTAGGCTTTGAACAGTTCCTCCAGGATGCGCTCGGCCTTGACCTGCATGCGCATGACGCGGTGATGGCGGTACATGTGGTGGTACAAGAAATCCTTCAGGCCACGATTGTGATGGCGCATCTCGTCCGAAAAGCCGACGACGTTGTGGGCCAGGGACTGCACGGCTTGCGGCGAGGCAATCCCTGACTCGAGCAGGCGTCGCTCGGTGGCGGATAACAGATCGCTCACTTCCAGGTTGATCAAGCGCCGGATCATGCGGTGCCGCCACAGATCGTCGAAGCCAGTCCCGTCCCATCCCACGCTGCTCTTGGTCCGCTCCCACAAGCTCAGCCCATCGAGCTGGGCCGGCTTGAACAGCTCCGCACGCAGCCCATCGTCCAGGTCGTGCGCGTTGTAGGCCACCTCGTCGGCGGCGTTGCAGATTTGGGCCTCCAGCCCGGCCCGCTTGTGCGGCTCATAGTCGTGGGCGGCCGACTGGTCGTACTCGGTCTCGTGCTTGACGATCCCTTCGCGCACCTCGTAGCTCAGGTTGAGGCCAGGAAAGTCGGGGTAACGCTGCTCGAGCTTTTCGACGATGCGCAGGCTTTGCTGGTTGTGGTCAAAGCCGCCGTGCTCGGCCATCAGCCGGCGCAGAACGCTTTCTCCGGCGTGCCCGAAAGGCGAATGGCCGATGTCGTGCACCAGGCAGATGGCTTCGGTCAAGTCCTGGTTGGCCCCCAGCGCGCGGGCGATGGTGCGCCCGATTTGAGCCACCTCGAGGGTGTGGGTCAAGCGGGTGCGGTAATAGTCCCCCTCGGTGATGACAAAAACCTGGGTCTTGTATTCCAGGCGGCGAAAGGCAGTCGTGTGGATCACGCGGTCGCGGTCGCGTTGGTAAGCGGTGCGATAGGGATGCTCGTCTTCAGGCACCGTGCGCCCACGACTGTCACGGCTCTTCATGCCGTAGGGCGACAGCGTGTTAGCTTCAATCTCTTCGAGTCGTTGGCGTGAAAAGATCACAGCAAATCAGAATATTTTCTCTTCCAGATTGCGGATGTCTTCCGGCATAACGTCGGGCATGACCAGCCCACCCACCACCTGGGCCTTGCCCTCTTTGAACGCATAGCCGCTCATGCTGAACACCAGGTCACGCGCCCCCGTCCAGGTTTGGAACATGCCCCACCAGGGATTGCGTGAGAAGTTGGTATCCACCACCGAGATGCGCTTCGTGCCGCCCAGGCGCACGGTCTCAACTCGCCACCAGTGCTCGGGATCGGGGATGTACAGGATGGTGCGCCGGTTGGTGATGATCAGCCGCCATTGTTCGTAACGCAGCCTCTCAACTGCCGCCCACAATAACAACGCCAAGGGCAGCAGCAGCGTCAGCCAGGAGATGAGCATCGAGTTCCATATCCGGATTTCCACGTAAGCCACCAACGCGAGCATCAAGAGGGCAATGCTCGCAATGAGCCAGCTATAATGCCAGAGAAAGGTGGGAAATGCAC
Organism: Thermoflexales bacterium; assembly: GCA_016931085.1. The sequence continues at coordinate 1,634 of JAFGFO010000460.1, forward strand.
TGCGATACCACGCCTGGCGGATTTCCAACTCGACCTCCTCGCCTTCCAAGAGATCGAGCGTAGGCAAGGTATAAACAGTCAAGGCATGCACGAGGGCGAGCACGCGCACGCCTGCCTGGCTGTGAGCTATACGGCCACGCCATTTTTGAATCCAGTTCGCCATTCGCTGTCGTCACGCCAGCTTGTCATTTAGGAATGATGAGCTTTTGACCGGCCTTGATGTTGTCGGGATTTGCCAGGTTATTGGCCGCTTGAAGAGCTGCCACGCTCACGCCATACTTGCGTGAGATGCTGTAAAGCGTCTCGCCCAGTTGGACCGTATGCTCTTGGCCTGGCACAGACGTGGCAGCCGATTGCAGACTCTGCCCCCCAGGACTAGCTACAGGCGATACCGGCGCCGCGGGCTGTGGCTGGACCGGGGTGCGCGTGGCGGCTGGCAGGCCCGTCGTCCCCTGGAAAATCTCGCCGGCCTTTTCTCCCAATGTGTCTACGTCTTGCGAGGTGTCAGCCATGTCCAGAAAGCGGACGGCTATGCCGGGAAAGACGCGCACGGTGACAAAACTGGCAATCAACACGGCCAGCACGGCGCCCACAAAGTACATGATCACGCCCATGGGCTGGGTGGCCTTGACCTTGTCTTTAAAGATCAACCAAAAGCCCCAGATAAATCCCAACACGACCAGAAAGAAAGCTAGCAGTAAACCGGTATCCATCGTATACCTCCCTGTGAGTCGATGCAGCGCTCAACTCCATTATTTGGGCAAAGCAGGAATAAAGGCACCCGGATCGACATACGCTCGTTCTATTTTATCATAAATTGAAAAATGTACATGTGGCCCAGTCGCTCGCCCCTGGGCACCCATCACCCCCACGCGCTGCCCGCAAACGACGCTCCCCTCGCGAACCAGATATGACCTTGGATGCAGCATCGTCACGATCCACTCGGCGTTTTCAATGCGAATGGTCGTGTTCTGCCACTGATCCGTGTAGGTCGTCACCCCACCTGGCATGGGCGATTGGAGCGGCGAAGCCGGGTTTGTGCTCGATCCAATGTCAATCCCCGGCAGCGCATACGAGCAGCCGTGCAAGTCCTGCGTGAGCACGGGATCCTCCACGACCGGGTTGCGCCGGGGGCGAAGCTCGGGGTCTCCGCCGCTGTGCGGCTCGACCAGGCACTCTGGTGTGCGTGCCTCGCGCCAGGCCTCGGTCAAAAGGCCAACCTCCTGTTCAGGGTGCATGACAGGCCCCAAGACGGACGATATGTCCGGCCAATTGGCCACCCGGTCGCGCCAACGGGTCAAAGTGTCCACCAACGGCCGGAGAAGCATGTACCCGAACGATCGGTTCAGATGTGTGCCTTCCGGACTGTCTATCAAGTTAAGGATCAGGCTTTCGGTCGCCAGGTGCGCCGGCCATGCACCCAGGATTTGCAAGCGGTAGGTGGCGCCACGCACGTCGCGGTGAATCATGGATTGGTGGGCCTTGTCATAGTTATTCATGACATACGCCGAGCGATTCGCATCCATCCGGGCGTTGGCCCCAGCGTTGTAGGCCAGGTAGCAGTGCTTGATCAGGTCTGGGTCAGTCGTGGTATAGCGCACTTGCAAACACCGCGCTTTGAACTCGCGCGCCCCAAGCCGCAATTGCTGCTCGATCTCAGCCGCGCCAATCGGCCCAGGCGTAAAGCAAGCTTGCTGCCCACTGCTGACCAGGTCGTGCAGCCCCATGATTCCTTCGCAATTATCCGGGTTCACTGCCTCCAACCCCGCCTCTTTGTACCATAAAACCAACGGCGTAACCGAGGGCACGTCTACTTCACGCGCGATCTGGTCCGAAAGTGTGGCCCATTTGACGATCTGGCGCTGCGCCGGGCGCTGCAACACGTACTGTTGATCCATGTACACGTGGCTGCCCAGAACAGCCACTGTTGGCACGCCAAGTAGCAACAACACGTCCAGCATCCCATCCAAGATGCCAAGCAATCCGATCTTGAGTTGAGCTTTCAGCGCTGGCACCACATAGTGCTGCGCCCACTGCTGAAACCAGCTTTTGATCGCGTTAACAAGCTCTGCGGGCCACATACTCGTGCATCTTGGTATTAGAAATAATTATAATATCTTTATAGTACAAAGTCAAGGAAAGAACGTACGACGTGAAAAATAAGCAGTGGCTCACGGGCGCAGCCACGGTTTGCGATTGGGAACGAACAGCTCACCGGCCTCACCTGGTCCGGTCGGGCGGGTGCGCTTGCCCAGGGCGCCTGGGGTGAGGTTATCATAAGGCTGGCCTTGATACGCCGGCGAGAACTGGGGCTGGCCAGCCAGCCAGCGGCGAAAGGCGGAGGCCGCCTGGCTCATGTCATCCGGCAGGAGCAAAATGGACAGCAGCCGCTTGACTACCCACTCGAACAAGCTGGGAACCTGGGCCGCGAAAAAAGCGACTGTTTCGGGTGTAAGCGCTTCGTAGAAGCCTGCGCGCCGGATCGTGTCGGCCTGCAGCAGCACGGGCTCCCAAGGGCCGTGGTACTCTTCGATATAGTGGTTGACCGCTTCAGACTTGGCGCCCACGCGGCCAGTGTCCCACGTCAGCAGCACGCGGGTGGGATAAATGAGTTGATCGACGACCGCGGTAGGATGCTGGTGATAATACGCCCATTCCCCTCCCCTAGGCATACGCAAGGGCAATGAGAGCTGGGGCGCTTGGAGCAGATTAGCCAGTTTCCAAAGCACGTAAGCGCGCAGCTGTTCCAGCGTGGGCCGCGCGAGCTCGTCGCGGATTTCCTCTCCCCAAACGAGCACACCGTCCTCAACCAGGTTACTCAGCTCGGCCGGCCCCCACCCTTCGGGCTGATTCTGCCAGCTCGTGTTGTTCAGGGCAGCCGCCGGCAGGCAGCACGAAAAGGGGGGCTTCCGCCAGGCCGGCTGCGCCGAGAGGGCAGCAAGACTGGCGGCCTGGGCGCGAGTGCCAAGCTGGCTTGGCTCGCCTTGCCGGACGACGCTCACGCCGTTCACGTCGCTCCAGCCGGGCACGTAAGCGCCGGTGCTCAGGCTGCCCAGCAAATAAACCGACAGCAACTCGTCGCCGAACTCGCGCTGCAAGGCGGTCAGGTACGCCTCTAACAGGGTGTTGACTTCAGGATAATCCGTTGGATTGAGCATTCGTTACCATACCAGCCAGACTTCCGAAGTCTTGAAGACTTCGGAAGTCTCCTCAATTCCTACTCCTCGTGCTCCTGCATCCAGCCGTTTTCCAGCCCGGCCTCGTCAAAGGCTTGCAAGGCGGCTTCGTATTCCTCGGGCGTGATCTTGCGCCCCAGTTGAGGATGGTCGAGCGCCTTGTGCGCTGGGAAATACTGGTCCATTAAGCTGACGTGCACGCGCGGCGACAGCTCGGTCGCGATCCACCCCAGCACCTCGGGCGTGCCGGCCAGGTTTTCGGGCAGCACCAGGTGGCGGACGATCATGCCGCGCACGGCCAGGCCATCGTCGTCCAGTACCAGATCGTCCCCCACTTGCCGGGCAATCTCTTTCAATGTCGCCCGGTTGTGCTCGACATAGCGCGGAAAGCCCGACAATCTGCGCGCGATGCCGTCGTCAGCGTACTTGGCGTCTGGCAAGTAAATGTCGATGACCCCCTCCAGCCAGCGCAGCGTCTCAAGCGTTTCGTAACCGCTGCAATTATACACCAACGGGATGCCAAGTCCAAGTCCGGCGGCAATGTCGACGGCGGCCAGGATGGCCGGCACAAAGTGGGTGGGGGTGACCAAGTTGATGTTGTGGCAGCCCTTTTTGTTTTGGAGTTCGAGCATCATCTCGGCCAGGCGCTCGTAACTGACCTGTTGCCCGTGGTGGAGCTGGCTGATGGGATAGTTCTGGCAAAAGATGCACCGGCCGGTGCAGCCCGAGAAGAACACCGTGCCCGAGCCGGAGCAGCCCGAGATGGGCGGCTCTTCCCAGGGGTGGACGTTCCAAGCGGCCACCACCGGCAGCTCACCCATGCCGCACGGGCCGCGCTCGCCGTCCAGCCGCTTCACCCCGCAGCGGCGTGGGCAAAGCTCGCAGCGTTCGAGCGCCGCGCGGGCATGCTCGGCCCGCCGCGCCAGCTCGCCGGAGGCGTGGAGAGCCACATAGCTTGGGGGACGTGATCGTCTCACAGCAGACCACCTAACTCGTCCTTGCTGATACCTGCTTGTCTCAAAATCTCAAGCAGTGTCCCTCTCGGCACATCCTTTTTGTGGAAAGGAACGACGGCTCGCTTTTTCGTCTCTGGGTGATAATAGATGCGGTGGCTGCCTCTAGCTCTATCCAGGATAAAGCCTTTCCTTTCAAGCACCTGGATAACCTCGCGTGATGTCAAGGAAGGGAGTCTAGGCATACGCATTGACCATGAGCGTGTATTCGAGTGTTCCTGCCTCAGTGGGTATTTCTTCGCCATGCTCCGCCAGGCTTTCCAGGTATAACTCGATGGCTTCTTGGGCCATTTCTATGGCTTCATCCACAGTCTCTCCGTAGGTGACACAGCCAGGTAGAGAAGGGACAGTTACGGTATATCCACCTTCTGGCTCTTTTCTGAGCATGACCCGGTAACTTTGTACTTTCATATTCTATTCCCCTTGGGTTCGTTCTATCTCACATCGTCTCGATCTCGGCCTTGAGCGTGGTCAGCCGCTCACGAATAGCGGACAGTCTGGCTTGCGCCTCGTCCAGCCGGCTGCGCTCGGCGCGCACAAAACGGGTGTAGGGTGCGACGGCCTCGGCCAGGCGGCTGAGGCCGCGGGCCAGCTCATGCTCAAACTGCGCCGTCAGGTTGCCCGTGAGTTTTTCGCGCAGGCCGCTTATCTGGCGGCTCAACTGCTGCTTGGCCTGCGTGCGGCGGGCCGGGATGACCAGCAGCCCTACAGCGGCGATGGTGCTGCCCAACAGGATGCCGGTCACATCCCACAAGGTAGACGAGACGACCGCCACGATCACCGCGCCCAGCCCCACGCCGCTGACGCCCATCAAGCCCGTCTCGGCCACCGCCTGCTGGGCGAGTCCGGCCAGCTTGTCGGCTTCGGCGTCGCGGTCGTAACTGTCGATGGCTTCTCGCGCAGCCTGCCCCACGCTGCCCAGCAGGCGTTCGCGGTCGTATTCGAACTGGCCGCCCAGCAAGCCCACGATGCGCCCGGCGTGCTCGGTCTTGCGCTGCTCCAGGTGCGCCGTAACCGCCTGCCACTGGCGCAGCTCCTGGTCCACCAGCCAATCGATCAGCGCACCGATACTGCGCTCGATCTTTTGCGGCGTGTCGCCTACCACATCGTGGACGTAGGCGCGCTTGATGCGCTCGGTTTGCAGCAGGTCGAAAATGCGCCCCAGCCTCAGCGTCTCGTCGAAATAAGCCAGCCCGCGATTCTCCATCGCGTACAACAAGCTGTCGATCTCGCTCAAGCGATAGCGGAAATCGCGTCCCATATCGCCCTTGTACACGTCAGTCTGCCGCTCGATGTCGTCGATGAGCGCACCGTCATCGTGCAGCATGTCTTGCTGCACGCTCAATGCGCCGGCATACTGTCCGACCAGGCTCAAGCCCACGCCCAGCGGGCTGCCCAACTTGAGCCGGATTCGCTCGGCGGCGTCCAGCGTCTGCTTGATGTAATGCTCCAACGCTTCAAAGCGGCTGACACCCCACAGCATCGGATCGCCTTGCTTGGAGCGCAGGGCCAGCTTGGCCGAGACAGGGAACACCTCCGACGTCACGTTCAACAGCGCACGCGCGTTGTCGGTGACAAAGGCCGTCACCTGGTCAACCTGGGCCGTGGTCTCCAGGATGTCGATCTTGTTGATGACAAAGACGACCTTTTTGCCCCAGTTCTTGATTTTTTCCAGGAACGCCCGCTCGCTTTCGGTAAAGGGGCGATCGGCCGAGGTGACGAACAAGATCAAGTCAGCGCGAGGCACGAACTGCGAGGTGATGGCTTCGTGCTCGCGCATGATGGCGTTGGTGCCGGGCGTGTCTACGATGGAGATGTTGCGCAGCGCCTCGTCAGGGCATGTCTGCACCCACTCGCCGCTTTCCATCGCTTGCTCGACCGTCTCGCCGTAGCGCAAGACGCGGATGGTCGTCGTGGTCGGCGTCACGCCTTCCTCCAGCAGCGCCTGGCCCAGCAGCGCGTTGATGAAGGCCGACTTGCCGGCGTTGAACTCGCCCACCACCACCAGCAAAAAGAGTTCGTCCAGTTGGTGGAGCGAATCGGCCAGCGCCTGCTGGTCCTCCGGCGCGGCACTCAGTTGCGACAACAGCACGCGCAGCTCGCCCAGCGCGCCGCGCTCTTGCTTGAGCAGGCCCTCTTGATAGTCCGACAGAATTGTCCTAAGCATGTTAACCTCGACCGTAGAGACGCAGCAATGCTACGTCTCTACCATATCTACGCCCGCCGCAGGCGCTCCCATTCAGGGCGCTTGTCATCCTCTTGCAGGCCCTGGCGCAGCTCGAAAATCTGATCGCGCAGCAGGGCGGCTTTTTCAAATTCGAGCTGCTCGGCCGCCTCGCGCATCTGCTTTTCCAGCTCGCGGATCAGGCGTGTCATTTCGTCCTTGGGCAGGCGGGCGCCCAGCGGCGCGGCGGCCTTGTCCTGGGCGGCCCGGCTCAACTGGCTGGTCAGGTCACGCACGCTCTTGACGATGCTGGCCGGGACGATGCCGTGCTGCTCGTTATACTCCACCTGGATTTTGCGGCGGCGATTGGTCTCGTCGATCGCGCGGCGCATGGAGTCGGTCGTCTTGTCGGCGTACATGATGACCGTGCCGTTGATGTGGCGCGCGGCGCGCCCGATGTTCTGGATGAGCGCCTGTTCGCTGCGCAGGAAACCTTCCTTGTCGGCGTCGAGGATAGCCACCAGCGAAACCTCCGGCAGGTCCAGGCCCTCGCGCAGCAGGTTGATGCCTACCACCACATCGTAGGCGCCCAGGCGCAAGTCGCGCAGGATCTCCACCCGCTCGATGGTGTGGATTTCGCTGTGGAGATAGTGCACCTTTAGCCCCAGCTCGAGCAAATAGTCGGACAGGTCCTCGGCCATGCGCTTGGTCAGCGTCGTGACCAGCACCCGCTCGCCGCGCTCGACGCGCTGGCGGATTTGCTCGACCAGGTCATCCACCTGCCCGGCGACCGGCTTGAGGACGATTTGGGGGTCGACCAGGCCGGTGGGGCGGATGATCTGCTGGACAATTTGCTGGCTGTGCTCCAACTCGTAAGGACCGGGCGTGGCCGAGGTATAGATCGTCTGCCCCATGCGTTCCTCGAACTCTTCCATGCGCAGGGGACGGTTGTCCAGCGCGCTGGGCAGGCGAAAGCCGTACTCGACCAGCATCTCTTTGCGGCTGCGGTCGCCGCGGTACATGCCGCGGACCTGGGGCAGGCTCATGTGGCTCTCGTCGATCACGAGCAAATAATCGGCCGGGAAGTAATCGATCAGCGTCCAGGGGGGCGAGCCAGGCTGGCGCCCGTCCATGTGGCGGGTGTAATTCTCGATGCCGCTGCACGAGCCTACCTCGCGCAGCATCTCGATGTCATACTTGACGCGCTGCTCCAGGCGCTGCGCTTCCAGCAGCCGCTCGTTCTGCTTGAGCCAGGCCAGCCGCTCGACCAGCTCGGCCTCGATGGCCTGCAGCGCGCCGTCCAGCTTTTCTTCGGGCGTGATAAAGTGCTTGGCGGGGAAAATATCCACCCGCTCGTGCTCGCGCAGCACCTCGCCGCTCAGCGTGTCGATCTCCGTCATGCGGTCGATTTCGTCGCCAAAGAACTCGATCCGGTAGGCCGTTTCGGCGTAGGCTGGCATCACTTCCAGCGTGTCGCCGCGCACGCGAAAACGTCCTGGCCGCAGCTCGAAATCGTTGCGCTCGTACTGGATGTCCACCAGGTGGCGCAGCACGCCGTTGCGCCGCTGCGTTTCGCCCTTGTTGAGCGTGATGACCACCCGCCCCCACTCTTGCGGGTTGCCCAACGAGTAAATGCACGACACCGAGGCGACGATGACCACGTCTCGCCGCGAGAACAGCGCCGAGGTAGACGCCAGTCTCAAGCGCTCAATTTCCTCGTTGATCTCGGTTTCTTTCTCGATGTAGGTATCGGTCCTGGGGAGGTAAGCTTCCGGTTGGTAATAGTCATAATAAGACACAAAGTACTCGACGGCGTTTTCGGGAAAGAACTCTTTGTACTCGGCGTACAATTGGGCCGCCAGCGTCTTGTTGTGCGCAATCACCAGCGCCGGCCGCTGCACGCGCTCGATGACAGAGGCCATGACAAATGTCTTGCCGGTTGCCGTCGCTCCCAGCAGCGTCTGGTGCCGGTGGCCTTGCTCGAGGCCATCGACCAGTTGCTCGATGGCCTGCGGTTGGTCGCCGGTGGGATGAAAAGGTGAGACGAGTTTAAACTTGTTCATGCTGACATCCTCGTACAGTCTTGAGTATATGATACCACAGAACGCATAACAGTGAAACCAGGCCAAGAAGACCCTAAAGGTCTCAGGCTGCTTCGAAAATAGCTTTCAGACCCTAAAGGCATTTAAGACCTTGAGGGTCTAGCCTTTGGCGCTTTGGGGCCGAATGTGCTACAATAGTAGGGACCTTGACCCTTAAACCTGAAACCGTTTGAACCACCTTCCCTTGGAGGCGAACATGGGTATCGAACTGTGGCGCGATATTTCGTTGATCGTCCTGATTTGCCCGGCGATGCTGCTGGCGCTGCTGCCGCTGGCCGTGTTGGGCGGCATGATTTACGGCTTGCGCATGCTGAACCTACGCCTGCCGCCCTTCTTTGCCCAGGTGCGGGCCGTCACGGCCAGGGTGCACCTGGCTGTCGAGCGCGCCAGCCAGGCCGCCGCCGCCCCGATCATAGCCAGCTCGGCCTCGGCCGCCCGCTCGCAAGGCTGGAAGAATTACATCACAAAGGAGTTGAAACGATGACGACAATCGAAGCGATTGGGCAAATCGAGCCCCGCTCTTCTTCAGACCTGGCCCACCCATCTCAGGCTAACTGGAAGACGATCTGGCTGATGGCCGGCGGGGCGATCGGGCTGCTGCTGGGCGTGGCCGCCGTCTACCTCTACATCCAGTCCGTCGAGGCCGAACAGGGCGAGGGCTCCGCCAAGGCGCGCCAAATCAAGCCGGCCGAAGCGATGAAGGTAGCCCTGGCGGTCGTGACAGCGATCAGGGAGTTTACCCACCTGGGAATGGAGTAGGGGCGACCCCCGGAGGTCGCCCTGGGCAGACACTTTCCTTTGTGCCCTCGGTGGTCGAGAAATTTCGTCACTAGGAGTTTGTCGGAGAGAACGCTTTTTCACCTTCCCGAAAGCTCCCAGCTTTCGGGAAGGTAGGCTCAGCGAGATGTCTCTCCGA
>JAFGFO010000461.1 GCA_016931085.1 Thermoflexales bacterium
GGGGAGGTTGATGCCCGCCTGATGGGGCAGTGCGCGTCTATGGAAAACGCCAAAAAAGTACCACCAACCAAATTTGGTCACACCCATATGATTTGAACCGCTACCATTTGAAAGGATAAGCCCATGATTGACTTGACTGTCAACAAGACCCAACTCGAACGCACTGTACAAAGAGCCAAAGAACGCGATATCATTGTTCCCACCTTTGCCCAGATGAAGGATCCAACGCTGGTCCCGCCCGCCATCAAGGAGCGCCTGGCCAAGACCGGCCTGTGGGACGTGGACTCTGCCAATCTCTTTCGCATCACCTGGAAGAACGAACCCAAGGCGCACGGTGGAGGGTTCGGCGGTGTCAATGCCATGGAACTCCCCCCGTCGCTGACGGGGGTGCCGGCGCGCATCATCTGCCTGGTTGGCAAATGGTTCCCCACCGGCGCGCACAAGGTCGGCGCCACCTTCGGCTGCCTGGCGCCGCGCCTGGTCACCGGCCAATTTGACCCGACCTGGCAAAAAGCCGTCTGGCCTTCCACCGGCAATTATTGCCGCGGCGGCGCCTATAACGCGGTCCTGCTGGCCTGCGAGTCCATCGCCATCCTGCCCGAGGGGATGAGCCGCGAGCGCTTCGAATGGCTGTCTCGCCTGGCCGGCGAGGTCATCGCTACCCCAGGCTGCGAAAGCAACGTCAAGGAGATTTTCGACAAGTGCTGGGAACTGCGCCGGACGCGCGGCGAGGAGGTGTTCGTCTTTAACCAGTTCGATGAGTTCGGCAACCACCTGTGGCACTATGAGGTCACCGGGCACGCTATGGAAGAATTGCTAGGGCGGATGATGCGCCCGGGCGACACCTACCGGGGAGTGGCCTTGACGACCGGCTCGGCCGGCACCATCGGCTGCGGCGATTACTTGAAAAATGTCTTCCCCGCCAGCAAGGTCGCTGCCAGCGAGGCGCTCCAATGCCCGACTTTGCTCCTCAATGGCTTTGGCGGCCACCGCATCGAGGGCATTGGCGACAAGCACGTCCCCTGGATTCACAATCTCAGGAACACCGACCTGGTGATGGCGATCGACGACGAGGCCTGCCTGAACCTGGTGCGCTTGTTCAACGAGCCGGCCGGCCGCGCTTACCTGGTCAAGCAGGGCGTGCCAGAGGCGCTTGTGGAGCAGTTGGACATGCTGGGTATCTCGAGCATCGCCAATGTGTTGTCGGCGATCAAGCTGGCCCGTTGGTACGAGCTGGGCGACCAGGATGTCGTCCTGACCGTCTTTACCGACTCGATGGAGCTTTACCAGAGCCGCCTACAGGAGCTGCGCCAGGAGCACGGCGAATATACCCAGGTAGAGGCCTCTGCTGACTACCATCGCCATTTGTTGGGCTGTTCGTTGGATTACGTGCAAGAGCTGAGCTACTGGGAGCGCAAGCGTATTCATAATCTCAAGTACTTTACCTGGGTCGAGCAGCAGGGCAAGAGCTACGCCGAGATCCAGGCTCAGTGGTATGATCCGGCGTATTGGAGCAGCACTCATCAGCAGGTGGGCGAGATCGACGCGCTGATCGAAGAGTTTAATAATTATTAATTATTAATTGTTAAAGGCTAACTCTTCTCTGTGAAACTCTATGTTTGCTCCGTGTATCTCTGTGACCTGAGTAGTTACCCAAAATCTAAAATTTACTTGACCCTGCCGTAGCGCCGGCTGGCTGCTCGCTGGCCGTCGGAGCTGAGCGCCCAGGCGACGAACTCGCGCAGCTCGGCTTCCGTCTCCGGGTCAGGCTCTTGCCAGGCCACCAGGTACACGGGGCGATGCAGCGGGTAACTGCGGTCGGCCGCCGTGAAGGGCGTCGGCAGGACACCTTCAACCGCGATCATCTTGACGCCCGGCGGTCGATAGCTCATCGAGACATACCCCAACGCGCTGGTGATGGTGCTCACCATGTTGATCACGGCTTCGTCCGACGGCGCCACCAGGGCATTGGGCGTGACGTGGCGTCCTTCCAATACGTAGCGGCTGATTTCAGTGCGCAGCTCCGAGTCACGCTCGCGTGTGATCACGGCGATGTCAGTGGCACCATTAAGAAATGCCGCGCCGTTGACTTCGCTCCAGGCCGAGTTGCGTCCCTGGAAAATAGCCCGCAGTTGCAAGACGGTCAGGTCGGTGATGGGGTTGGTGGGGTGGACGACGATGGCGATGTTGTCGAACGCAACGGGTGTGAGCCAGATGCTTTCGCTGGTGGAAATCTGGGTCACAGCCGCCAGCTCGGCCTCGCCGGCCAGCACTGCCTCTACCGCGGCATGAGAGTCAGCCTGGGTCACCTGGAATGACACGTAGGGGTGCTCGGCGCGGTAGGCTTCTGTCAAATCGGCCACGAGCGGCGCAGTGGCAGCGGTAGCGGCTAGGCTGATCGTGACCGGCTCGCGCGTGATGGTCGGCGTGGGGCCGCAGGCGGCGCACAGCGCGAGGCAGGAGGCAAGCAAGATGTGACGCGTAACGCTTCGCGGCAATACGCGATACGCGATACGCGATACGGAATACGGAATACGTGACACTCGGAACTTCATAGCATTGCCTTCGCCAAGCATCCAACCCCCACGACCGCGCAGTAGATCGCAAAGCCGTACAGCCGCCCCCGCTGCAGGTAGCCCATCAGCCAGCGAATGCAGGCGTAGCCAGAGATGGCGGCGGCTACAAAGCCGACCGTGATCGCCGGCATCTGCGCGCCCACCTGGCCGGCCTCCAACAAGTCCTTGATTGCCAGCACCCCGGCACCTAGCATGGGGGGTATTGACATCAAGAAGCTGAAACGCGCCGCCGAGGGGCGGTCAAGGCCGCGCAGTATCCCGCCGCTGATCGTCGCCCCCGAGCGGCTAACGCCGGGCAGCAGGGCGGCTACCTGCCAAAACCCGATGACCAGCGCATCGAGCCAGGTGATATTGGCCAGCTCTCTCGCGCGCTGGCCGAAATATTCAGCCACCGTCAGTATGGCGGCCGTTCCCAGCAGCAGCGCCGCCACGGCCACGGGCGAGGAATACGCCGTCTCGAAAGACTCCTTGAGAGCCAAACCGAAGACGACCGCCGGCAGGGTGGCCAGCACGATGTACCAGCCCAGGCGCGCTTCGAACGTTGCCAGGGGCTTGCGTCGCCATAGCCCAAGCAGCACCTCGCGCACGATGTCCCACAAATCGCGCCAGAAATAGATGATCACCCCGACCAGCGTGCCCCACTGCACCAGCACCTCGAACTCGAACGAGGCGTCTTGCCAGCCCAACAGCCACGGCACCAGGACCAGGTGGGCCGAGCTGGAGACCGGTATGTATTCCGTCACGCCCTGGACGAGGCCAAGGATTATGGCTTGGATCAGGTTCATCGTTGTTGCTCCCAGGTATCTTGGAAAAGAAAGCTTGCCACCTAAGACTCTCTGTGTGCCTCTGTGTGTCCTCTGTGAGACTCTGTGTAACGAGCTCGCAACTGCTCGAAGCTGCCGTCGAGGATGCTGTGGCGGATGCGTCGCATCAACTCGAGCAGGACGTGCAGGTTGTGCACCGAGAGCAAGTACAAGCCCAGGATTTCTTCCGCGTGCAGCAAGTGGCGGATGTAGGCACGGGAAAAGTGCGCACAAGCATAACACGTGCAGCCTGGCTCGACGGGGCGGCCGTCCTCGGCATACTGCGCGTTGCGCATGTTCAGCCGGTCCGCCCGCTCCCCTTGGTCCGAATCTGAAATTTGGAATTTGCTAGTTGCTATTTTTAACGCCGCGCCGTGCCGGGCCAGGCGGGTGGGCAGCACGCAGTCGAAAATATCTATTCCGCGTGCCACCGCTTCGAAGAAATCCGCCACCGTGCCCACACCCATCAAGTAGCGCGGCTTGTGCTGCGGCAGCAGCTCGTCCAGCAGGTCCAGCACGGCGTGCATCTGCGGCTTGGTCTCGCCCACTGACAGCCCGCCGATGGCGTAGCCGGGGAGATCGAGGCCGGTCAGGAAACGAGCCGACTGCCCGCGCAAGTCAGGAAAAACGCCTCCCTGGACGATGCCAAAAAGCGCCTGGTCGGCCCGCGTTTGGGCCTGCTTGCAGCGCTCGGCCCAGGCGTGCGTGCGAGCCAGCGCCTTGACGGCATAGTCCCGGTCCAGTGGCGGCGCACACTCGTCGAAAGCCATGATGATGTCGGCCCCCAGCTTTTCCTGGATGTGGACCGTCTTTTCCGGTGTAAAGCGGTGCAGGCTGCCGTCGAGGTGTGATTTGAAGGTCACCCCCTCGTCGTCGATCTGGCGCAGCTCTTGCAGGCTAAAAACCTGGTAACCGCCCGAGTCGGTCAGCAGGGGGCCATCCCAGCCCATAAAGCTGTGCAGGCCGCCCAGGCGGGCGATGCGCTCGTCGCCGGGGCGCAGGTACAGGTGATAGGTATTGGCCAGCACCAGCGTCGCGCCCAGCTCGTGCAGGTCGCGCGGCGGCACGGCCTTGACGCTGGCTTGGGTGCCGACCGGCGCATAGACCGGCGTAAGCAACTCGCCGTGCGGCGTGTGCAAGACCCCGGCCCGAGCCCGGCCGGCAGTGGCGATCAAGTTGAATTCAAACACGGGCCGATTATACTGGCAGGGGCCAGGCTTGTCAACCTCTGCAAAGATAGGTCGAGATGCAGGCACGCAGCCCCGATTTTGCCCGGCGAGGGGAGCGATGGATCGTCAGCGCTGCTTCAGCACCACCAGCGTCAGATCGTCGTAGACCTTCTGCGTGCCGATATGCGCCATCACATCGGCGACCACCGCCTGTTTGATCGCCTCCGCCGCTTCACTCCAGTGGGTGCTGAGCACAGCACACAGACGGTCAAGGCCATACAACTCGTCCAGCTCATTCGCGGCTTCGATGACCCCGTCGGTGTAGAGCACCAGGCTGTCGCCCGGATGTAGGTCAGTGGTGGCCGACTTGACCCACTGGTCGATCCTTGGCTCTAATCCGACCGGAAAGCCAAGCGCAAGCGTATCCATCCGTTCCACCTGGCCGCCCTGCCGGACGATCAACAGTTCCTCGTGTTGGCCGACGAGTTTGAAGTGACCGCCTTGATATTGCACCAGGGCGAAGGTCAAGTTTTTGTCCGTGCCCATGCGCTCGATATTTTTGTAGATCAGGCGATTGAGGGTGTTCACAAATTTGATCGGGTTGGTTTCCCCGTGTTCGATCAAGGCTCGGATGGCGGCTTGCGTCATCAGCATCACGACTCCGCTTTCCAGGTCGTGGCCGGTCACATCGCCAATGCCGATATGCAGCACGCCATTGTGATGCAGCACGTCGTAGTAGTCGCCGCCCACTTCATCCGCCGGCCGCATGTAGCCAACGATCTCCAGGCCGGGAATGTTGGCCAATTCCTGTGGGCGAGGCAGGATCATCTGCTGCAAGCGTTTCACTACGTCCAGTTCCACCTTCATCCGCACATTCTCTTCCTGCAATTGCGCATTCAGCGTGCTGATGTTGGCATAAGCTTGTTCCAGGGCAAGCTGGGTGTGCTTCAATTCAGTGATGTCTCGGGAGATGCCAAATGTGCCAATGATCACCCCATGCTCGTCGCGCAGCGGCATCTTGGTGGTCGACGCCCAACGCCCGCCAGCATCTGGTTCTTCTAGATTGAGTAAGGCCTGGCCGGTGCGCACAATGGCTTGCTCCTGATCATACTTGGGTTGGGCTTGGTCGGCGACGAAAAAATCGAAATCCGATTTCCCGATGAGCTCGGCCGGATCGCCGACGCCAAAAAGTTGCGCCAGCGCCTGATTCGCCCGCGTAAAACAGCTCTCGCGATCCTTAAAGTAAATGCTGTCAGGAATGCTCTCCATAAAGGTGTCGAGAATATAGTTTTTTCGGGCGATTTCGGCCGTATGAGCCTGGATGCGTTCCACCAACAAAGCGCCTTGCAGCGCACTGCTGATTTCTCCGCGCAGGACAGCATACAGCTTGCCATCCCGCGGCCCCATTTCAAAAAGGATAAAGCCAAGCTGTTCGTGTCCAAAGTACAACGGTTCGATGACTATGCTGGCGGGATGCTCGTGGAGCAGCAGATCCTCAGGCAGCAGGTCAGCCGAGGGAAAACGCTGGCCCTCACGTTCGAGCGTGATCCGCCCCTGCTGGTTGTAGGCCAGAATCAATCGCGCCCATTCCATTGACGTGTGCGGATCTTCATAGGTGGCCAGGTAGGCGCCTGGAAATCCCAGGCGCGACAGCCCTGTCACCAGGGTATCCATCAAGGCCATCACGTCAAAGGTGCTGATCAAGCGCTGTCCTAATTCACGAACCAGCTCGGCTTGCACGTCAAGGGCGGCCTGTTTTCGCATCTGTGCTTCATAGGCCAGGTTGTTGATGACGACCCGGCTTTGCTGCCACATGTCTTCAACGTAGGCCTGTAAGCGGGGATGCGAAGCGAGCACGGGCAACAGTTGCCGCCTGAGTTCCGAGAGGATGTTGTGCCCAATCTCGACATAGCGCTCGTGAGATTTGAGTTGGGACAGCATCGTCTCGAGCGTGGGCAGGAATACGCCTGAGGTCGGCAGATTGAGAATATCCCACTTGACATTTCTTAATGGCGCTACATCGGTGACAAAGGCATCGAGCAGACGTTCCGCCCAATCAGGAGACGGCAGACATGAGCCGCCCGCCCGCTGGAGCGCCGCCAGGATCGCTTCATGGCGCTCGGCCATCGCTGCGTCAAATGGAGCAGAGATGGGGACCGCTGGCCCGGCCGCGGCCCGGCGGACATTCTGAGGAACGCAGCCGCACGACCGGCGGATCACAAGGTGCGTTGGGGTCAAGATGGATTCGGGCACCTCCTTGCCTTCTAACAGGTCGAGCAGCGCCTCGGCGGCTTTCCGTCCCAATTCATACCAGGACACCGCTGTGGTCGTCAACGGTGGCGTGGTAAACGATGCCCATCTTTCGTCGTCAAATCCAACTACCCCCATGCCATTTCTTAACGGCATATCCTGGCCCCCCCCGCTCTCCTTCTGGAGCTGCAATTGCTCCAACACACCTTGTGCCATGCTATCGTTCGACGACACAATCGCCTCGACGTCAAGGCCCGGGCGTAATTTCCGATCCTCGAACAACAGGCGGAGGGCTGTTGGAGCAAAGGTCACCGTGTGATCTCCAGAAACGACCAGTTTCGCGTCAAAAGGGATGTGATAGTGTTGCAGAGCATCGGTATAGGCGCGGTAACGCTCATCCGCGCTCGTCCCTTCCGGACCGCGAATATAGGCAATCCGGCGATAGCCATGATCTTTTATCAAGTGACTTAACATTGTCCGCATCCCTTGATAATTATCGGCCTGGACTCCCAGGTAGCCTGGATATTGGCGAAAGATCGTGGCAATCGGCAGCGGACGATACCGATTGCAGATCCGCTCAAACCAGGCCTGGTCGCTCCACCATTGATGGGTAATTAATCCATCTATCCGCGCCGGGGTGATCAAGTCGCCCAACACCGCCGCCATATTGCCGTTCAGGCCTGATTCGGAGGCAATATCCTGAACTGGAAAACAAATCAGATTCGCCCCGCGCTCGCGCACCACCTCGGCAATGCCGGTCCAGGTACCATAAAATCTGAAATCTTCAAAATGGGCCGTCAAAAAGCCAATCGTCCAGCGTGCTGGTTGTGCACCGTTCATAGTATTTCTCCTTCAGGACCTGGTTGTTTCCCGTCATTCGAATGCTCCCAACCTGTCCGTTTTTCGGATTCAAACATTGCTGGAGTTTGGCAACTTGTCTGCCAGACTCCAGTAATATTATAGCATACTTGGCTCTCGCCTGGTGTGTGATGGCTTTGCGAAAAGCTCCAGGTGTCTCAGCCTGGGCGTGTGACCTAAGCTCATGCTGCTGGGGGAGAGATGGAGGGGAAGTCATGCTCTCCCCCTGGCGGCGACCGAAAGGGGGAGAGCATGACTGTTTGGGATATTAAGGTTGGGCAATACCAGACGGCGGTGGATCTCCTACCATTCCATCGTCAGTTTTGCCACACTTCGCGCAGACGGTGAGCCGCCAGCTTGGGCCTACGCTCGCGCGTAAAGACGCCTTTGAAATTCAGGCTGCCGGTGCGATGCACGGCCTGGGCGGTCTTGAAATCGCACAGGTTCCACACGTGCTCGCCCACGACGAACGGCCGGGTCTTGAAGAGCTCGATGTAACGCGTGAGCAGCTCGGCTTGGAACTCTTCGCTGAACATTTCAGGCGGCTGGGCATGATGACCGGGGATCGCGTCTGCGCCGAACTCGGTCACGACGAGCGGCTTGTTGTACCTGGCGTGCATCGCGTCCATTTCGGCCGCCAGGCGCGGCAGGCCCGCCTCGAGCTGGCCCGGCTCGCTGTACCAGCCATAATAGCGGTTGAGGCACATGAGATCGAGGAACTCGAATGATTCTTCACCCTCGCCCACCTGGCTGACCAGGGTGATGGGGCGCGTCTGGTCGAGCGACCGGCACAACTCGTACAGATTGCGGAAAAACGGCTTGGCCTCCGGCAGGCGAGAATGCGGCTCGTTGGCAAGGCTCCACATGATGACGCTGGGGTGGTTCTTGTCGCGCGCGACGAGCTCCTGCACGTACTGCCGGCAGACTTGTAAGCGGCGCTCCAGGCCTTCGGGCGCAAAGAATAGCCCCACCGCCGGCGTCTCGTCAATCACCAGGAAGCCCAAGCGGTCTGCCAGATCCATCATCTGATCCGAGTACGGATAATGCGTCGTGCGGAACGAGTTCGCGCCCATCCACTTCATCAGCGCATAGTCTTTGACGATGACCGCCGGCGCAAGACCCCGTCCCAATACAGGGAAATCTTCGTGACGGCCAAAGCCGCGCAGGTAGATGGGCTTGCCATTCAACAAGAGGGCATCGCCTTCTACCTGGACGGTGCGTATGCCGATGGGTACTGTATAGCGGTCGAAGATCTCATCGCCGCGCGCCAGCTCGACCACCAACTCGTACAGGTGAGGTGAGTCGGGTGACCAGAAGCTTGCCTCGGGCACGCGCAACTCGACTTGCGCCGGCCCGCCAGACAAGATCGTCTGTGCAGATGCTCTCGTCCCTCGCACGGCGACACGGGCGGTCAGGCCATCGCCTTCGTTCGAGTCCAGCTTGACACGCACGATGCCGGCCGAGCCTGCGATCTCTGTGACCACAGCCACATCGGCGATCGCCTGGCGCGGGACGGTGTACAACAGCACGGGGCGTTGGATGCCGCAGAATGGGAAAAAGTCATACGTCGTGGGCGGATAGTTTTGATTGGCAAACGTGTAGCGCGGATCGAGAGGGACATTGCCGGGCGGGACGCGATCCGGCGCGAGCTCGCCATCGACGCGCACCACCAGCAGGTTGCCCTCGCCTTTGAGCTGCGGCGTGACGTCGAACTCGAACGGCAGATGGCCGCCTTCGTGCTGGCCCAGCCGCACGCCGTTGAGCCACACCTCGGCCATATAGTTGACCGAGTCGAAGCGCAAGACGGTCCGCTGCCGCGCGGCCTCCCAGCCCCACGGCAAATCAAAATGGGTCTGGTACCAGGTGTTGCCCAGGTAATCACGCCCGTCCTCGAACTGATCGTTCCAACTAGCCGGGACGGCAACCGGCCGGCCGCCCTTCAAGCCCTCGGCCCAGCCAGACTGTTCCCCCTGGCCGGCCGGGTCAAAGCGCAAATCCCAGAACCCCGAAAGGTCGATCAACTGACGGAATGGATTAGATTGTGGATACAACATTGTATTTTCCTTATGACTTGGGCGCGTGAGCTACGCCTTGCAGGCTCAGTTCTTGCGCGAAATGGCAGGCCGCCGAATGGCCGGGCGCGACCTCGCGCAGCACCGGCGGCTCGGTCTTGCAGCGATCCTGGACATAGCGGCAGCGCGGATGAAAGTAACAGCCGCTCGGCGGGTTGGCCGGATCGGCCACGTCGCCCTCCAAAATGATCCGTTTGGAGCGCAAGCGGGGATCGGGCTTGGGAACTGCCGAAAGCAGCGCTTCCGTGTAGGGATGCCGGGGCGTTGCGAAGAGCGCGTCGGTGGCCGCCAGCTCGACCAGCTTGCCCACATACATCACCGCGACGCGGTTGGCGATGTATTCTATCACGCTCAGGTCGTGCGAGATAAAGAGGTAGGTCAAGTCGAACTCGGCTTGCAGGTCTTGCATCAGGTTGAGGATTTGCGCCTGGACCGAAACGTCCAGCGCCGAAACCGGCTCGTCGCAAATGACCACGCGCGGCTCCAGCGCCAGGGCACGGGCGATGCCGATCCGCTGCCGCTGGCCGCCGCTAAAGGCGTGCGGGTAGCGGCGCATATACTCTGGCTGCAGACCCACCCGCTTGAGCAGGACCGCCACGCGATCTTCCAGTTCTTTGCCCCGCGCGATGCCGTGAATCTTGAGCGGCTGCCCGACGATGTCCAGCACGTTCATGCGCGGATTGAGCGACGCATACGGGTCCTGGAAAATCATGCGCAACTGGCGGCGATAGGTCTTGAGCTGCCCTTTGGGCAGTGTCGCCAGGTCGACGCTTTCACCGCGTTCGTTCTGATAGAGAAGCGCGCCGCCGCTTGGCTCGTAGGCGCGCACAATACAGCGGCCCACAGTCGTTTTGCCGCAGCCACTTTCACCCACCAACCCTAACGTTTCGTTGCAGCACACGTTCAGGCTCACGTCGTCCACGGCCTTGACGTGGCCCACGACCCGCTGCACGAATCCGCGCTGGATCGGGAAATACATCTTGAGATGCTCGACCGCCAGTTGAACAGCCGGCCCGGATTGCGATGACACATCAGCCTCCCTGCTATTCTTATAGCCCGTCATTGATAAAGCACACAGCGAACCGCTCGCCCGTCCTTCCGTTCAACGAGCGGAATCGGCGCCTGGTCGCACTTGCCAGGCACCCGCCTGGCGCAGCGGGGGTGAAAAGCGCATCCCGCCGGGCGATTGTATTGATCGGGCACCATGCCCTTGATCGGGTCGAGCCGGCCCGACTTGCTTTGCCCCAAGACCGGGATCGAGCGCAACAACGCCTGCGTGTAGGGATGCAGCGCATCGTGAAAGAGCGCGTCCACCGGCGCATGCTCGACGACCTCGCCCAGGTACATGACGATCACTTGTTCACACATCTCGGCTACGACGCCCAGGTTGTGGGTGATGAGCATGATGGCCATGCCGAACTCGTGCTGCAACGACAGCATCAGCTCGAGGATTTGCGCCTGGGTGGTCACGTCGAGCGCGGTGGTCGGCTCGTCGGCGATGAGCAGGGCCGGGTTACACGAGAGCGCCATGGCAATCATGGCCCGCTGGCGCATGCCGCCGCTCAGTTGAAAAGGATAGGCGTCAATCCGCTCTTGTGGCTTGGGGATGCCCACCTTCTGGAGCAATTCGATGGCCCGCCCGCGCGCATCGGCCTTGCTGAGGCTATAATGTTGGTTGATCGCTTCGACGATCTGAAAGCCCACCGTGTGCACCGGGCTGAGCGACACCATCGGCTCCTGAAAGATCATCGAAATCTCGCCGCCTCGCACGGTGCGGATCTTGCGGCCGCGCGGGTCGAGCTTGGCCAGGTCCACGATCTCGGTCGCCTGGCTACCCTGCACCCTGCGGCGCCACAGAATCTGTCCATCTACAATCCGGCCAGGCGAATCGACCAACTGCAGGATCGAAAAGGCCGTCACGCTCTTGCCACAACCGCTTTCCCCCACAATGCCGGTCGTCGAGCCTGGTTGGATCACAAAGTCGGCGCCTTCAACTGCCCTGACGGTGCCTTCGTCGAGAAAGAAATAGGTCTTGAGACCTTTGACTTCTAGCAGAGGTTCTTGAATCACAGTTTGCTCCCGAGGGGCTGCAGCCCCTTAGCGCGCATACGGATCGGCCGCATCCCGCAGCCCATCGCCGAGAAAGTTCAACGTCAACACCGACAACACGACGGCCAGGGCCGGGATCAATAGCCAGGGCGCGGTTGCAATCGCGCGAATGTCCTGCGACTCTTGAAGCAGCACTCCCCAACTGACGACTGGATCGCGCAAGCCCAGCCCTAAAAAGCTCAAGGCCGTCTCGGAAAGAATCATGCCGGGAATCGCCAGGGTGATCGCGGCGATGATGTGGCTGGTGAAAGCCGGCAGCATCTGAAAGAGAATGATGCCCAACTCGCTTTGACCGTCCAGCCGGGCCGCCATGATAAAGTCTTCTTCGCGCAGCGAGAGGAATCGCCCGCGCACCACCCGCGCCAGGCTGGTCCAACCGATGAGGGACAAAATGACGGTGATGGCGAAATAGACTCGATCGGGCGGCCAGTTCAACGGCAAGGCGGCCGCCAGCCCCATCCACAAGGGGATAGATGGGATGGAGCGCAAAAAGTCAATCGTGCGTTGGATGAGATTGTCAACCCACCCGCCGTAATAGCCGGAAAGGCCGCCCAACAAAATGCCCAGCACCAGGCTGAGGAGGACTCCGATCAAGCCGATGGACATGGAAACGCGGGTGCCCGCGATCAGGCGGCTGAGCAAGTCGCGCCCAAGGCGATCCGCGCCGAGCAGGTAGACAGGTTGATCCTTGTCCAACGGCCCGATGAGATGGCGGTCCATCGGGATCAAGCCCAACAGCTTGTAGGAATAGCCTTTGACAAAAAAGCCGAGCGGGATTTTGGTGCTGGGGTCTACGATAAACACCCGGCGCAAGGCGACCGGCTCGACCTTGGATGTATAGCCGTTCACATAGGGCGCAAATTGGCCCTGTTCGTCGAACAGGTGCAGCGTCTGGGGCGGAGCGTACAGAAATTTGCTGTCCGTCCGGTCGGACGGGAATGGCGCCAGAACCTCGACCAACAGCGCCACCAGGTAGATCAAGATGACGATGACGGCGCTAATCAGCGCCAGCTTGTGCTTGCGAAACTTCCACCAGACCAGCTTCCATTGAGGCGCTATGTAAACCTGGGCCTCTTTTTCGGCTACAACCGGTGCCTCGGAGAGCGTGCGAGTGTTTGTCATAAGTCCCTTTCAGACCCTAAAGGTTTTCCTAAACCTTTAGGGTCTTTCCCGCGCGTCACTGGTAGCGAATGCGGGGGTCGAGCCAGGCCAGCAAGATATCGGACAGCAGCGTGCCAAAGATTGTGAGGACGCTCAAGATCAAAATCAACGCGCCGGCCAGGTACATATCTTGGACCCGCAAGGCCCGCAGCAGCATCGGCCCCGTCGTCGGCAGGTTCATCACCACCGAGAGAATGATCGAGCCGGACACCAGGTAAGGCAAGGTCCACCCGATAGTGCTGACGAATGGATTCGACGCCAGGCGGACGGGATACGTGAGCAGCACTTTCCACTCAGGCAGGCCCTTGGCGCGTGCCGTGATCACGTAGGGCTTGTGCATCTCGTCCAACAAGTTGGCGCGCATGATACGAATCAGCTCGGCCGTGCCGCCAAACGCCAGGATCAGCACAGGCAGCCACAGGTGCTGGATCAAATCCACCACCCGCGCCATGCTCCAGGGCGCATTCACGTACTCGGATGAGAACAAGCCTCCAAGCGTTTGGCCGAAATACTTGAACTGGATATACATCACCACCAACGCCAACAGAAAACCGGGCGCTGCGATGCCGATAAAGCCGATGAAGGTAAAGACGTAATCGCCCAGGGAATATTGCTTGACGGCTGAGTAGATGCCGATGGGAAAAGCGAGCGCCCACGTGATAAAGACGCTGCCCAGTGAGAGCGCAACGGTCAGCCAGACCCGCTCCCAAATCACGCGCGAGACCGGCTGGCCCAGCTCAAAAGCCATGCCCAGGTCGCCGCGCGTCAGGATGCCGTACATCCACTTGACGTATTGGATGGGGAGCGGCTGGCCCAAACCATACGCCTGGCGCAAGCTTTCAGCCGCCGCGCGGCTGACCTGGTCGCCCTGCGCCGCCAGATTGGCCAGGTAAGAGGTGGCATAGTCGCCTGGGGGAAGCTGAATGATGGCAAAAGTAACCAGGGAGACGACAAAAAAGATCGGTATCATCAAGAGAAGACGACGCAAGATGTATTGTAACATAGACTGTTCTTTCTGGAGTGGGGGGCCGGCACCCCGGTGCCGGCCCCCTCTCGCCCGATTAGCGCGTTCTGGAAAAGGAGGTATTCCTATCCACGGTTGAGAGCGCCGCGCTACTTGCGCCCTTGTGGCCTACTGGAAAAAGAACGTAAAGGTGTTGACCGGTGCCGGCGTCGGGTACTGCCAGCCGTTGATCATCTGCTTGGGCACATTTTGCATATTGTTCTTGACGATGCCGTAGCTGGGTGGCGGCGTGGTGACGCCGATGCAGAAAAAGTAGTCAGCCGACATCTGCAAGAGATCGTTCATGGCCTTGACCTGCCCCTCGAAGGTGGGCGTAGTCAGAACCGTGTCATAGGCGGCCATGATCTTTTTGACTGCCTCTGGGGGTTCCTCGGCCGTGTCGTCTCGCGCACCGCCATACCATCTTGCCCAGGCCACAGCGTAAGCCGACTCGGTGCTGTACGGGAAAAAGTTGCGCGGGTCCAGAGTCGGCCCCATCCCGCCTTCGCCGCCCCAGATCATGGCGTCCAAATCGTTGCTGTCCTTGCGGGTATACATCAGAGAGCGATCTTCGGGTTTGGCTTGAACGTCTATACCGACGGCCTGCCAAAATTTGGCAATCATGTTGCCGGCGTCCACCTGATCCTGGAGCGAGTCGGAGATCTCGATGACGAAATTGAAGGGCTTGCCGTCCGGGCGCAGCCTCTTGCCATTGGCGTCCTTATTGGGCAGCACTTTATCGAGGTACTCGTTGGCCTTGGCGACATCGTATTCGGTATACTGCTTGGCCAATTGCTCGTTGTAGAACGGCGTGTCCGGCAGCGTCGCGGGCTGGGCCGGCTCGCCCAGGCCCATGTACACCGTGTCAATGATCTCCTGGCGGTTGATGGCGTACGACAGGCCAATCCGGAAATCCTTGTTCTGGAAGATCTCGCGCAGCGCCGCATCCTTGTGAGTCAGGTTCAGGTGAACGACCACGCTGTTGCTGGAGATGCTGATGAGATCGAAGAAGCTGTAACCACCCTTCTGCTGATTGTCGAAGAGCACCGCCTTGTTGGCCAGGGTATTGAAATGGCGCATCTGGAAATCAATCTCGCCGTTGCTCGCCTTGAGCAGCATCGCGGCCAGGTCCTCGTACACGTCGTAGGTCAAGCGGTCAATGTAGGGGTACTGCTGGCCTTCGGCATCCACTTTCCAGTAGTACGGGTTGCGCACAAACGAGGCCTGGGTAGCCGAACCCGCCATCGGCTGCTCGACCATCCAGGCATAGAGCGTGGGCCGCCCGGCGACGCTGTACTGCCCATAGCCGCCACCGTCTGCCTGGGAAACCTTGGCGAAGAACATGTCTTTCCAACTGGTGTACCCACCCTCCTTGAGCAGTGCGTCCAGCTTGGCCTGGTCCACGTACTTGGCGTGATACTGTACGGCAAAGTGCTTGGGAAAGTTGAACATGGACCGGCCGTTCGCGCTCGCCACATTCGACAGGAAGAGGCCATTCGGCGCGGCGAAGGTGAACTTGACGGTCGTGTCGTCTACCTTGCTCACCGTGCCGGGCTTGCCGCCCACTACCATCCAGCCCGGGGGCGTCGGGGCAAGGTCCGTGTTCAGCTCGACGTCTTCCCACCAGAACACAATGTCATCCGCGCTGACGGGCGTGCCATCCGACCACTTGATGCCTTTGCGCAGGTGGAAGGTATATTCGCTCGCGTCCGCGCTCGCCTCCCAACTTTCAGCCACGTTCGGCACGATGTCGCTCCACTCGACATTCCAGCGCACCAGCGGCTCGTAGGCAAAGATCTTGAAGAAAGAGGGGTCATCCGTGCCGGCCTTCATCGCCATGCGCCAGGTGCCGCCGTACTTGCCGACTTTTTCTCCCTTGACCACCAACGGGTTGCCGGGAAGGCGCTCGTCAACCGGGGGCAGCTTGCCGGCCTTGACCTGTTCGGCCAGCGCGGGGGCCTCCTTGTACTTGGAAACCGGAGCGGCTGGAGCCTTGGTTGGCTCGACGGCTGGTGCCTTGGTCGGCTCAACGACTGGCACCTTGGTCGGCTCAGCCGCCGGTGCCTGGGTCGGTGCCGCTGCCGGAGCGCAGGCTGCCAGCAAAAATGATGCCACGACGGCGACACATAGCAAACGGTAACTAGTTAAGCGAGTCATCTTTTCCTCCATAGTTTAAAATGGGCTATCGGGATAGCCTGACGAACACACGCTAAGGGAGACAACCTCTTGGTCAGATGCAACCGTCTTGACACCTCCTTGAATAGTGGCACGCCATTTCTTAAGCGTACAGTAAATTATCATCCATGCGTTGTAAATTATACATTATTTTCCGGTATTTGTCAATAGCAATCACTTGACTTTTCATGTAAATTACAGTATAATTTCCTCTAGCTTACAAGAATGCGGAATAAAGATGAAGAAAAAACGCCCGACGCTCAGTGACGTTGCGCATCATGCTCAAGTGTCCACAGCCACCGTTTCGCGTGTGCTCCACAATACGGGACCGGCCAGCCAGGATCTCCGGGAGCGGGTCGAAACCTCTGTGGCCGCGTTGGGCTATGCCCCCCGGCAGGCCAGCAAGCGCCCGGGTGAAGGCACCATCGCGCTCCTGGTGGGCGATTTGCTCAACCCATTTTTCATGGAGATCGCTCAAGGCGTCCAGGACGAGGCCAATGACTGTGGGCTGACTTTGACTGTGTATAACATGACGGACCATCCGCAGCGTCAGGGCCAGCTCTTGCGCACGTTGAGCAAGCCGCCGGTCGAAGGCGTTATTTTGACGGGCCTGTCGCCATTTCACGAGCTGCTGGAGTGGCAAGAACGCCACAAGCTTCCCCTGGTGCTCCTCAACCGGCGCGTCAACCAGCCTGGAGTGTACTGCATCATGGTGGATTTTGAGAACGCGATGGTCCGCGCCACTCAGCATTTGCTTGGTCTCAGTCACACTCGGGTCGGTTACCTGGATTCTCCCAGCACGGGTGAAATCGCCCAGGCCAGGCTGCGTGGCATCGAGGCGGCGCTGGCCGAAGCGGGCCTTAGTCTGCGGCCTGAATGGCGCCCCATCGTCCCGCCCGGTACAGAGGTGGAGGGCGGCTTTCAGGCCATGCGGGCGTTGCTGGACTTGCCGGCCGACCAGCGCCCCACCGCAGTCATTGCTTTCAATGACATTATCGCGCTGGGCGCCTTGCACGCCGTGCGCGCTTGTGGCCTGCGGGTGCCCCAGGATATTTCGATCGTCGGCACGGACGATATCTCGATTGCCGCGCATGTGTATCCTTCCCTCACCACCATCGGCCAGCCCAAATACCGCATGGGGAAATTGGCGGTTCAAACATTGCGTCGAATGAGTGAAGGCCGGCTCAGCCCTGGCAATCATTATGCTCTCTTGGAAAGCCCATTGATCGTCCGCCAGTCCACCGGCTCGGTCCCGAGGACAGATTCAACACCCTAGGAAAAAACTCTCAAACAGCAGGAGGATACATGGACCGTCCCATTTCATCCAATCCGCTCTTGCGCCAGGCGCTCGATTTCAGCCTCGAGCGGACACGCCAGAACCTGGCGCAGCTCAGCAGTTTCCCAGAATTGACCCAGGGCGATCACTGGGAATGTGTAGAGGATGGCGGGTGGGTCGGCGGCCATTGGGTCGGCTTGCTCTGGCTGGCTTTTGCCCACGCGGGTGACGCCGCGCTAGAAGCAGCGGCGCGCCAGTGGGCCGCTCGCCTGGCCCCGCGCCAGGACGACACGACGACGCATGACCTGGGCTTTCTGTTCGAGCTGTCGCACGTCTTGGGAGTGCGCCTGACAGGCGACCTCAGGCTCAAGTCGCCGGCACTGGCGGCTGCCCAGACACTCACTCGCCGCTTCAATTCGCGCGGCCGCTTCTTTCAAGCCTGGGATGCGTTGGACGCGCCCGCTGAAGCCCGGGGACGGGCCATCATTGACACGCTGATGAACCTTAGCTTGCTCTTCTGGGCCAGCCGCGAAACGGGCGACCCGGGCTATGCCGATATGGCCGTTGCGCATGCCCGCATGGCGCTGGCCCGCCACGTCCGGCCTGACTGGTCTACATCCCACGTCACCGATTTCGATCCGGACACCGGCGAATTCCTCAAGCAGGATACTCACCAGGGGCTCAGCGCCACGTCATGCTGGAGTCGTGGGCAGGCATGGGCCGTGTATGGCTATGGCGAATGTTTTCGCAACACGGGCGATGCCACTTTTCTCGACGCTTCGCGCCGGCTGGCCGAATACTGCCTGTGCCGCTTACCGGCCGACCATGTGCCCTACTGGGATTACGACAGCCCACTGATCCCCGACGATGTGCGAGACAGCTCGGCCGCCGCAATTTTGGCCTCCGGGCTTTTGGGCCTGTCTACACTGGATCCGGATGCCGCTATGGCGGCCCGCTGGCGAAGCGCGGCTGTCCACATCCTTGAATCTTTGTGGCAAAACTATAGCAGCCAGGGTGCGCGGGAACCCTCCATCCTGGTGCACGGCACGCGCTCCAAGCCACACAACTTGATGGATCACGGCCTGATTTATGGGGACTATTACTTTGTCGAGGCGCTGAACCGCTTGATGACGCCTGACTTTGTCTCACTCTCCACTGCAAACTCTATGCCTTGAGGGACGAGCTTTGTCAACCTTGACAAGCTGTAGCAGAGATGCTATAACTGGCTGTATGAAAGCCATACGGATTAACCAAACCAACTTGGTCCAAGTCATTGAGCTGCCGATCCCAACGCCTGGCCACGGCGAGGTCCTGATCCGCGTATTGGCCAGCGGTATATGTGGCACCGACATCCATATCCTGCGTGGCCGGTACCTGGGCGACTACCCTGTCATCCCCGGTCACGAATTTTCCGGCATCGTCGAGCAAGTGGGCGGCGGCGTCAGCCGCTTCCAGGTGGGCGCCCGCGTGGCCGTCGAGCCCAATATCGCCTGCGACAATTGCTATAACTGCCTTCACAACCGCCACAACTTTTGCCTGAACTGGCAAGCCGTGGGCGTGACCCGCCCGGGCGGCATGGCTCAGTACGTGCTTGCCCCGGAAAAGGCCCTCTTTGACATCGGCGACTTGCCTTTCGAGCAGGCCGCCTTTGTCGAGCCGCTTTCGTGTGTCTTGCACGGCATCGAGCGCGTGAACGTCCGCCTGGCCGACAAAGTAGCTATCTTGGGTGCCGGCCCCATTGGGCTTTTGCTGCTGCAGCTCGTCCGCCTGCGCGGCGCGAGCCGCGTCGACGTGGTGGAACAGCGCGCGGCGCGCCGTAAGCCTGCGCACGCTTATGGCGCCCAGCGCTGCCTGTCCGATCTGGACGAGCTCGAGCGCGGCGGCTACGACGTCGTGATTGACGCCACGGGTGTCATCGCCGTGATGGAACGCAGCCTCGATTTTGCCCGGCGCGGGGGGAGCGTGCTCCTCTTTGGCGTGCCGCCGGCCGGCAAGCGTGTGGCGTGGGATGCTTTTCAAATCTTTGAAAAAGGCTTGACCGTCTTGTCCTCTTTCACCTCGCTGCGCAATTCGTACCAGGCCGTGGCGCTGCTGCAGGCCGGGCAAGTCGACGTATCCAGCCTCGTCTCGCACCGTTTGCCTTTGGAGCATTTTGAGCGGGGTGTGGAGCTGATCGAGAGTGGCCAGGAGGACGTCAAAAAAGTGCTGATCCTCCCGCAAGAGTGAGCTTGGCGTCCTTCGCGCCTTCGCGGTAAAATTCGAGTTATTTCAGTAGAGTCTTATAATCCAATTGTAATCTTCACAACAAACCCCGGCACTAAAACGAACGTGGTCGCGTGTGGCGTATGACCAGAAGTGTGGTAAAATAGGCCGCACGAAAATCCATAACAAGGAGTTACACAATGCGCCAAGTCTTGTCTGACCGCGTTCGCAGCGTACCGCCTTCGGGCATCCGCAAATTTTTCGATATCGCGGCCGCTATGAAGGACGTCATCAGCCTGGGAGTAGGGGAACCCGATTTCGTGACGCCTGACCATATCCTGCAAGCCGGGGTGGCTGCTCTCCAGCAGGGCGAAACTCACTATACCTCAAATTCCGGCACGCTCGAGCTGCGCCAGGCGGTGGCCGGTTATCTCAAGCGCCTGTACGGGCTGGACTATGACCCCGAAAAGGAGCTGCTCATCACCGTCGGCGTCAGCGAGGCGATGTACCTGGGGCTAACGGCCACCATCAACCCCGGCGACGAGGTCATCGTCCCTCAGCCGTGCTTTGTCTCCTATTGCCCTGAAGTCATCTTTAACGGCGGCGTGGCCGTCACGATCGACACCCGCGTCGAAGATGCCTTTCAGGTGACCGCCGCCCAGATCGAGGCCAAGATCACGCCCCGCACCAAGGCGCTGCTGATCGGTTATCCCAATAACCCCACCGGCGCCGTGCTGTCGCGCGAGCGGATGTTGGAGATCGCGGCGCTGGCCGAAAAGCACGATCTGCTCGTCATCAGCGACGAGATTTATGACCGGCTGGTGTATGGTATGGAGCATACTTGCTTCGCCTCGCTGCCTGGCATGAGAGAGCGCACGATCATGCTGGGCGGGGTATCCAAGAGCCACGCCATGACCGGCTGGCGCATCGGCTACAGCGCCGCGCCCGAGGAGCTGAGCGCGGCCATGCGCAAGGTGCACCAATACACCATCATGTCCGCCCCGACCATGTCGCAGGCCGCCGCGGTGCAGGCATTGCTGCACGGCGAAGAGGACGTGGCCTGCATGACGGCCGAGTACGACCGCCGCCGCCGCTTTTTGGTGGGGGGACTGAACCAGATCGGGCTCAAGTGCTTCGAGCCGCGCGGCGCGTTCTACGCCTTCCCCTCGGTCGAGGTCAGTGGCATGAACGACGAGACCTTTGCCGAGACCTTGCTACGAGAGGAGCAAGTCGCCGTCGTGCCGGGCAATGCCTTTGGCGAGCCGACGGGCCAGTACGTGCGGATGTGCTACGCCACCGCCTACGAGAAACTCGAACGGGCGCTGGAGCGAATGGAGCGCTTTGTGCGCCGGCATGGATGAGGACGTCTAAGACCTGACAGGTTTAGGAAAACCTGTCAGGTCTAGGCTACGTCCTATATGACCACTCGACCGCGCTCGTCTCGCACTGCCGGCAGGTGCGCACGATTTGCTCGTTATACGGCTCGCCTTCCGGATTGACCGCCGCCCATTCGACCCGCCCCCGGCAGTTCGGGCAGGTGGGGCGGATCAGCCAGCCGTAAATGCCCGGCGGGATGATGGCGGCCACCCCCGTCAGCACGGCTAAAAAGGCCAGGCCCATGAGGACGCCCACGCTGTGCGGAAGGAAAAGATACAGCACGACGATGAGCGCCCCCAGGCCGAGCAGGATGGCCAGCCGCACGAAATCGTAACGAATCGGGATCATGGGTGTACCTCCTGATACTTTTTTGCGATTTGCGGTTTGCGATGGGCGATTTGTTTGCCCTGGCGGGCCCGATCGCGCAGTATGTTGACGCCGCAAAAGAACTCGCGCATGATGACCACCATCAGGTAACGGCCGCGCGGCGTCAAGCGCAGGGTCTCGCCGGCAGAGCGCGCGAACGCCCCGGCCGCCGTCATAAAGGCCATCTCTTGCCACAAGCCGCGCTCGAGTGATATGCCAAAGTCGTGCCGGAAACGCCGCTTGTCCAGGTTCAAGCCGAATAGCTCCATCAAGAAACGGTAGCGCATCCGGTCGCCCAGCCCAAAGCGCCGCGTTGCCGCCAGCGACATGCGCCCGGCACCTATCGCGCGCTCATAGTCGCGCAGCGAAAAGGTGTTGACGTACAAGTCCCCGTCGAGATAGCTGAATGACCCCGAACCCAGGCCGACATAGTCTTCATAGTCGACGATGTACTCGTCGATAAGACCCCCGCTCTTGTGCGCCCATGTCCAGGCCGACATCGGCTCGAAAGCCTGGCCCAACTCGTCGGAGATGATCTGGTAGTAGCGCGCTTCGCTGCTCGTGTTGACCTTGCCCAGCGCGCTGGTCAGCGAGCGCTTGACCGAGGGCGCGGCCATCAGCGGATAGAACGTCACCTGGTTGGCGCCAGAGCGCAAGACGAGCTCGATGTCGCGCCTCAGAATCGCTTCGCTTTGGCGCGGAAAATTAAAAATCATGTCGATGTTCAGCGAGGGGAAACAGCCGGCGGCGGCCTGGATGTGCTCGAGTGTGGCCTGGCCGGGGCCGATGGTGTGGTAGCGATTCATCTGCTTGAGCAGTCCGTCGTCAAAGCTCTGCGCGCCGACCGACAGGCGCTGCACCCGCCCTTGGAGTCGGCTCACAAGCTCGGCCGTCAGGTGATTGGGGTTCGTCTCGCACGACACCTCGCGAATGTGGAACAACTCGCGCGCCAGGTCGATCGTCTGGCACAGCTCGTCGAGCAAGATGGTGGGCGTGCCGCCGCCGATGTACAGCGCGGGGAAGGTATAGCCCAGCCTGGCCGCCATGCGCATCTCTTCGCGCAGCCGCTTGAAATAGGCCCGCGCCTGGGCTTCTTGGAACACGAAACGATTGAAAGAACAATAGGGGCAGAGATCCCGGCAAAAGGGCACGTGCAGGTAGAGCATATAGTCACGGCCTGGCCTTGGCCTGGGCAGCGTCGTGGCCTGCGCCGGCTCCAGCCTGAAGTAAAAGCGGTTCATCCACTCGAGATAGGTGGTCAAGATGTGTTCGGCAATCATGGGTGTAGGTTATTCCGATAGCGCCGCTATTCCGATAGCGCGGCTATTCCGGTAGCGCGGCTATTCCGATAGCGTGGCTATTCCGATAGCCCATTATCCTTGAGATGGGAATTTTTGTCAAACGGGAACGTAAAGCGTGAGACGTGAAACGTAATCGCTGATTTGCAGATTTGCAGATTTGCATGCTATAATGGACCTATCGTCATCACCTGTATTTTGAAAGGAGGTTAAATGCTTGCAACGATTCAACAACTGTGGTCGGCTTTCCTCTTGCGGGAGGAAACTTATGCCCAGATGCGAGACGATGCCAAGCGGGTGCAGCGCGCCATCGTCCTCATCCTCGTCGTGGGCGTGATCGTGGGCGCCGTGAGCGCCTGGAACCAGATCGTCGATTGGGGCTTTTCACCTAGTATGGACCGCATGCAGGAGATTGTTTTGAAACACCTGGTGCGGATGCCGTGGTACGCGGAAATGAGCACGGAGCCTCAAGCGGTCGACGGCTTCAAGCAAGGCTACAACATGGGCTGGCAGATCGCCAAGGCGGTTGCGCCCAGCCCAACCGCCTTGGCCAATCTCATCACCACCCCGCTGAGCTTGTTGATCGGCTGGCTGGTCTATGGTGTCCTGGTACACCTGTCGGCGCGCCTGCTGGGTGGGCAGGCTGACCTGGGGCAAACGCTTGGCTGCACAGCCCTGTCCGTCGCGCCACAATTGCTCAACCTGATCATGCTTATCCCCTATGCCACGGCAGCTGGCATCGGTGTGTGGGCCCTGGCCTGCAACTTTGTGGCTGTCAAGACGGCCCATAGACTGACTACAGAACGCACCCTGATCGCTATCTTTCTGCCGTGGGCTGTGGCGATCTTGCTCGGCGTTTCATTCGCTTGCTGTGGGACAGCTGTGATTATACCTGCCACAGCAGGCATGGGAGGTGGACGATGAACGAGTTGCTCACCTTTGCACGTGGTGTGTTGACCCTCGACGATGCCACCTTCGCAGCTCACGTCAAATCGGCTGACGCGCTCAAGCGCGGGCTGGGAATCATGGCCGCAGTGGCGCTGCTGGCCAGCCTGTTCACCTTCGTGGGGAATGTCGTCGAGGGCTTCCAGCCGGTGGACATGGCCGAGATCCAGCGCCAAATCGAGCAGTCTTTGGAACAACAGAGGCAGTTCAATCCGGCCTTGCAGGATCCCGAGGTGCGGAAAATGATCGAGGGCAGTATCAGCGAAGGAATCGCCATCGGCACAGAGATCTCCGAGGAGCCGACGAACCTGGCCTTTTTGCCGGCCTGGCTGGGGAATCTGCTGCAAGCGATCGGCGCGTGGCTTTCCCAGCCGCTGGCCTGGCTGGGCGGTTGGGCCTGGTACGCGCTGTGGGTGCTGCTCTTTGCCAAGCTGCTGGGAGGGCGGGCGACGCTGCAGCGCATGCTCGGCGCGACGACCTTGTTTGCCGTGCCGCACGTCTTTGACATCGCTCTCGACTTGTTGAATCTGCTGGGTCGGCTCATCCCGGCGGTCAGTTGCGTGTTCGGCCCGCTGGCCTGGCTGGCCGGCCTGCTCACCTTCGCCTGGGGCGTGGCCGTCTATGTCAAAGCCACCGCTGTCGCCAACGACTTTAGCGCCGGGCGGGCGTTCGCCGCGGCGATCCTGCCGCTGGTGCTGGTGGCCTTACTGACCTTGATAGGGCTGGTCGTGCTGATGATCGTCTTGAGCCTGGGATCGAACTAGAAATTGAGTTTTTTTCCTAATGACTCGGTTTCTGAAAAGGTCATCCTCTGCGTAGAAATTACGGAGGGGATGGCCCTTTTTTACGTAATTTTTCACCAACCGTCCCTCTAAAAATCCAGGCTTTATACGCTTCACAAGCGCGCTGCGGTCGGTTATACTGAATAGAAATGGATACCCAATGAGTATGTCATGACTGAAAATACACACCCTGTCTTTATCGGAGAGATCGTGACCAGCAATGCGCCGGATGATGTGTTGGTAGCCTATGGACTGGGATCGTGCGTGGCGGTGTGCCTGTACGATGTGCAGGCCAGGGTGGGGGGAATGTTGCACGCGCTGTTGCCCACGGCCAATGGAAACGGGCGCAGCGGCAAGCCCACCAAGTACGTCGATCAGGGTGTGCCGCTGCTGGTCGAAACGCTGCTAAGCCTGGGCGCCAAGCGCCACAGGCTGGCCGCCACACTGTGCGGCGGCGCATGGATGCTGAACGGCTCCGGCGACAGCGGGCAAAAGCACATCGGCGCGCTCAACGTGCAGGCTGCCCAAGCTGCCTTACACGCCGAGCGCATCCGGGTCAAGGCTCACGCCACCGGCGGGAGCACTGGCCGTACAGTCAGGCTGATCCTGGCCGATGGGACTGTGATGGTGAAGATGATGGGGGAGGGCGAGCGCCCCGTGACCTGAGTGGCGATGCAAACACAATTGCAACAAAACTGCTACAAAACACTAATGGCACGCGGCGCGTTTTGTGCTATGATAAGGATGGGCAAATGATACCCAAGGAGGCTGCGATGTCCAAAGTAATGATTGTTGACGACAGCATGTTTATGCGAAATAACCTGTGCAAGCTGCTGACTCAAAACGGTTACGAGACCGTCACAGCCGCCGATGGCCAGCAGGCCGTCGATGCCTATCGCTCGAGCAAGCCCGACCTGGTGCTGATGGACATCACCATGCCCGTCATGAACGGCATGGACGCCCTGGCCCAGATTCGCATTCTCGACCCCCAGGCACAAGTCATCATGCTCACGGCGCTGGATCAACAGTTGATCGCGGCGCGTGCCGTGCACATGGGCGCCAAGGATTTCTTGGTCAAGCCTGTCCCGCCGGCTATGCTGCTGA
>JAFGFO010000462.1 GCA_016931085.1 Thermoflexales bacterium
GGGCGCAGAGTTTTTTAAATTCTTCTCGGCGTTCTCAGCGCTCTCGGCGGTGAAAGAGTTTTGGTTGCGGCTGGAGGCCGCGCTATGAAAAGCTATCGAAAAGAGTTGTGGTTCAACATCCCTGGCCGGCGGGGCTTTGTCAACATCACACCCCAGGTTGACGAGTGCTTGCGAGAGAGCCAGGTTCGAGAGGGCCTGTGCTTGGTAAACGCCATGCATATCACGGCCAGCGTGTTCATCAATGACGACGAGCGAGGCCTGCACGCGGATTACGAAGAGTGGCTGGAGGGCCTGGCGCCGCACGAGCCAATTAGCAAATATCGCCACAACAGAACTGGCGAAGATAACGGCGATGCCCACCTCAAGCGGCAAGTGATGGGGCGCGAGGTGGTGGTGGCCATCACCGAGGGGAGGCTGGATTTTGGCCCCTGGGAGCAGATTTTCTACGGCGAGTTTGACGGTGGGCGGCGCAAGCGCGTGCTGGTCAAGATCATCGGGGAGTAGGTGCCTTACACGCCGTTGGGCGCCAACGCGGGATCGTTGACTGGCACGCTGCCGCTTGTCGCACAAAAAGAGCCCCCGTTTTTAGACAGGGGCTCTCTTGTGGAGGTGACGGGAATCGAACCCGTGTCCGAAGAACTCGGCCACAAGTGCCTACAAGCTTAGTCGGTCGTTTGAGTCTCGCCGCCGCGCACACGGCAGACAGAGCGCTGCAGCGGCCAGCCGTTCGTCTTAGGCCACCTCAACGGCGTCGGGCGGCCGCACGCTGGCATTTATGACATCTGGCCCTCAGCCCACCAGCTCGAGGCTGAGGCAGACGTATCACCCGCAGGTGATAGGGGTAAGCCTACGCAGCCAACGGAAGGGCTGAGTAAGAAGCGTTACCCGCGAAAACTGGTGTTTTGGCACCTAAAGTTTTGCTCCGTTTTTAACGAGGCCAGAGCGCCCCGGCTTGCCACCTGTGACCAACCTTCCCCGTCGAAGCCGATCACCCCCATAGCTGTATTATAATTGTTAATTGTTAATTGTCAATTGTTAATTGTTAATGTCTACTTGATCTCAGGGTGGGAACTCAGGTACTTGACCAGGTTGCTTTTGACCTTTTCGAACAGATCCAGCGCCGCCTTGGCTTGCGGAGATTCTTCACCATATTGATCGCAGGCGGCCTCGTAGGCTTCCTCGGCCTTGATCGCCTCGGCGCGGATTTGTTCCAGCTTGCGCTCGGTCTGGGCTCGCTTGCTGGTGATGGACGTGCCGACGACGGCGATGCAGGCTTTGCCGTTGCCGTCCAGGCGCGGCTCCAGGTAGCCCTCGATGACGAGCTCGGAGTCGTCACTTTCGTCGACGCGTGCCCGCTTGAATTGGCGCTCGGTGCACTGCACGACGTAGGTGCTGGGCTTGAACATGGGTAGCCCCTTGGGAGCGGAATTCGAGGCCGGGCCCGCGACGATTTTAAAGGTGACGATATTGTCCTTGACGCGCAGCTCTTGCGGCTGGCCGATGAGGTTGATTTTTGCGCTCATGGTGGAATTTTCGATTTTAGCTTGCACTCTCGGCCAGCGACATGCTGGCTTTCAGGCGCTTGGCCATGTCACGCAGTTGGCCAAAGCTGATGGGTTTGACCAGCACCAGCAGGTCTTTTTCTGTTTCGTCCAGCATATCGGCCAGGCGCGCGTCGGCCGTGGCCAGGATGATGCGCGCCTTGGCCAGGCGCGCATCGGCCCGGATCTGGGCGAGAAGATCTTTGCCTGATACGTTGGGCAGGTGCAGGTCCAGGATGATGAGATCTGGCGTCGTTTCTGCCAGTCGCGCTTGGGCTTTGCTCCCGTCGCGGATAGTCTCCACCTCAAAGCCGGCCATCTGCATAGCCTCAGTAAAGATGGTTGACAAGTCGACGTCGTCTTCGATGACCAACGCTGTATGGCTCATAGCGATTGCTCCTTATGTGGCATGGAACCTGAAACCTCCAAGCTAAAACCTGAAACCGCCCTTATTATACCGCTTTTGCCGTTATTTGTCACCTTCCACAGCATCCCCGTTGACCAGCACCACCACCATGGTCAGATCGTCGTGCATCTCGGCCTGGCCGACAAAGGCGCGCACATCGGCCAGGATCCAGTCCTGCACGGCTTGCGCGCCGCCGTGGGGGGCGCTGGCCAGGCGCTCGGCCAGGCGCTCGAAGCCATAGATTTCTTTGTCGACGTTCATCGCCTCGACGATGCCGTCGCTGCCGAGCAGCAGACAATCGCCGGGGGCCAGGCGCTGCTCGATCTCGCGATAGCTGGCTTCGCCGATGATGCCCAGCGGCAGGCCGCCGATGCGGAGCAGCTCGACCTTGCCTTCGCGCGAGCGCAGGAAGGGGGCGATCATCCCGGCGTTGGCGACGCGCGCCTGCCAGGTGGGGCCGTCGGGACTGTCGCCGCGTTGGAGCGCCACGTAGCACAGGGCGGTGTTGAGGTTGTTGCGTTGGGTGTGGGGGTGGATCTCGCCGTTCAGCTCGGCCATCAAGGCCGCCGGGCGGGCCGGACGGCGCAGCTCGTTGCTCAGCAGGCCGAAGGACAGCGACATCATCAGCGCCGCCTGCATGCCCTTGCCCGACACGTCGCCCACGGCGATCCCCAAATGCTCGTGACCAAAGACGAAATAGTTGTAGAAATCCCCCCCCACCTGGCGGGCGGCTTGCGAATAACCCGTCATATCCAATCCGTGCATCTCGGGCGCGGTGGAGGGCAGCAGGCTGGCTTGAATTTGCTGGGCGATGGTCAGCTCGCGCTCCACCTGCTCCAGCTCGTACTCGTGCAGGCGGGCGTTCTCCAGGGCCACGGCCACCTGGTTGGCAAAGGCGAACACGAGCTGGGCGTCCTCCTGGGTGTAGAGCGTTTCGTCTATGCGCCCCATGCCCAGCAGCCCGATAGGGCGGTCTTTGACCAACAGCGGGGCGTTGATGAACGAGCGGGTGTTGAACGAGGCCATCACGCCTTCGGGGATCCAGCGCTCGTCGCGTGTCACGTCGGGCACCACCACCGGCTGCTTGCTTTGCAGGGCCAGCACGTTGAGGGGGAAGCGATCGAGGGGGATGCTAAAGTCGGCGTATGCCCCGCCCCGCTTGTCGCGCCCGGCCAGCAGCTTGAGCTGCTGGCCGGCCAGCAGGGTCACGTTGGCATAGTGGTACATGACCACCTTTTCCAGTTGGGTGAGGATCGACTTGACCACCTCCTGCGGGTCGAGCGAGGCGCCGACGATCTTGGCCACCTCGCGCAGCGTGTCCGACTGCCCCAGCGCCTCGGCCAGGTGCTCGTTCGTGTCGGCCAGTTCTTGGGTCCGGTCGGCGACGCGCTGTTCGAGATCTTCGTTGAGAAGACGCAGGTCGTGCAGGGTGTTTTCCAGGCTGCGGGCAGCCAGCCAGGCGACCAGGGCCACGGCCATGAGACCAATAGTTGCAAACGGTATTGTGCTCATCTCGGTGGGGGCGCCGGTTTGTGCAATGTAGGCCAGTAAGAGACCCATCAGGCCGGCGGCAACAAAACTGGCATACGGGCGTAACAGCACGCTGGCCATGAGGATGGGAATGGTGAGCAAAAACAGGCTGCGTCCTTGTACAACTTGTTTTGGTTCATCACTAAAGGCGATTGCACATGCCAAGAGCACCAGAAAGATCGAGCTGGCCAGCCAGCCGGGGCCATAACGGCTGATGAGGAGAATGATGGTGATGCCGCTCAACACGGCAGCTCCCATGAGGTAGAGCCATAGGCTGTCTGCCAGTCTTACCATGCCGAAAACTACGACCAGGGTCATGATCAGTAATGCAGCCAGCATAAGCGTGGCTGAACCGAGCAACAGGATATTGAGCAGCTTGCGGCGGCGTGCATCGTCAGGATCGGTTGAAGACACCTTCAAGAATCGGCCAATGATACTCATAGTTTACTTCCCATTCTTGTATAATTCATACGCTGACGTTTGTGCTGCTTATGATGGGCTATCGGAATAGCCAGTTGAAATTGAGGCTTTGCACGCGTAAGATGCGTCAAAATCAACCAGTTATTGCGAATGACCCTTATGACGAGTTCTCGATTGGGGGTGGAACAAACGGAATAGTCGCCATAAACGCGCTGCCTTCCCCTACCTGGCTTTCGACGCCGACCCAGCCGCCCATCAGCTCGACCAATTGCTTGACGATGGCCAGCCCCAACCCGATGCCTTGGTACTTGCGCGTCGTGATGTCGCCCTCTACCTGGTAAAAACGCTCGAACACCCGGTCCAGCTTGTCGGGTGAGATGCCTGGGCCTGTATCCGATACAGCCATAGCCCAATGCGCCTCGTCAACGCGGTAAAAACGCACGTGCACGCCGCCGTGTTCGGTAAACTTGAGCGCGTTGCCGACCAGGTTGACCAGGATTTGGTGCAGCCGCTGCGGGTCGCCTTGCAAGGGGGTGGGCAGGTTGTCTTCGACCTCACCGGTCAACGTCAGATCCTTAGTCTCGGCCAGCACGCCCATCACGCTCTGCAGGCCGTCGAGCAACTCGGCCGGATCGAACGGGCCAATCTTGAGTGCCATCCGTCCCGCCTCGATCTGGGCCTGGTCGAGCAGGTCGTTGACCAGGCTGAGCAGCCGCTTGGCGTTGGCCGTGATGCGCTGCAAGGTGCCCATCTGCTTGGTCGTCAGCTCGCCGTAGACCAACTCTTGCAGCATCTCGGAGTATCCCATAATGGCGTTGAGCGGCGTGCGCAGGTCGTGGCTGACCATCGACACGATGGCGCTCTTCATGCGGTCCACTTCGGCTTCCCTGGTGAAATCGCGGAATACCGCCACAGTGCCGGCCACCTGGTCGGGCTCGGTGCGCACCGGCGCCAGGCTGACCGACAGTGTTTTGCGGCCCCAGCCGAACTTGACGCTGGGGTGGCGTTCTTCCTTGTCTTTGAACAGCTCGACGATGGTTTGCCTGTCTGCCTCGCTCACGTTTTCACCCAACAAGGTGGTCAGGTCGGAATCCACAATATCGATTTCCGAGCGATCCAGGAGTTGGCTTATCGATGGGTTGATCATCGTGGCCCGCCCGTCGTTGTCGAACACGACCACGCCGTCGGCGATGCTTTCCAGGATGGCCTGGTTTCTGCCCCAGGCTTCAGCTAATTCGTGTGTTCGGTCTTGGACGCGTTGTTCGAGTTCTTCGTTGAGGAGGCGCAGGTCGCGCAGGGTGTTTTCCAGGCTGCGGGCGGCCAGCCAGGCGACAAAGGCCACGGCTATAAGACCAATCGTTGTAAACGGTATCGTGCCCAGCTCGAGGGGGGCACCAGTCCGCGCAATGATGGCCAGCAAGAGGCCGGTCAGGCTGGCGGCCACGAAACTGGCATAAGGGCGTAGCAACACACTTGCCATGAGGATGGGGATGGTGAGCAAAAACAGACTGCGTCCTTGGACGACTTGATTGGGGTCGTCGCTAAAAGCGATCGCAGCTGCCAAGAGCGCCAGAAAGATCGAGCTGGCCAGCCAGCCGGGGCCATAACGGTTGATGAGGAAAATGATGGTGATGCCGCTCAATACGGCAATTCCCATGAGGTAGAGCCACAGGCTGTCTGTTAGTTTTACCAGGCCGAAAAGTACGACCATGGTCATGATCAGCAATGCAGCCAGCATAAGCGTGGCTGAACCTAGTAACAGGATATTGAGCAGCTTGCGGCGGCGAGCATCATCGGGATCTGCCGAAGAAACGTCTAACCATTGGCTCACGTTGATTTTCATTACCATTGTCCACATTCTTGTGTGACCAACTCCAGGGCGCTGAGAATTGCAGAACGAACAACCAGTACTGGACAGTACAGACATTTGCCAATCCAAAGCGGAGGATAGGGAGGCTCGATATGATCGGCCAGCCATACTGCACCCCGCTTTAACACGTCAGTTGGCACTTGCCCATCATGTCGTTTCCATATAGCCAATGCTTGTAGGCAGTAAGCTGTTTCTTC
The DNA here is from genome assembly GCA_016931085.1 of Thermoflexales bacterium. The sequence continues at coordinate 5,965 of JAFGFO010000462.1, forward strand.
GGCGGTAGGTATGTAATAGCCCCAGGATCCCTCTTGGTTCTGCGTCTCCAAAATCCAGTAAGCGGCGTCGTTGATTGTGTCGGCGTCGCACCCGGCCAGGGTGATGATCGCATGAGCCGTAGTATAATATGGCGATGCGTGCCACTTGTCGAACCAAAACAGGCGTGCGGTTTGTGTGCGCCGAAGGAACTCGATTATTTTTCGAAACGGTCCATGTTGTATAGACAATCCGGCTTGTTGCAATGCGCCCAGGATGTGGATATTGGCACTGATCGACGGGTTGGCTTCTAGGGCAAAACACCGGTAGTGATCGGATTCTTCATAGCTGAGTACCGCTGCCAGGTCAGGCGCGCGGCCAAAGCGTGCCAGGGTTTCGTAAACCATGCCCGTGTCGTCCCCATCCGTGGGGGTGTAACCGGCCGCGAATCCGATACCCTTCATGGGCCGCCATGCCTTTTCCATAAAGTCAAGGTGAGGTTGGCACATGGCCAGTACATCATCGTCCAAGTGGGCAATGATCGCCAGGTTCCATAGCGTCCAACCCCGTTCGAACATATCGAATGGAGCCACGTTAGGCACACCCCCATTGTTGTCGATGATGCCTGCCAGGTACTTTGTCGCGGCTTGGTTCCCTGCTTGTACATTCAGCACAAAGAATGCTGTTGCCGATGGGCTGTAGGCTATGGAGCCATTGACCTCCTGGAGGTTCTGCACGTCTAGCAATTGTAGTCCATCTGACCCCGCCATTTCGGCCGAATGTGCCATGGTCACAAAACGGTTTATGAGCTGGCCAGGTAAAGTTGACAGCTTTGCCGTGCGGCTGCTAACCAAGCGATGCAGTATGCTGTTTCCTCGCAGGGTTATCCCTAATGCTTGAGCCTCTGCGAGTAGCGTAGGCACAATCATCTCAAAGCCAACGGTCGCGGCCGGGTCCGAGTGTAGCCCTGTGATGGCTGCTTCCAACATGGCCAAGGCCCTTTGCCATCGGATATGGTCGTTTGTTGCATGGCCTCGTTGGGCGAGTGCTGTCATCGCCGCGAGTGTGCAAATCACTCGATCGTGATGGTAAGTGATGTGGCGAGTTCCCCAACCGCCATCTGCAAGTTGGTGTTCGCGCAGCCAATCAAGTGCCTGCTCGCCCATTTCTCCACCCAGGCGAGCGACCCAGGCCGTGTCGTAGGCAGTGCTCATCATCGTGCCCTGGCCAATATCCTTTAATAGTTGGCAAATGTCTTGATGTAGATTCACGGTCTGTCCATAAAATTTGTTGGCAGATTCACTTGCGGCAAGGGATACCAATATCCTCCGCGTTCTTGCCTTGCCCCTATCCCAAGTGCGGCGTCGCGATTCGCATGGTAAAATTCTCGCATCATATTCCATTCATCGGTCGCCATAGATAAATAGTTCGGCTCGGTCTCGCGCCGGGTATAGAGATGGTCATACAGGATAGCGCGCAGTTGTGTCTGGGTGATGTAGGGTGATGGGGCGATGCTAAAGTACAAGTCTTCGTTGCCCGTTGCCACCAACGGCATGTCGAAGGCGGCGAACTTGTCAAAACCGATGAAGATGTCCACTGTCTCCACGTGCTCGCCGTAGTAGACTTCCACAATGTGACGTTTATCTGGCAAATGGCCTTTTTCCCGGTAAAAACGAACCGCGATTTCGGCCACAGCCTCAGTCGCGTCGTGGGCAAACAGGCCAAAGAAGAGGCGGTACTGGTCGTTTGCCATCGTTTGCCTGCTAATCTCGTCGAACAAAGCTGGCAGATGAGCATAGGGTGTTTGATCAAAGGCATGGCGGTAATCGCCGTAGAAGCGGACGCGCACGCCATAAGCTTTGTAAAAATCCAAAAAATCCGAACGAGTCGCCAACCATTCTAGCCCTTCAGCCGCGATGCTTACATTGTATACCTCTCTCTCCATCAAGTCAGGGCCAAAGGAAGGAGTCAAGAGTGTAGACACCCCATGAGCAAAGATCAGTTGAAAGATCTCGATATAGCGCTTGGCTATCGCGCTGAGATATGCTTTGCCAAAGTCGTTTCCAGCCTCCGGCCGGTGCTCCAGCATAAACCATCGGCTTGTGCCATTGATGGGAAAGACGCACACCTTGGGTCCAGCTTCGCGTACTAGCCGGGCTACTTCATCTGTAGGCAGATTTTGAAACTTTTCAAGGTCCACTATTGGGCAACTCCTCTCATCTGCTGTATGGATGTGTGCTCCACAAACGCTTGATCAACAGTGTATAAAAGGTTAGGATGACAATCATGATTACCGGGATATAAATGCTCGGGCTTGTTATGACCATGGTCCCCGTTATATCACCCGCGAAAAAAACACTTTCACCGAATAACGCATAGCTTACCATTTGCCACATATCGTCCAGGGCGTAAAGCAGGAACACGACCCACACCCATATCCGCGCCTCTCGACGCTCCAAGGTTGCCAGGAGATAAGTAAACACGACTATTCCCAGCGACAACTCGGCCACCACGTCGAGCCATACAAAGGTCCCCAGGTATAGAGCCAAGGCCAAATCCAGGCTCAGCCGGGGAAGCTGGTGGCCTGGACAGCGGGCAGGGCGGAGCAAAAGAGCCACCAGCGGTGCCAGGATCAACGCTTTGATCCCTTGGATCACCCAGCGGACGCCTGGTGTCACCCCAAACAGGTAAAAAGCGGTTTGAAGGATGGAATGACCGTACCCCAGGTACTTGACTTCGGGACCACGCCAGGGAAAGATATCGTAATAGTTCCATAACTGCAAAAAGTAGTTTTGGTATTGCCGCCATCCGTACTGTAGCCCGGCCGCCAGTATGCTTGCACCTGCAGCCACAACATAAGTTATCATAGCCAAAGCGATCAACTTGAAAAAGAATCGCCAGCGGCCCAGGAAGAGAGGCAGAGCCGCCGCGAAAGCCCATTGCGGCTTGATTTGAAGGATAATCGAGAGCCATACAAGCGACCAGGCAAGGTGTTCTTCGAGAATAGCCTCAATGAGCAGGGTGGCTAACAAGGCCATGAGGGTATAGTTGTTCAGGACGACCATGTCAAACCAAAATGCCGTGCAAACCATCCAGACAGGAAGAGTCCATGCCAGCATTTTCCCCGCCTTGTCAAGGCCCAGTTGGTGAAAAATATGCCCCCATCTTATATAGAGCAGCACGTATCCCACGATGTGTATCAGCGCGTACGTCAGGATGAGTAGATTGGCAGGCCAGTGGAGAAAGATCGCAAATACCATGGCATAAGAAGGCGGATATTCAAACCAGAACATGGTATCCTGCGTCGTTCTGTCTGGGTACAAGTCTTGTCGAAGATCAAAGTTTTGAGCGGCTGCTCTGTACATGTCAAGGTCGATTGGAGAGTACGACTCGAATTGGTCAACACCGCCAAATAACCCTCCCCAGTACAAAAATTGGGCCACCAGGCGAAATACAGCGTAGACAAAGGCGACGATCAAGACGATCCGAAATATTTTTGAAGATGACCAGCTTTGACGTAAATATGTATTCATCTAGCCTACAGTCTGCGCTAGCGTCGTCGCAGGGTCTAGCTTGGCATTCCATAGCCGCATCACGAGCAAAGCGTAAAATATCACGATGATGACCATAATCAATGGAGCATAAATGTAGGGGTCGGTCAAGATGTACGGGCCAGGCGCAACGGTGTCCAGGCCAACCATAGACAGGATGAAGCTTATGATACGCCAGGGGTCCAACAAGGCGTAGGGCAGAAACACAGCATAGATCAGGATTTTTGTGTTGCGTTGTGCCAACGTCGCTAGCAGGTAGATGAACACCACGATGCCTAGCGACACTTCCCAAACCATATCTAGCCAAATAAAGGCTCCCAGGTACAGGGCAAAGGCCATGTCCAGGCCAAGCTGGGGGACGGTGTGGCCTGGACGGCCAAGCGGTCGTAAAAGATGGCGCAGGCTGACGGCCGCCAGCGGCGCCAAGATCAGCAGCTTGACTAGTGTTGCCAAAAGCATGGCGTTCGGCGTTGTGCCCAACAGGTAAAAGACAGTTTGCTTGATGGAGTGATTGTAGCCTAGAAACGGCGCGCCGGGGCCACGCCAAGGGAAGTTGGCCGGCATACTCAACAGGAATTGGAAATAGTTGAGATATTGTTGCCAGCCATAGGAGGGTCCAACCACGAGCAATGTCGCCCCTGTAATGGCAATGTAGGCCACAATGGCTGCTGCTAGTAATTTGGCAAAGAAACGATACCGGCCTAGGAGAAGGGGAACGGCGGCCGCAAAGGCCCATTGGGGCTTGACTTGCAGCATGATTGAAAGCCACACGATGGCCCAACCCAGACGTTCTTCCAGCACGGCTTCTATGAGGAATGTGCTCAGCAAAGCCATGATGATGTAGATGTTGAGATAGCCCAGGTCGTCCCAAAACGCTGAAAAGAGCAGCCAGACCGGCAGCATCACGGCTAACAGTTTGCTGGCTGTCCCAAGTTTCCAGCGGCGAAAGAGTTGTTCCCATCGGATGTATAGCAGCCCGTATGCGACAATGTGCAGTAGCGTGTGGATGATGGTAACGGTCATGGGGGATAGCCAGAGAAAGGGAATAAACACCAGGGCGTAGGAGGGCGCATATTGATAGAATTCCACGTGTTCCAGTTTCCCTTTCGGATATAGATCCTGTCGCAGGTGCAGGCGAGTCGCCCCATCCAGGTAATCCTGGAGATCGTTCGGAATAGTGCCTGCTCCCTCTCCGATCCAACTGAGCGCTACTATATAGACGCTCTGTATAACCAGGCGTAACGCGACATAAACTAGCGTGATGACCAAGATGACGCGGAAGGTTTTGGAACCTGACCAGCTTTGACGCAAATATTTCGTCATATTACTTCTGCCAGCCCATCGTCGGATGGTAAACAAGCGAATCAGTCAGGTCAATTGCAGTGAGCATATTGTACAGTCATTATCCCAGTCAGGCAAGCGCATGATGGTATGGATCCGTGCCTCTTGCGCGCAAGGGGCACGACCTTGTTTTTCTACAGTCTCTAACCCTATTTTAACCTTAATTATTCATTTTGTAAAACGCTCACAATAGACAATCTGGCCGCTTGCCGGGCGGGTATCAGGCTGCCCAGGACGCTGATTCCCACCATGAGGGGCGGCAGCAAAAGAATGTACATTGTGCCCAGGCTCACGTGTACCTGGCCAAAGCCGTAGCTGCTCGATAAACCGGCCAGCAGGCTGCCGGTAAGGAGCAGGCCGGCGGGGATGCCTGCCGCCGCCGCCACCAAGCCCAGGAACGCGGCGGCGACGGTGATCATGATCACCACCTGGGCCGGCGTCATCCCCAGCGTCTTGAGCACGCCGATGCCCCTCAACTTTTCTTGCACAGCCAGCAAGGAGGTGTTGAACACGCCGACCATGGCGATGCCGATCAGGATGCCGGCCAGGGCAAAGACAGCTAATTGCAAATAAACGACGACGCTGGGAAGGGCCTCCCCTACCAGGGCCAGGTTCAGGTCGGACTCGGAACTGGGTTCCAGGTAGTGTTTTAGCCGGGCTGTGTCGGCCTGTGGGGCAAGCTTCAGGTAGTAGCTATAAGGCTTGTCCCTGGTCACTGGCGTCACGGACGACAAGCTGACCATTAGCATTTGGCCCGCATTGACCGGCTCGGGGTACTGGCCGACGATGCGCCACGTCAACGGGCGGCTGCGCTCGCCCTCCAAGACCAGGCTGATTTCGTCGCCTACGCGCAGCCCTAACCAGTCCAGCAGCCCGCGCCCGGCTATGGCCTCGCGCGTGCCGGCCTCAAAAAAACGCCCCACGTGTACTCGGAAGGGAAAGGCTGCCAGGTCGCCTTCCACTGCTTTGACCTGGAACGAGCGCCCGTCCAGCGTCTCCACGTCGACCATCAGTTGCCCATAAAAAGCCTCGACCCCCGGGGCTTGGCTCAAGATGCTGCGCGTGCGGCTGTCGCTGGTAAACTGGCGGGTTACCATGGCGTCGTAGACGATGCCCATCATGGATGGATCGGCCCGGTAGGCGTCGAGCGTTTCGTTGAGCGTTAGCCCAAAGACGATCCCAATCACGCCCGACGTCAAGCTTAGCCCGGTCAGGAAGGATCGAAACGGCTTGGCAAAGACGTCGTTGAGACCCAGCACGAAGGTTGCCGGCAGCCCCAGGCGAGCGGCCAACGTCACGACGAAAAATGGCTTTTTGCGAGGCGGTTCGGCGCCCACGGCGATGGCGCGGACGATGTTGGCCCTGGCGCCCCGGTAGGCTGAGCCGAGCGTGGACAGGATGATGGTGGCTGAAACGATGCCCAACACCAGGGCGACAATCGCGGCGTTAAAAGGAGGTCGGAAGGAGCTGCTCAAGGAGGAGGCCACACTTTTGAGCGGCAGAGGGGACAGGACGATGCCCAGCAGCAGCCCCAGTGGACTGCCAATCAGTCCCAAGATCAAGTATTGACCGGTGTAGAGCGCCAGGATTTGCGCTTGAGTGAAGCCCACCGCCTTGAGCAGGCCGATTTGCTTGAACTGCGACAGGACGATGGCGCTGATGCTGGTTGTGATGAGCAGGATCGTGGCCAGGATGGCAAAAAAGCTGAACGCGCCCAGGAAGATCAAGTTGAGCTCGGCGCCAAAAACTGCCGAGCTTTTCACGTCGCGCCAATCGCTGTGATTCTCTATCGCGTCGGGGCGGAGCGTGGCCTTGACGTGCGCCAGCACGCCGTCGACAGATTCCGGGTCGGCCAGGCGCACGCCCAACGACCAGTCCCAGCTCGATTCGTCCGGGAACAGCTCGCGCATGGTCTCCTCGCTGACGTAAAGGTAAGGCGGCTGGGTGTTGCGATAGGTATCCCACATCGGGTTATAAGCCAGGCCGGTGACCGGCAAGTCGACTCTTTTGCCGTCCCAACGGGTGACGCCAATCGCGTCGCCTGTTTGCAAACCGTACAACTCTTGCAGATCCCGGCTGGCCAATATCTCGCCGGGTTGGTAGGAGAGATAACGCCCGTCTTGGACGAACAAGCGGTTGACGGCCGGCGGCTGGAGCGGCGTGAGCCTCAGGCTGACCCACACGTGCGTGTCGCGGATTCGCACCCGGCTTACGATGCTGTGCTGCAGGCCGGTGCTTTCGACGACGCCCGGCAGCGCCTCGATACGCTCGACGTCGCGTGCGCGGATCTTGTCTCGATCGAAGTAGAGCCACAGGTGGGCGGCGTTGAGCTCCTCAAATGAGCGATCGTAGGGAGCCTCCATGTTGAGCAACGTCGCCAGGGCCAGCGTGAGCAAGGCAGACGCCGCCACGATCGTGACGACGATCAGGCTCGAAATCAGCCGCCGGCTGGCGATGTCGGCTTTGATCTTTTGCCACACTGCGTCCATATCATCCCGTCCGGCTATTTCGCCAGGCTCTGCGCGATGCGCTGCGCGTCGCCGCCCGGCAACTGGCTCACCAGCCGCCCGTCCCGCATCACCAGGACCTGCCTGGCCTGGGCGGCGGCCGTGGCGTCGTGGGTCACCATCAGGATGGTTTGCCCCTGCCGGTTAAACTCGCTCAAGATGTTCAATACCTCCTGCCCGCTGGCGCTGTCCAGGTTGCCGGTCGGCTCGTCGGCCAGCAGCAGGGTGGGGGTGTTGACGAGCGCTCGCGCGAGCGCCACCCGCTGCTGCTGCCCGCCTGACAGTTCCCACGGGTGCTTGTGAGCCTGGTCGGCAATGCCCAGCCGCCCCAGCAGATCGTCCGAGCGTTTCCGGATGGCCTTTTTGTTTCGGCCGGCCAGCAGGGCGGGCAGCTCGACGTTGGCTTGCACCGTCAAGTTGTCGATCAAGTTGAAGAACTGGAACACGAAACCGATGTGTGCCCGCCGGAACTTGGCTAACGCTGTCTCGTCCAGCGTGTTCAGCGTCAGCCCGCCCACCTTGACCGAGCCGGCGCTGGCCTGGTCTAGCCCGCCCACCAGGTGCAGCAGGGTCGATTTGCCGCTGCCCGAGGGGCCCATGATGGCCACAAAGTCGCCGCTTGAAACCTGCAGCGACACGCCTTTCAACGCCTCAAAGACCACGTTGCCGGTCCGGTATACTTTTTTCAGGTCGCTGATTTCGACCAGGATACTCATGGTAGGCTATAACAGGTCCGGCTAAAGGCCGTCTTGAAACCACTTATGCGCAAGAGCCGTTGAACGAGAGGCTCTGTGGTTTGCCCAATGACGGTGTCCATAGGATGTTCGCGCCGGGTCCTGTCTACAGCTTGAATACATAGGCTGGCGATGAGGCGACCGCCGCGGTGACCTGGGATGACACCGCCGCTGCCAATCACGCCAATGTTCTCGTGGCAGATCAAAGACAGCGTGGCGACAGGCTGCTTATCTACAAAGGCCAGGTAGTGATAATTCCCTGCTAGGTCGATGGATGGCCTGAGGAGTTGAGCGATCTGAGGTGCAGATTCGGGGGGCAATTCGAATGCCAGCGCAAATGTGTGGGCAAACGTCAGCGCATCGCCTGCTGTGGCTCGTTCAACGATTACCCTGGGGTCAGCGTCTGGGAGCTTGAGACTGAGCGCGTGCTCGAAAACAATCCAGTGCTCCTGCTGTTTTTGCTTGACAAAGCCGTGGCGCAGCAAGCGCTCGGGCAACTCAGGTGGCGTGCAGGCCGGCGAGACGAAAACCAAAGTGGGCAGTTTTTTCGATTTAAAATAGTCGATGACTTGGCAGATCAGATCATCGGCAGTTTCAGGAGTAGCTCTTAGCAAGCAGGCGTGCGTGCTATCTGGCATGGGCAGGATTTCATTGCTGGTAAGGATGATGTCGTCTCTGACGATGAGATCCATACCGGGTGTAACACCGACCATGGGGAACATGGCGATATAGTTGGCTCGTTCCAGTTCGGCGATGCGCTCGATTGTGATGGTCATAGTGCTTTTCCAAATGTCTATTCTGTTACGACCGCTTTTAAGCCGCGCCAGCAAGCTGTTTGGGGGAGGGATGCTTTGATAACTCAAGTATAACACAAAGGCGCTCTTTCGGGAATAGAGCACATGTCCGGCATTCTGCGAATGCTTGGTGCCTCACCAAGGACGAAAATGCGCCCCTACGTGGCCTGTGCCGGCTCCTTGTTCCCTGGGGGAATGAGGGGCAGTGTGACACTAAAGGTGCTGCCTTTGCCCAGCTCGCTTTCTACGCTCACTTCTCCCCCCATCAACTCCACCAATTGCTTGACAATGGCCAGTCCCAGCCCGATGCCTGGATGTTTCCGAGTCGTCACGTCGCTTTCCACCTGGTAAAAGCGCTCGAACACGTGCGTCAGCTTGTCGGGAGAGATGCCTGTCCCAGTGTCAGAGACGGCCAACGCCCAATGCGTCTCGTCAGGCTGGAAAATACGGATGTGTACGCTGCCTGTCTCGGTGAATTTGAGAGCATTGCTGAGTAGGTTAATCAGGACTTGCTGCAGCCGGTGTGGGTCTCCTTGCAAGCTGCCTGGCACATCGTCGTCGACATGAGTGGTCAGTTCCAGCCCCTTGGTCTGCGCCAGCACACCCATCACGTTCACCACGTCGTTGACCAGCTCGGCCGGTTCAAATGAAATGGTCTCTAGCGTCAGCTTGCCGGCTTCGATTTGGGCCTGGTCTAGCAAGTCGTTGACGAGGCTCAACAGCCGTTGCGCGTTAGCACCAATACGATCCACGCTTGTTTGCTGTCTATCCGACAGTGGGCCGTAGACAAACTCTTGCAGCATCTCGGTATAGCCCAGGATGGCGTTGAGCGGCGTGCGCAAGTCGTGAGAGACCATGGACACCAGCGCGCTCTTCAGCCGATTGGCCTCTTCGGCGGTCTCTTTGGCCCAGCGCATCTCGTCTTCCGCTCGTTTGCGCTCGGTGACGTCGTGCAAGACCACCAATTGGCCGGCCGGCCGGCTTTGCCGGTCGTTTAGTGCCATCACCCGCGTGTCGTACCAGCGCTCCTGGACTTGTATCTCTCTTCGACCGTCGATCCCGATCAATTTGGCCCGCAGTGCGTTGGGCAGTGCCTCGCCGATGTGATCAGGCGAAATGCCGGCAATTCTTTGCGCCGCCGGGTTAAAGTCGACGACGCGGTCTCGCGTGTCCAAAACGAGCATGCCGTCTCCCATACCCTCGATGATGATCTTTCTTGCCACTGGCACGACATCAAACAATTGGTAGCCAAGGAACCCCCATGCCATCACCAGGCTGCCCAACGCAAAGCCCAGGGATGATATGTCAACTTTTATGCCAGGGATCAGATCGAAGGTGTGAATCACATTGACCGTCAGAACCAGGAATACGCTAAAAAGCAAGACCAGGGCTTGCCCCCGGTACAGGCGGAATGAACGGATGGCTTTCCAGACAATCAAGAGGATGCCCAGCAAGGTGAGCAGGTAACCATAAATGGCGTGCACCCAAAACCAGGGGCCATAGGCGGCTTGTTGGGTATCAATTATCCTGAAGGGACCGCTCATGGTAAATGCCAGGTTGGCCAGGAACAGGTTGTGCCTTTCGTTGCTCCATAGTAGCACTTGGGTGATCAGTGGTATGGCGACTAGTATTGCCACGTACAGGAGATTGAGCCGTTCTAGCCGTTCGGTATACTGCAGCGCAAAGATCAACCACGTCACCGGGATGAGGGCGACGCCCAGGTAGGCCAGCTTGTAACAAAAGAGCGCGATGGCCGGCGATGGAACGGCGATCCAAATCCCGTCCATAAGGGCCCACAAAGCGGTTAGCGCCAGGGTCCACGCAAAAGTTGCCGCCGCCTGGGCGCTCGTGCGGCGTTGCCAGACGTACACTGTGAGACTGGCCAGAATCAGGGTCACCGAGTACGCCAGCGTGATGTAGATGATATATTGCAGGTACATAGGACACCGTCAACTTGTAGCTAAATGGCGCGCTATCCAGCCCAGCAGCCGGTTGCTGGCTGCAAAGACGATAGCGTTATTGTCTTCCAACTGGAAGCCCATCCTCTGTTTGAATTCATACGCGCAACTGCCCCACCGCAAGCGCTGGACGCCGTGCTCGATCGCGCAGCGGATGTCGGCGTAGCCCAGCATAAAGTACGCGTATTGCACGCGATAATCCAGGCCTATGGCCGTCACTAGCCATTCGTCACCATCCCCCAGCAAGAGCTCGCAGCCTACCAACTGCTCGCCGATCGCGGCCGCTAACCAGATCATATCGACCATGGGGGCGTTTTCCAGCATGCGCTGCATCCATGGGACAGGCGTTTCATTGTGTCGCCGCTCAACGTTGCGGATCAGCGTGAGCGCCTCGTGTACCGCTTCAACCCTCGAGTAAGATTGAATCTCTATGCCCAGGCGCTGCGCAATCCGGCAGTTGCGCCGGTAATTTTTACGCGTCTTGTAGCTCAGTTGGTTCAAGTAGCTGTCGAAATCGGGCCAGGTGATGGCCAGGCTCGTGCCCGGATTCGCAATCGAGATGGGCGCGAAGGCTTCTGCCGAGCTCAGTTCCAGGCTTGTCGACTGTGCCAGGTAATCAAAGATCACGAATGAGGCGCGGGCTGCCCGGGCTTGCTCTAAGGCCACCTGGGAGATTATCCTCAACGCTGCCTCGCGCAGCGGCAGCCCGGGTAACATCAGGCCGCACGTGTCGGTCAGCGGCGACCTGCAAATCAACAGCGGCCACCGGCGCACGAGAGCTTCGACGATGCAACGCACCGGCCGGGGAGAGATGGGCAATGGCTCTTGCCGCGTGAGCCAGAACGCTCCGCACGCGAGCGGCTCGCCACGGCAAGAGAGAACGATGTAGGTGGGCAGGTCTTGACCTCTTACCGTCTCGCCAAAGCGGTACCAACGATAACTACCAAAGGGACGTCCAGCAGCCAGGTGATCCCAGGCTGCTGGACCAATTTCCTGCACACTGTGCGCGATTTGAATGTCAAACTTGTTCAAAGACGACATAGGCCAATGCCCTTTACGAGAGCCAACGCCCTATCCGGCGCAGCCACGGATTGCTGGAGGTGAACATGAGATGCGTGTTGTACACGAGTTGAAAGCCCAACTTTTGCTTCAAATTGTAGGCCCAACTCCCACCCCGAATAATCCGCGCGCCTTGCTGGATGGCATGCTCGATTGTCGCGTACACTAACTGAAAGTAGGCATACCGGACTTGGTAGTCAAGCCCCGCCAATGCTCCATACCAGTAGTCGCCATCTCTTAGAGCGAGACACCAAGCTACCAGCCGCTTCTCCAGCTTCGCTGTCAGCCAGAGGGCATCCACCTGGCAGGCATGCCTCAGCATCCCCCGCGCCCACGGATAGGGAGGAGAGTTGTGGTGTTTCTCGACGTTCCGGAACAATCGCATGGCTTCGTCCAGGCTCGCTTCATCCATAGGCTGTTTCAGAAGCCGGGACTCGATCTCTATGCCCAGGCTGTTTGCGATACGGCAGTCGCGCCGGTAATTCGTGCGCATCTTGTGGCCGAGTTGGCCCAGGTAGCTGTCAAAGTCGGGCCAATCGATCCACAAGCACGTGTCGGGATTAGGCATCTCGACTGGAACGAAAGATGCCGGCCAGCTTGGCTCGCTTAGATCCTGCTGTTCCAGGTAGTCAAAGATCACGAAAGAAGCCTTGTGCTGTTGGGCTTGCTCTCGTGCAACCTGGGCGATGGTCGCCAGGGCAGACCGGCCCAGCACCCCCTTGGGTACAATCAAGCCAGAGGCACAGACCAGGGGAGTCCGGCAAATCAACAGCGGCCAGCGGCGAATGAATGCTTGCATCAAGCGGCGCAAAGGCGCTGACGAGATGGGTAGAAATTCCTGGCGCGTGAGCCAGAATGTGGCTCGCGCGAGCGGCTCGCCTTGCTGAGACAGGACCATGTAAATGGGCAAACTGCCGGCCAACACGGTTTCGCCAAAGCGATACCAGTGATAGCCGGTAAATGGCCGGCCGGCGGCTAGCCGGTCCCAGCTTTCCTGGCCGATTTGCTCTACGCTGTGCGCAACTTGAACGTCAAGTTCGCCCAAAGATGACAAGATGTCGCTCCTCTTCTCGGTGTCGCTCAAAGTCCAATGACTCGCAGGCTGTCAATTCATTGGCATGGGTCTGGGTCAGCGTCAGATAGCGAATGGTTGAGCCCAGGTGGTGGGCAGTCGCTGTTACGATCCGGGCCGTCGGCGTGTTTGACCAGCACGATTGAGCAGGAAACAACTCGACGGTCGATTCTCCTTGGTGTTGGCCGGCAACAGCCATGCCGATTTCTTCGCCATCCTGGTAGAGCGCCAGGTATTTTCCTCGAGGCAGGCGATCTAGAAAATGAGGCGCGAGCCTGGCAGCTTCGTGACCGGCGACATGTTCTACTTCATCTAGCCGCCACCGACGCCAAGCTTGATTCGCTTCCGTTTTACCCAGTCTTTTTATCTCGTATTCAGGGCCTGCCGAGATAGAGACCGTCTTGAGGGTCAACCTGGTCTTAGATAGCCCAAAGCGGCGTCCCCCAAAAGCGCTGTACAGCAAGCGTATCACCCGATTTGGCGTGGCGGCCATTGCAAGCATCCACTGATACTTGGTGCTCAGGCAATGGTTGGCGATAAAGTTGGCCGCCTGCAGGCCGATATTCCCCCGCCGGAACTTGGGCAGCAGGCCTATCGCGTCGAAATAGATGCACTCTGGCAAATACCTGATCGCCAAGATGCCAGCTCGCTCGCCGGCCACCACGATGAAAAAACTGTCTGAATGCCAAAAGTTGTCCAGCATATAGCCATATTCTAGCCAACTGGACGGCGAGCATGGTCGCGCCAGGATGGAGTCGACCCACGGGTCGCCGACGCCGCGCATCGTCTCCAGGCCGATACGAATAAAGTCAAGCGCTTGCCACCAACGGGCCGGCACAAATTCTGCCTTGGCCTTGACCTTGGAGCCTGTAGTGACCTTCTCGCCCGGATCCATCAGCTATCCGCTCCTGGCACTCGGACCTTGCTGCGATCTCGAAGCGGGTAGCGCAAGAAGACGAAAAAGGCCACCAATGACAGAACGCTGCCCAGGACGGCGATCATCCGCACGCCAAGCGGGCCATAAGGGTCGGTCCGGCTGCGACCCAGCAGCAGCAGCAGCGGCAGCAGCGCCAGGGCCGCGCTGTTCACTACCTCGTCCAACAATCCCCAGGCCGCGTAGTAGGCCCCTTCTCGCCGTTGGCCGGTCAGCTCTTCGTCGTAATCCGTGACCTCGGCCGTGAAGGTTGGCGCCAGCATCATGATACCGGACATGGCTATCGCTTCCAACGTGACCCAGCCGATGCCTTGCGCCATCAGCGGTAGGGGCAGCCAGTCTCCAATCAGCGCCATCCCCGGCAGCACGAGCGTCGATGCCAGGGCGGAGGCGACGACGACGCGCCATTTGCCGAAGCGAGCCGTAAGCCACGTGATGGCCGGGTAGCACGCCAGCGAGGCCAGGATCGCCGGCAGGTAAAAGTAGATGGTGTGGGCTTCGCTCAGCAGGCAAATTTCGGTCACCACGAAGGGCATCACGGCCTGCACGAGCGAAGTGACCACCCAGTAGATCGTCCCGGCTACAATCAGGGATTGGAAGGCTGGATTACGGAAGGTGAGAGAGAGACTTTGCCCAAAGCTCAAGCGCTGTGCAGGGGCGACTTGCCGCCCTGGCCGCTCGCGCAGCACGAGCAGGGGCAGGTAAAAGAGAGGCAGCAAGACGCTGGCGTAAATCATCGCTGAAGGTGCGTAGCCCAATCTTTCGATGACCGGGCCGGCCGAGCTGCCCAGGATCATGCCGAGCAACATAAAGCCGCTGGTCCAGGCCGACACCTGCACGCGATGTTGGTCGGTCAGCGCGATCTCGGGCAGCAGGGCCGAGTAGGGAACCTGGTTCAGGATATAGACGATGTTGTGGAGGCCGAGGACAGTCAGCAGGTAGACAAAATTCCAGGTGGATTGCCCGGGCACGGGCGGCATCCACAACAGAACGAACAGGAGCAGCATCGGCAGCCCAGAGACGAGCATGAACGGTATTCTGCGCCCCCACCGGCTGCTTGCCTGGTCGGACCAATAGCCAACCAGGGGTGTGACCAGTGCGCTGATAGCACTGACGATAAACATGACAATGCTGTACAGCGCGGTTGGCACGCGCGGCGTTCCGCCTGGCGGCAGGTAAAAATAGGCCAGCCAGCCACTCCAGATAAACCACAGGGTCGAGCTGCCCAGCGTGATGGTGGCATAGGACAGGTCGATCTTTAAAGATGGATCGCGTTCTTGTGCCAAAGTCGTCCCCAGGAGCTATTTTTGCCCAAGATGATGGGAGTATAGCTCAACTGGGGACGAAAGTCAATCGGGTTGAGTTGGGCGAGAGTAGGTCGCCCCGAGGGCGACCTACTCCTTATTCTTCACTGGTCGAGATCATCACGTTGACAACGTTCTTTTCCTCGTCCTTTGAGATCATCAACTGCGCTTTTCGGTTCTCTTTGCTGAACTCCAGCATGGCCAGGCCTTCCATCTCGGTCGGCTCGCCGCTGGCTTGCCAGCCCGCCTTGGGCATCTCGTCATTGTAAAACGCTACCACGTCGGCAAAGGGGCTGGGCGTGCTGTAGGTGACCATCTCACCCATCATGGCCTTGTCCTGGGCGTCAGGCATGACGGGGATGTCGGCGGCGGCCGTCGCGCAGCCGGCCGGCGCTTCGATCTTGATGGATTTGTTGACCTCGGTCAGGTTGTATTCGATGGCGATGGTGCCCTCTTCCTCGCCCTCGCCAAAAACTGATCCCTTGCCGGTGGCGGTGACGGTGTACTTGACGACGTACTCGCCGTCGACAGCCACCCACACCTCACCCTGGCTGCTGGTAAAGCCCATCTGGTTCAGCTCGCCGGTGCTTCCCTTCCACTTGTAGCGCTTGGCCTGGATGCCGTTGACGGTCTCGGTCTTGATGTATTCGCCGTCCTGGATGCCGCCAATCGCCTCGGGGGAGAGCATCCCCTCCTGGAAATCCTGGCTTTCGTCGGCCGACGCGGACATGCACATGGATTCCCCACCCTGCTCGGAAAAGACGATATAGTTTATCCCCTCCAGGGTGATGATTTCAAAGCTGCCATCTTGGCCACTGGGGCCTTGGAGGGTTTCGCTGGTGAAGAGGATGCGCTGGGCGTAGGGTTCGGCGACAGATTCCTGCACCATGTCCACCACTTGCTCGACCGCTTGCCCCTCGGCATCCTTGCCGGTGAATTTCATGACCATGTGGCCTTTGTAGCTTTTGAGCTTGGCCAGCCCCTCGGCCACAGAACCCAAGTTGAGGCGCTCTTCAGTGCCGCCCCCGGCGGCCGGGGTATCCTTTTCGCCTGCTGGCGCCTTGGTGGGTTGAGTTTCCTGACCGCCACTGGCCGCCGGTGCGGCGGTGGCCTGGGCGCCGCCGGCCGCCGGTGCGGGCGTGGCTGTCTTGGACGAGCCGCCGCATGCCAAGGCCGCCAGCATCAAGGCCGCGGTTACGAGTAATAGTACTTTCGAGCTTTTCATTTTTTCTCCTTTTTGAAAATAGATTTCAGACCCTAAGGTTTTTCTGCGATCCGAAAGATCGCCACCCTTAGGGTCTTACGGGCTCTCTGTTATGGTCAGGACAAGCACCTGGACGACGTTGCCCTGGCCTATAGGCGCGAGGAGCACGTTAGCCACCTGCCCCTCGCGCTGAAAGGCGAGCGCGGTCACGTCCGGATTGCTGGCCGGAACGTCGATAGGGGTCCAGCCACGGCCGGGCATGGACTGGCGGTAAAATTCGCTCACCGCAGCGGCCGTGCTCTTGACCTTGTAAAACACCATGTTGTTCGCGATGGTCGTTTCCTCGACGCCGGCCATGAGGGGGATGTCTTGCGTGCAGGCCGGTGGCGGCTCGATCGAGATCGCTTGATCGAGCTGATCGAGTTCGTAGTGAAGCGTCAACTCGCCTTCGAAATTCGGATTCGAGCGAAACTCGCCTTGCCCGCTAGCCTGGGCTTGCAGCTTGATCACATAAGCGCCGTCGGCGGCAAGCCATAACTCCGCTCGCCCACCGGGAAAATCGCCCAGCACCGAGCGTTCGATGACATAGTGCCGGGCCGGTATAGCCATGCCCTGGGCAGTCGTGACGATCTCATCCCCCACGTAACGGGCCTCCTTCCAGTCCCCCAGGTCAGAGTAGGGCAGGGCGATGAGCGCCCATTGGCCCGGCTGCTGCACCGGTTGGGCGACACACTGGCCGGCTGCCCCAGGCCGCCCGCTTGCCAGGAAGCTCGAGCTGCCCAATTGAACCTGCTCGCTGAATTGGCTAGCTTCGGGGTGTTGCAGGTCGGTATAGGTGTGAACGATCCGCTGTGCATTGTGCGCGCGCGATTGCTCCTCGATGACAGTGAGTGTGGCGTTTTGAGCTGTTGGGCTGCTCGCCGTCAGGCTAAGCGTGGCCCGGAAACTCCCCAGCCGCTCCCAGCCATCTTCCAGCTTGATCTGGCCCAGGCCGGATGGGGTGGTCCTGGTCAGCGCAAGCGAGTACGCGATGCTTGGAGGCGGCGAGGGTCGAGGGACTGGTGTCGCGTTGGCGCACGCGGCGGCCAGCCCCACCAGGCTGATGATGGCCAGGCAGCCAATGGACCGGATCAGGCGTTTTGTTGTTGCCATGCAGTTTCGATCGCTCGAGCGCGTTCCCAATCCTCGGGCGAGTTGATGTTGAAGAAGGATAGGCCTTGTGGGTCAAACAACGCAATCTCGACATGTCCCAGGTAACGCACGTTGACGTTGGGATAAAACGCGACGACGCGTCGCCCCTCGTCTTGCAGGAGTGTCTCGATGGCCGGCAGGCAGCTCTTGGCGTACACGGCATGGAGCGGCTCGCTTTCTCCCTGCCAGTGCGGCACGATCGCATCATAGCCGGGTGAGATGACGATCATGTAGCGCAGCAGGCGCGGGTTCAGGAAGGGCATGTCGCACGCTACCGCCAGCGCGTACGCGTGCTTGGCTGCACGCAGGCCGGCGTGCAGCCCTGAAAGCGCGCCGTGACCGGGAATCTCGTCGCTCACCAGGCGCGCTGGACGTGGGAGAGGAGATGGCGCACCATTTCTTGATGGCGCGTTAGCTACGACGATCACATCATCGGTCAAGGCAGCCATGGCCGTTACGCTGCGTTCCAACAGCGTTTGCTGGCCTAGCTTGAGCTGCGTCTTGTCTCGCCCCATGCGGCGGCTCTCCCCGCCAGCCAAGATGATCACGCTGACGGCGGAGATGACGATAGCGCTTTTAGCCATAGGGAACGGAAAACCACCGGCGCACGCCATTGTCTTGACGGCGCACCATCAGGGCAATGGCGCGTGCCGGTGGTCGTGATGTGAAGCAGGCCGTTAGCTTGAATGTTGGTCGAGGTAGGTGATCACTTCACCGACGGTCTTGATCTTTTGAGCCTCTTCGTCGGCAATCTCGCCTCCGAATTCTTCCTCGAGCGACATGATCAATTCGACCAGGTCGAGGGAGTCGGCTTCCAGATCCTCGCGGAAGCGCGCTTCCGGCGTGACCTTGGCGGGGTCTACCCCCAGTAACTCGACGATGATGTCTCTGACGCGTTGAAAGGTGTCTTCTGCCACAGTGTCCTCCTAAAAAATTGAAATTGGCCTGTATTGTATCAGGGTTAGTCTAATTGTCAAGCACCGGCAGCCCAAGTTACTTGACTTGTGGGTGGGACATGGTAGACTAGGCCGGTTGACAATCGCAAGGGTTCTTCACATCCTATCAAACACCAGACGGCACATAGAGTTACGGCATGATTGGGAACCGCAAGGCAGATCACATCCGCATCAACCTGGAGGAAGATGTGGCCTCAGGCCTGACCACCGGTCTGGAGCATTACCATTTCCTTCACCAGGCATTGCCTGAGCTTGACCTGGGTCGCGTGGATACCTCGCTCGTTTTGTTGGGTAAGCGCCTGGCCGCGCCCTTGCTGATTTCTTCGATGACCGGCGGGACACCTCGTGCTCGAGACATCAATCTCTCCCTGGCGCGCGTGGCCCAAACCCACGGGATCGCTATGGCAGTCGGCAGTCAACGCATGGCGTTGGAGCAGCCTGAAACAGCAGATACGTTTCGCGTGCGCAGCGTCGCGCCCGATATTCTCTTGCTGGCCAACCTGGGCGCGGTTCAGCTCAATTATGGTTATGGGCTGGACGAGTGCCGCCGCGCGGTAGACATGATCGAAGCGGATGCCTTGGTCTTGCATGTGAACCCTCTGCAAGAGGCGCTCCAGCCTGAGGGAGAAGCGAACATGGCCGGGCTGCTGCACAAGATCGAGGCGATCTGCCGCCAGTTGCCGGTGCCCGTCATCGCCAAGGAGGTGGGATGGGGGATTTCTGAATCTGTCGCCGGCTCGCTGCGCCAGGCCGGTGTGGCGGCTATCGACGTGGCAGGCGCCGGCGGCACATCTTGGAGCCAGGTCGAGCTGCACCGTACATCTGACCCGGTCAAAGCGCGCGTGGCGGCGGCCTTCCGCAACTGGGGCATCCCCACGGCTGAAAGCATTCGCGCCGTGCGCCGCGCGGTGGATTTGCCGATCATTGCCAGCGGCGGCTTGCGAGATGGGCTGGATGTCGCCAAGTGCATCGCGTTGGGCGCGTGCGCGTGTGGCCTGGCAGCCCCCTTCCTCAAAGCAGTCAGCCAGGGGCCAGAGGCCGCCAACGCTCTGCTTGTCGAGCTGCTCAGTACGCTGCGCATAGCCATGTTTTGCGCCGGCGCCGGCTCTCTGCCTGCTTTACATGAAACGCCGTTAAAAATTAACAATTAATAATTAATAATTAATAATTAACAATTAATATGTCTTTACAGGATTTCTTTACAAAGTATATCCCTTTGATCGAGGTCGAGATGCAGGTCAACTTACCGTTGGAGGCGCCGCCGGGCGCGCTGCGGGCGTATTATGGCATGCTGCATTATCACTTGGGCTGGGCTGACGAGTATTTTGAGCCGGCTGCCAGCCGGTCCGGCAAGCGAGTTCGGCCGGTGTTGTGCTTGCTGGCCTGCGAGGCGGCCGGGGGCAGGTTTGAAGCGGCCCTGCCGGCCGCGGCGGCTATCGAGCTGTTGCACAATTTCTCGCTGATTCACGACGATATCGAGGACAGCAGCCCAACCCGGCGTGGGCGGACGACGGTGTGGAAGTTGTGGGGGCTATCCCAGGCGATCAATGCCGGCGATGGCTTGTTCACGATCGCACACCGGGCGCTCGAACGCTTGGTGCCAGCCGGTGTGGATGGGGCTCGATTAAGAAATGGGGCTCCATTTCTCAATGAGGCTCGAGCCTGGCGGGTGCAGGCACTGTTTAATCAAACCTGCCTGGCCCTGACGCACGGCCAGCACCTGGACATCGACTTTGAGACACGCCCGTCGGTGACGGTCGACGAGTATATGGCCATGATCGGCTGCAAGACAGCCGCCCTGATCGGCGCCTCGGCGGCGATTGGGGCGTTGGTGGGCGGCGTTGAGCAAGGGGAACGCTTGGCGGACTACCAGGGCTTTGGACGCGAGCTGGGTCTGGCGTTCCAGATCCAGGATGACATCCTGGGGATATGGGGTGACGAGGTGGTGACGGGCAAGTCGGCTGCCAGTGATCTGCTCACGCGCAAGAAAACCTTGCCGGCGTTGTATGGATTGGAGCAAGCCCCGGCCTTGGGTAAGCTGTATGCCGCACCCACGATGGACGTGGCGGCAGCGATCCGCCTGTTGGAGGCAGCCGGCGCGCGCGAATTTGCCCAATCGCGAGCGGATAGACATCACCGGCTGGCTTTGGAAGCTTTGGAGCGAAGCGGCGCGAGCGGCGAGGCCGGCAAGGCGTTGCGCGAATTGGCGCTCAGCCTTTTGAATCGCGCGGCGTAGGCAAAAAGTCCGCAAACACACGATTGCCCAGCAGCCAACCCTGGCGTGTAAGGCGGATGCCCCTCTCGTCGGCTTCCAACAGACCGGCTTGCCAGTTGCGCTCGATGACTTGCCCGTAACAGTGATCGAGCTCTAGCCCAAAGCGCTCCAGGAAGCTGGCCCGGCTGATCCCTTCCGTCAGGCGCAGCCCCAAGAAGACCGTCTCGGCCATTTCTATCTTCGGGGTGATGATCTCTTCCCCATCTTGAGGGGACTGGCCGCTGCTCAGGCGCTCGACGTAGCGGCGGGGATGCGCCACGTTCCAGAAGCGCCTTCCGCCAAATGACGAATGCGCCCCGGCCCCGAACCCCAGGTACGGCAGATTGCGCCAGTACGTCAAATTGTGCCGGCACATAAATCGCGGATGGTCGCCTGGTCGCCTGGTCGCTTGGTCGCGCCTCGCCCAATTCGAGATCTCGTAACGCGCGTAAGCAGCCTGAGCCAGGCGCTCGTCGGCCCACAAGACCATGTCGGCGGCCAGGTCGTCGTCAGGCAGGGGGATACGGCCGCGGCGCACCCACAAGGCCAGCGTGGTGCGCTCTTCAATGCTCAGGCCATACAGCGACAGATGCTCCGGCTCGAGCAGGAGCGTTCGTTCGAGGCTGTCCTGCCAGGTGGCCAAAGACTGCCCTGGCAAGCCGTAGATCAGGTCGACGTTGAGGTTATCAAAGCCAGCCTGGCGCGTGGCCTGGATCGACTGGATCGCGTCTGCGAAGCTATGGCCGCGGCGCAGCAGTGCCAACTCGTCTGCTTGAGCGCTTTGGACGCCCAGGCTGAGCCGTGTGACACCCAGCTCGCGCAGGCCGGCCAGCCAACTGGTGTCGAGTGAGCCGGGATTGGCTTCTAGCGAAATCTCGGCCTCGCTGTCCAGCTCGAAAACGGCGCGGCAAGCAGTCACTAACCGTTCCAAGAGCGCTAGTTCCAGCAGCGACGGCGTGCCACCCCCAAAATAGAGTGTGGACACGCGGGGGTATCCCAGCCGAGTCCCGGCCTGTTCGATCTCGCCACAGACGGCCTTGACGTAAGGCTCGTACAGTGTGCGCATCCCGGCGTAGATGTTGAAATCGCAGTACGAGCAGCGTGCCTGGCAAAACGGGATGTGGATATACAGGCTACTGGGTAACCGTGAGTTGGCCATGGGTGACGTTGGTTGAGATCGGGTTGCCGGCACTGTCAGCCAGTTTTGCGCCTAGCGTTATGGCCGTCGTCCCCGGCGCAAGTCCTACGACCGTCAGGCCGATCAACTGTCCAGTGCCGGTGACGGGCTGGCGCGGCGGCAGTTGCAAAAAGGCAATGCCGATCACGCCCGCCTCAACCTGGTTGAACGCCACAAAATCGGCTGCCAGCAGATCCCCAACCTTGACCTGGACGCCTTGAGTAGCTGTGTCCTCGTCCTGGACCTCGATCACGGCCGGATCGTAGGCCAGGTAAAGCTCGGCGCCGAACAGGTCTTGCGCGTTGTCAACCATGACGCTGATAGGAGCGCTTTGCCCGGCTTTTAGCTGTGACGCCGCCGGCTCCACATGGACCCACGGTAAACCTGGCGGCATCGTTTCCACGTGTGCTGGCGGCAGGCTGGGTGTTGGCTGGGGAGTAGGCTGCGCTTGGCAGCCGACCAGCATGGCCAGGCTGACGATCCACTTGAGGTAATACATCGGCGGTGAAACCATTGAGGGGCCTCCTAGTTTTGAGTTTGCCAGTGTCGAGTTTTGAGTTGAATTTTAGCACGAATTGAGAAAAAGGTGTACGGCGATCCTCGTATACGCTTGGACAAAATGACCAAAATCGATTACAATGACCCTATCGACTGGACAAGTGTCCTGGACTATGCTAGAGATCCGAGCTGACTTGATCGATCAGATGGTGGAGCAGGCGCGCGCCGGCGCCCCGCTGGAGACCTGCGGCGTGCTGGGCGGCCGGGAAAGCCGCGCGCTGGCCGTTTATCCACTCGGCAACGCTCTGCGCAGCCCGCTTCGCTACCAGGCCGATCCGCAGGCTTTGTTGGCGGCCTTTCTGGACATCGAGTCGCGCGACTGGGACATCGTGGGCATATACCATTCACATCCGGCTGGGCCAGACATACCCTCGGTGACGGACGTGGCCGAGGCGTACTATCCCGACGCGGTCTATGTGATCATCTCGCTGGCGCACAAGCCGCCTTCCGTGCGTGCTTTTAGGATCGCGGCCGGCCGGGTCAGTGAGACGCCCTTGCTGGTTGTAGCGTGAGAGTACGCCGGCCGGTGGAGTGCGTAACTTGCCAGCACGTGCGGTGTTGTACCAAACGCTGAATAATTACGAGAAATGAGCGAAATTCGCGCAGGTTTGTGGATAGAGGGAGGAAGGCTATGTCAGTATTAACTGTTTTAGCGGCGGTGGTGGTCGCCTATCTGTTGGGCTCCATCCCAGTAGGGTACCTGGCGGTTCGCGTGCTTAAGGGCAAAGACATCCGCCAGGTGGGTAGTGGACGAACTGGCAGCACGAATGCCCTGCGCGCTGGTGGCGTGAGGGTGGGCATCGTGACCGCCCTGGGCGACCTCGCCAAGGGCATATTGGCCGTGTTCGTCGCACGGGCTATCGCCGGATCGATCTATCCGGGCATGGTGGAGGCTGCGGCTGGGCTGGCGGCGGTGATTGGGCACAACTGGCCCCTCTACCTGGGCTTTAAAGGCGGCGCAGGCACGGTCCCCAGCGTCGGCGCCGCGATCGCGTTTTGGCCGTGGTGTGCCCTGTACCTGGTGCCGATGTTTCCTCTCGGCCTTTACTTTATCGGCTATGCCTCGCTCGCCTCGCTGATCGGCGCGGCCGTGATCGCGCTGACCTTCCTGATACGGGCGGCCTTAGGCCTGGACCCGCACTGGTGGTATGTCGCCTACAGTCTTTTGTCGTCTGGCCTCGTGGTGTGGGAGCTGCGCCCCAACATCAAGCGTCTGCGCGAAGGCACCGAGCGCGCGGTTGGCCTGCGCGCCCTGCGCGCAGGCAAGTCCATCACTGGCCAGTAGATCAGGCGATTTCCCGCACGTCTTGGACGCGAATGTCGGGCAGTGCGTTGAGGGTCTCCACGAGCGTTTCTTCGGGCAGATTGGTGACCTTGAGCACCGAGGCCCATGTCGCCGGCTCCGCTGTCGGGTAGGTCACAAACACCGACAGGTAACCGCCCTTGTCGGCAACGGCTTTGCTGATGCGAGCTACTTCGCCAGCGCGGTCAGGTTGGAGGACCGTTACGCGGGCGCCCTGGCGCCTGGCGCCGAGCAAGTTCACCATCGTGGCGAACAGGTCGTTGTCGGTAATGATCCCGATGGGCTGTCCATCCTGTACCACCGGCAGGCAACTGATCTTTTTATCGGCCAAGACACGGGCGGCTTCTTCGATGGGGGTATCTGGGCTGATCGTGATTACCTCGGTCACCATGATATCCCGCACTTTTATTTTTGTCAGGATATAATGGACTTCGTGTTGGCCCAGGCGGCCTCCACTCGCGCTGATGGCTCGCGTAACAGCCGGCTGTGTGACCAGGCCCACCAGCATGGTCTCTTCATCTACGATAGGCAGATGGCGAAAGTTGTTCTGGCTCATGAGTTCGGCTGCTTCGGCCACCGGCATATCCGGTCGCCCGCAAATCGGATTGTGAGTCATTTGATCTTTGACCAGCATAGTTTTTCTCCCAAGTCTGCAAAGTATTAGGATAACCGCCAAGGCGCGAAGCACGCAAAGAAATCAAAACTTGGCGCCTTGGCGGTAAAAAATTTCAGTCCCCCGCCCGGCGTGCCAGCAAAATGACTGCCGCCAGGACTAGCCCGCCTCCCACAAGTTGCGGCACTTCCAGCCGCTCGCCCAGGAAGGTATAGGCCAACAAAGCCGCGATGAGCGGCTCCAGCGTGGCGATCACACTGGCGTTTGATACCGGCACGTGCCGCACGCCGGCCGCAAACGACGCGCCAGCGCCCAGGGTCGGCCCCACGATGAGTAAGGCCAGCCACAACCATGCGCCGGGCTGGGCCAGGCTGCTCAAACTGTGCATGGATTGGAACGGCAGCAGAAACAAGGCGCCAATGGCATAGCCGTATCCCAACACGGTCCACGTGGAATGCTGGCGTACCCCGACTTTGATAAAAACGCTAAAGAGCGCATACGTAAGCCCCGATCCAATACCCGCCAGCAGCCCGGCGCTGTTCAGGGACAGGGCCGGTATGTGATAGACTCGGGCGATCAACGCGCAGCCAGCGATGGACAGGGCGACGCAGGCGATTTTAAGCGCGTCTATGCGCTCGCCCAAGAAACACGCCGACAGCACGGCCACCCAGGCCGGGGCGGTGTACAGCAAAATAACGGCCACCGTCACCCCGGCCAGATCGACGGCCATCACGTAAACGGCAAAGAATGCCGCCACTCCCAGCAGCCCAAAACCCACCAAGAACGGCATGTCGCGCCACGTGATGTGCAGCTCCTCCCGCCGCCACAAGGCCAGGCCGGCCAGGATCGCCCCGCCACCTAAGGCTGCCCGCAGATACGAGATCAGAATTTGCGGCAGGGCGTAGGTGTTCAGGAGTTGCTTGAAGATGATCCCAAGTGTGGCCCACAGCCCGGCCGCCAGCAGAACCAGGCCGTAACCGCGTGTGCGATGTGAGGCGGTGTCCATGGGCTATAAGCGCAGACGGGGATCGAGCGCGTCGCGCAGCCCGTCCCCCAGCAAGTTAAAGCCGAGCACGGTGGTCATGATGGCCAGGCCGGGAAAGAATACCAGGTGTGGCGCGCTAAAGACCTGGTTGCGCTCGGACGCCAGCATCGACCCCCATTCGGGCGCTGGCGGTTGGGCGCCCATCCCGATAAACGACAAGGCCGAGGTTTCCAGGATGGCCGTGCCAATCCCCAATGTGCTCTGGACGATCAGCGGCGAGATCGCGTTGGGCAGGATGTGCAAAAAGAGGATGCGCATCGGGCTGGCCCCCATCGAGCGGGCAGCCGTGACGAACTCTTCTTCTTTGACGCACAGGACGCTGGAACGGATGACGCGCGCAAAGGCTGGGATGTTGACAATGGCGATGGCCATCATCGCGTTGATCAGCCCGGGTCCTAGCACGGCGACGATGGCGATGGCCAGCAGCAGGAAGGGGAAAGCCATCATGACGTCTAGGGTGCGCATGATGACGTCCGATGCCCACCCGCCAGCATAGCCAGCCGTGGCGCCCAGGACAGTCCCGACGATGACGGCGAGGCCGATGGTGACAAAGCCGATGTACAGCGAGATGCGCGCCCCGTAGATGATCCGGCTGAATACATCGCGCACGTTACCGTCGATGCCCATCAAGTGCTGGGGTTGGTCGGCCGGACAGCCCAACAAGTGGATGCACGGGGGCTGGCGTTTCTTGACCGGCTCGGTGTCGATGAGGACCTGGATGGGGTCGTAAGGCGCGATGAGGGGGGCAAAGAGCGCCGTCAGGCTCAAAAAGCCCAGGATGATCATGCCGGCGATGCCTGAGCGTTGCCAAAAAAGCCGCTGAAGGGCCGTCAACCACAAGTTCTTGGGGCGGTCTTTGAATAGTCGCATGGCTCAGTCGAGTTTCACCCGGGGGTCAAGGAAAGCGTACGAGATGTCAACGATCAGGTTGACGGCGATATAGCTCATGGCAATGACGACCGTAAAGCCCTGGATGATGGGATAGTCGCGGGCCGTGATGGCCTCGTACAGGCTGCGACCTACCCCGGCCAGGCTAAAGATCGTTTCGGTAAGTATCGCGCCGCTAAAGAGTATGCCCAGTTGAAGGCCCACGATCGTCACAATGGGCAGCAGCGCATTGCGAAAAGCGTGTCTCAATACCACTACACGCTCAGCCAGCCCCTTGGCCCGCGCGGTGCGGACATAGTCCAGTCCGAGCACTTCCAGCATGCTGGAACGCGTCATGCGAGCGATGATGGCCATGGGGATGGTGCTGAGCGCGGCCGAAGGCAGGACGAGGTGTGCGATGGCATCGCCGAGAACCTTCCCGTTGAAGGTGATCGCCGCGTTCAGGATGATCATGTTTCCCAAGAATTCGCACAACTTGGCGACAAAGCTGCCCTCCGGCAGCCGCCAGCGGTACACGTCATAAAAGGGTATCGACGTCACGCTGGCCGACAAACGCCCCGAAGGTGGCAACTGGAAGGGCGTGTCTTTGAGCACCAGGGCAAAGAGATAGGCCAGCATCAGGCCCAGCCAGAACACGGGCATAGAGACCCCGATGTTGGCGCCGACCATCGTCGCCATGTCGACGGCTGAGTTGGGGCGCAGGGCCGAGATGACGCCAAGCGGGATGCCAATCGTGCAGGCGATGAGCAGCCCAGTCAGTCCTAGCTCGAGCGTCGTGGGCAGGCGCTCGATGAGGATTTGCATGACGGGCCGGCTGAAGCGAATCGAGTTGCCAAAGTCGCCGCGCACCAGGTCCGCCAGGTAGATGCCAAACTGGAACGGGATGGGTTTGTCCAGGCCCTTTTCACGCGCGAAGCGCTCGCACACCTCTGCGGTAGCTTTTTCGCCCAAGATGGATTTGCACGGATCGCCCGGTATAGCCCGCGCCAGCGCAAAGGTGATGACCAGGACGCCAAACAGGACCGGCAGCGAGGCCAGGAAACGCCGAATGATGTACTTGAACATGATAATGGCAAAGACCTGACAGGTTGTGCGATCCGAAGGATCGCCATAAACCTGTCAGGTCTTGGGATCACTCGCTAAGGTTCATCAAAGCGTCGAATAGATAAGAGGGGTACTCGAACGCACCCGTGTTGCCCTTGTGATAGGGGCTAGCGGCGTTCAGGCCGGCCTCAAGCGAGCGGACGACGTCGTTGGCGTCCAGCGTCGATCCGTCGTGGAAGGTGACGCCCGGCCGCAAGTTGCATGTCCAGACCGTGCTGTCCGGGTTGGCCGTGCAGGAGGTGGCCAGGGCCGGTTGGGCCGTGCCAGTCTCGTTGTAGGTATACAGGCCCTCGGTGACCATCTCGCAGGCGTCCAACGACTCGCCGTCCGTTTCGTCCATACAGTATAGACCGATCGGCTCGGCCGCCTTGAGGTAAATGAGGGTGTCCCGCCCAGCCGGCTTGACCTTCCACAGCAGGGGGGGGCCGAGCACGGAGGTGTGCGCGCCCTCCAGGTCGGCCCGCGCCGCGTCGGCCGGCGATCCATGCGCGATGGGTACCATGGGCACCAGCTCGCGGATAGCGTTGTTGACCTGCTCGTACATAGGAGCGGTCACCTTTTCGTCGGCGATCGTGGCCGCTTTTTCCATGGGTTCATAGATTTCGGGGTGCGGAGTGCCGAATTGCGGGTTAGAGCGGCCAAAGTGAAAGTCCACGAAATTGGTCACGTGCAAATAGTCGGCGCCCCAGCCCAGCATGTACAGGCCGTCCAGCCGCCCGCCGGTGGACTCGTCGATAAACTCGCCCGACTCCATCACAACCACCTCGGCGTCGATGCCCATGTTTTGCTTCAATTGGGTCTGCAGCTCGACCGCCACCAGGCTAGGCTCCGGCAGGTAGACGCGGAACACGTCGCGGTAATAGATCTTGGTCTTGAAGCCGTCCGGGAAACCGGCCTCGGCCAACAGCTTGCGAGCGGCCGCCGCGTCGAAATCGTACCACGCCTGGCCCTGGCAGCCGTTGGTGATGCTGCACGGGGTAAAGTGCGAGGCGACCTCCGAGCCGGCCGGGTAAAAGTTGTCCACGATGCGCTTGCGGTCGATGCCCATAGCGATCGCCTGGCGCACTTTGATATTGTTGAAGGGTTCGAAGGTGTCGGTCATCGCCAGGTACATGATATTGGGGTTTGGCACCGGCAAGAATTTCAGGCTGGAATCGCCTTGGACTTTGGCGTAATCGTCCGGGCTGAGCTGCGTGATGTGATCGACCGTGCCGGCTTGCAGTTCGAGCAGGCGGGCGGCTCCCTCGGTCGCCCAGCGGAAGACCAGCGTAGGCGTCTTGGCCTTTTCACCCCAGTAGCTGTCAAAACGCTTGAAGGTGATGCTGTTGCCGCGATCCCATTTTTCGATCATGTAAGGCCCGGTGCCGATGGGCTTTTCCAACAGCTCGCCCGCGCCGCCTGTCTTTTCGATCCACTCCTGGGGTTGGATGTAAAAGGGCACGAAGGCCAGCTTGGCCAGGAAGGCCGGGTCCGGTTTGCACAAGGTGAACTTGACCGTTAGCTTGTCGACGGCCGCGATTTCTTGCACGCGGTTGTTTTTGCACGGGGCGGTGACGCCCAACGCTTCAAATTGCGGCTCGGGAGTCGGCTGGGGCGTCGGGGTCGGCGCCGGTGTCCCTATGCCACCGCAGGCGCCTAGCACAGTGGCTGCGATCACCAGGATCGAGAGGACTAGAAACAGATGCTTATTGCGTAACATGGTATCTTCTCCAACTGACTAAGGGTTGATAGTAGAGGCAGACTGTCTGTCTGGTTTGTCTTTTTGCCCGGATCACCTCCCTTCAAATCGTGGATTTTTAATTTCGGATTTCGGATCGCACCGGATCCGCCGTCTACGCGATTCCCAGGTAGGCTTTGCGCACGGTCTCGTTACTGCGCAGCGCTTCGGCCGTGTCTTGCAGCACGATCGTGCCTGTCTCCAGGACATAACCCCGGTTGGCCACCGAGAGCGCCATGCGGGCGTTTTGCTCCACCAGCAGGATGGTCGTCCCTTCGCTGTGTAGTTGCTTGATGGTGTCAAAGATGCTGTCCACCAGCACCGGCGCCAGGCCCATCGAAGGCTCGTCCATCAGCAGCACGCGCGGCCGGCCCATTATGCCGCGCCCGGTAGCCAGCATCTGCTGCTCGCCGCCGGAAAGCGTGCCAGCCCATTGCTTGCGCCGCTCCTTGAGGCGCGGGAAAAGAACAAACACACGTTCCATATCCTGGGCGATGGCCGCTTTGTCGGTGCGGGTGAAGGCGCCCATTTCTAGGTTCTCCTGCACGCTCAGGCGGCCAAACACGCGCCGCCCCTCGGGTACCTGTACGATCCCCTTGGCCACGATGTCGTGCGGCTTGCAATCCGCCAGGTTCTGGCCGGCCAGCCGGACACACCCCTCGCGCGGGCGCAGCAGGCCACTGATGGTGTTGAGGGTCGTGCTTTTACCGGCGCCATTGGCGCCGATCAGTGTGACGATCTCGCCCTCCTCGACGGCGAGCGAAACGCCCTTGAGGGCATGGATGTGCCCGTAATAGGTGTGAACGTTTTCGATCTCGAGTAGCGCCATACTGTCGTCCTCTCGGTTATGCGACGGTCGAGTCGCCGCGTCCCAGGTAGGCCTCGATGACCTGGGGATTGTTTTGAATATCGACCGGCGTGCCCTCGGCAATCTTTTCCCCAAAGTCCATCACCGTGATCGTTTCGGAAATGCCCATGACCACTCGCATTTGGTGCTCGATCAGCAAGATCGTGATGTCCAATTCGTCGCGCAGCCGCCGGATAAAATCCGTCATGTCGGCCGTCTCCCTGGGATTCATGCCGGCGGTGGGCTCGTCAAGTAGCAGCAGTTTGGGCCGGGTCGCCAGGGCGCGCGCCACCTCCAGCCGGCGTTGGTCGCCGTAGGGCAGATTCCTGGCCAGCAAGTCGCCCTTGCCGCTCAGGCCGACAAAGCGAAGCAAGCGCCGCGCTTCCCCCAATGCCTCGGCTTCTTCGCGCAGGGCGGAGGCGGTCCGAAAGATGCTGCCCAATACCCCCGTGTGGAGATGGATGTGCTGCCCAACCAAGGCGTTCTCGATGGTCGTCATGTTGGCGAACAAGCGAATGTTCTGGTAGGTACGCGCGATGCCCATGCGCGTGACCTGGTCGGGCGACAGGCCGTCTATCACCTGGTTTTGGAACACGATGCTGCCTTCTTCGTGCTTGTAAAAGCCGGTGATGCAGTTGAAGAAGGTCGTTTTGCCGGCTCCGTTAGGCCCAATGATGCTGTGGATGGAACGCTCTTGAATGTCCACGTCCAAACGGCCCACAGCCGTCAGACCCCCAAAGCGCTTGGTGACTTGTGTTGCGTTAAGAATGCTCATACTCGTTGCTCTTTGCTCGTTACTGCTTACTGGCGGTCCCCGCTAACCCGGGACGCTGACGTGTTTTTCAACACCCGGATTAATGCTTTCCGCCTCGCTCTCGTGTAGCTCGCGTTGGTGTGTTGCTTCAGGCCACAAACCCTCCGGCCTGGTCAGCATCATGACCACGAGGAACGCGCCATACATCATCAGGCGGTATTCTTCAAACTCTCTGAGCAGCTCCGGCACTCCCACCAGGATGAGTGCCCCCACGATGACGCCCGGGATGCTGCCGATGCCGCCAACAATGATCAGGCACAGTACGTTGATCGAAACCAGCAGGTGAAAGCTGTGGGGGTAAATTGAGGTGAGCTTGCTGGCAAAAATAGCGCCGGCCAGGCCAGAAAACGCCGCGCCGGAGGCGAACGCCATCAACTTGGTGCTCACCAGGTGAATGCCGACCGCCTCGGCTACATCTTCATCCTCGCGCATAGCCATCCAGGCTCGGCCCAAGCGCGAGTCCTTGAGCCGCCACGAGACAAAACCGGCCGCCAGGCAGCCGGCCAGGATGAGATAGTACAGGCTTTGGGGAGTGGCCAGCTCGCCGAATGGGCCGACTGGGGGCTTGGGGATGCGGGTAATGCCGTTAGACCCGCCGATGTAGGGCTTGAGCCAATCCGAGAGTGCTACCAGGCGAATGATCTCGCCAAAGCCCAGGGTGACGATGGCCAGGTAGTCGCCGCGCATGCCTAGCACCGGAACGCCCAGGAGGATGCCGGTCAGCAGCGCCCCGCCGACAGCGAATGGCAGGGCTGTCCAGAACGTAAATTGAACCGGGATGAAGGTGATCTCGGGTGAGATCAGGACGCCCATGATATAAGCCCCCATGGCGAAAAAGGCTACGTAGCCCAGGTCGAGCAGGCCTGCAAAGCCCACGACGATGTTAAGCCCCAAGCCCATCAAGATATACAGGCCAATGTTGTCCATGACCTCGCTGGGATACGAGCCAACGATGCGCGGCAAAAGGAGCAAAACGGCCAGGAGCAAGCCCTGGCTCCCCCAGCGCAGTTGGCGTTGTCGCTGGGCGGACAGGCTGGCCATGCGCTGCTTGACTTGGGCGCCGCGCGCTCGCCAGGCGAGGCTGCCGCCTGCGACGAGGGTAAACACGGCGATCGCGCCCAGAATCGATAGCCCCCGCGCGGCAAATATCCAAAGGAACAGATTGCCTACCAGCCCCCATCCCTCAAACATCACGCGCAGCAAGCCTTCCAGCAGGCCGGCGGCCACGACGATGCTCAGCCCAAACGTAATGGCTCGCCGGATGTGGTCCGGCAGCAAGCTCAGCCCGCTCGTCAGCAGGCCTATCGCCACTCCGGCAACCAAGAGCACTACAACGCCCACGTTGGTGCCCAGGCCAAAGGTCAGTATGGCGTACAGGGCCGGCGAGGCGTCCGAGAACACGGCCCGCAGGTTGATCGGCGGGCCGATGAGCACTAACGCCGCCAGGGTAGCGGCCGTGACCAAGCTGGCCAAGCCCCCACTCAATAACGTGGTCGTGGGCGAGAGTTGAGCCGAGCCGGTGGCCTCTTGTTGCGTCTCAGCTACGCGGTGTACGGCTGTGTAGGCGGCATAGATAAAGGTCAGCAACAGCAGGGTTTGTCCCATAGAGATCACACCGCCGACGATGTCGCGACGGCTAAAAGACTCTACCATGCCCACCAGGGCCACCAGGAGAGCAATAATGCCTCCGATTAGTCCCTTCTTGACCGGGTCTATCCAGTTGAAGCGAGAGTTGCTGAGGCGTGTGCTACTTTCCATCCCTATCTCCCTGTCTCTTGTCTCTACCCCTGTCTCCAGTCGCTATCTCCAGTCTCTATCTCTATCTCCAGTCTCTATCTTCTTCACGCTTTCTTCACTGCCAGGCGCTCGCCCATGATGCCTGTCGGCCGGAAGATCAGGATCAACACCAGCATGACAAAGGCCACCGCGTCCTGAAGTTGATAGGGGGCCGGAATGCCCAGGCCTTCCAGAACCAGGTTGGGGAACAGCGATTCGATGATGCCGAGGGCCATGCCGCCCAGCATGGCGCCTGGAACGTTACCAATGCCGCCTAGCACGGCCGCCGTAAAGGCCTTGAGGCCTGGGATAAAGCCCATGATAAAGTTGAACTGCCTGAAGAGGAGCACGTACAATACCCCGGCCGCGCCGGCCATGGCCCCGCCGATAGCAAAGGTGATGGTGATCACCTGGTCCACGTCGATCCCCATCAGCCGCGCGGCGTCCTTGTCCTCAGACACGGCTCGCATGGCTTTGCCGGTCTTGGTCAGTTGCACAAAGGCATATAGGCCAGCCAGCATGACCACAGCCGACACGATCACGACCGCCTCTGTTTTCAAGATGGGCAGGCTGCCCACGGGGCCTTTCAAACTCTGTATGTCTGGATAGGCTCGTATGCCGGAGCCAAACAGGCCTAGAAAAGAGTACTCCAGGAAGAAGGACGCCCCGATGGCGGTGATTAACGGTATCAGGCGGGGTGCGTTGCGCAGTGGTCGATAAGCGATGCGCTCTAAAAGCACCGCCAGAACAGTCGAGACAGCCATGGCGACGGCTGTGATGACCAATAAGCCAAGCGCGGTAAAGATCAGGCTGGGCTGGCGGTCGAGAAAACCGGACTCGACGAGCGGCTTGGCTACAAAGTAGGCGATAAAGGGACCGGTCATAAAGATGTCCCCGTGAGCAAAATTGATCATGCGCAACACCCCGTATACCAGGGTGTATCCCAGTGCGATGAGCGCATAGATGCTGCCGCGCGTCAGGCCGGCCACGATCAGGCCTCGCCACGTTTCGACGCCATATTTGCCCGAGGCCAGGGTAATGACCATTCCCAGGATGACGAAAAACAAGATGATGCCGCCAATCAGCCACATGAGGATGGTGGTCAGGGATAATTGTCGTGTCATTTTTTGCAGCATGGTGTGTTTCCTCACGTGATGATGTTCGTGCAGGGACGAGCCGCAGCTCGTCCCTGCACATTTTTGCTCGAGTTTGGTTTCTTCATTTAGCCCTTATCGGCTTAGCTGGTCAGAAACCGGCTCGTGTGCTTGCTTAGGGCCAAATCTTTTGCGGGTTGCTGTCAGCAGCCGCGCCGGGATTCCAGGCGGCCGGATCGGCGCTCTTGACCTGGTAGACCGCAATCTTGGGATCGGCACAGTCGCCCGTCGCACTGCAGCTCAGGTTGCCGGTGAGGCCCTTGAGGTTCTGGGTGGCAAAGACGGCGTCAACCAAGGCCTTGCGCCCGATGTGCAGGGTGCCGTCCGGGTCCTTGATGGCCACTTTCTCGATAGCGGCAAAAAAGATCATGGCCGCGTCGTAGGAGTGGGCGTGGAATGGCGCCAGGGTCTTTTCGCCGTACTTGGTCTCGTGTTTGGCCAAAAAGTCTTGATAGGCCGCGCCAAAGGCCGAAAAGTCGGGGCTGGAGTGGTACATGCCCTTGGCTGCCTCGCCGGCCGCCTTGAGCAGGTCGGGTGAGAAGGTGCCGTCCGCGCTCATCAGGTAGACGTTGGCCAGCTCGGGGATTTCGCGGGCCTGCTTGGTGATGTGCCCGCCGGCGGCGATAAAGATGGGATAGTAGATGAAGGCCGGCTTGCTGGCTGCGATGCGGGTTAGCATGGGCTTCATATCGGTGTCGGTCGGCGCCACGGCCTCCTGGGCCGTGATCGTGCCGCCCAGTCGCTTGAACTCTTCGGCAAAGACCTGCTGCAGCTTGTCAGCGTAGATGCTGCCGTCGTGAATGGTGGCGGCTGTCTTGACGCCCATCTTTTCCCAGGCAAACTGGGCGGCGGCTTTGCCCTGCACCAGGTCGTTGTGGGCGGTGCGCGCATAGCACCAATACTCGGCCGGCCGGGCGCTGTCTGTCAGGTCGGGCGCGGTGTTGGAGGGCGAGACCATCGCGACGCTGGCCTTGCACATGATCGGGATGGCCGCGCGCGCCGCGCTGGAGCAGTTGGTGCCGATGATGCCTACCACGCTGGTGTCGGCCGCCAGCTTGGTGGCGGCCGTCTGGCCACCCTCGGCGCTGCACAACTCATCTTCGCCGACCAGTTCGATCGGGTGGTCGAGGATGGTCTTTTTATCCTCGACGGCGATTTCAGCGCCGCGCTTGGTGTCGGTGCCCAGCGAAGCGTCCGCGCCGGACACGACGAACATGTAAGCCAGGCGAATGGGCTTGCCAGGGCCAATCGTCACACATCCATTGGGGTCGGTGCACTCATAGGGCTTGGCGCCGCCGCCGCAGGCCGAGACAAGCGTGACGACCAACACGAGCAGGCTGATGATTTTAAAGCTACGCATGTTATCTTCTCCTCTTATGTGTATTCCATACCTTGCGAGCCACGAGGCTCGTCACGTTGGCGGGAAGCTCGCTCCCTGTTTTGACTTGAGCGCGACCACCTCCTTACCTGCAACATGGAACCCAAAACCAATTGGAGTATTATAACTAACGCTTGGCAAATGTCAAGCCGCTTGACAGTCTTTGCCATGCACTTTATAATGAGTCCGGCTGTCCTATCGGCATCTATTTACGCAATAGTGCCTATACATTATCAGGTGAGTATATATGGCTCGATCTTGGCGTTCCAGGCGCAAACAACAAATTTTACTTGGGATTCTCAGTCTCATCATTGTCGTGAGCATGGTGTTGAGTTTGGTGGTAACCCTGATTCCCGAACCACTTCCGCCTACCCCGGCCCCGACTGTCGTCATGCTGACCGTTTCGCCCGAGTTAGAGGCAACGTCGACGCCTGCCCCCTAAGTCCTCAAGCGGATAGAATTATACGACCTTGCCCCGGCTTTGTCTATGACCCGTTTGGGTACTCTGTATCTAGGAGTTTGTCGGAGAGAACGCTTTTTCACCTTCCCGAAAGCTCCCAGCTTTCGGGAAGGTAGGCTCAGCGAGATGTCTCTCCGA
>JAFGFO010000463.1 GCA_016931085.1 Thermoflexales bacterium
TCGGAGAGAACGCTTTTTCACCTTCCCGAAAGCTCCCAGCTTTCGGGAAGGTAGGCTCAGCGAGATGTCTCTCCGACAATCTGCTAGCACGGGACACATGTTCACGAGAGCTACTCCGTCGGCCTGGGCCAGGTTTGGGCTGGGACTCGGCGCTGTCGCCGCGACCACGGCCGTTTTGCTGATGGTGCGTCCCTGGCTGTCCTCACCGGTGATCGCACTGCTTTTCTTGCTGCCGGTCATGCTGGCCGCCACGCGCTGCGGGCTGAGGCCGGCCCTCGCTTCCTCACTGGCCGCTTTTTTTGCCTTCAACTATTTTTTCTTGGTCCCTCGCCACACGCTGGTGGTTCAAAACCCCGACGAGTTCCTGGTGCTGCTGGTGTTCTTGATTGTAGCCGTGATCATCAGCCAGTTAGTCAGCACAGCCAACGCCCACGCTGCACAGGCTCAAGCCCGCGAACGCGAGGCGGCCACTCTGTACAAACTGAGCCAAGCCTTGAACGCCCAGGCCGATGTGGACGAGGTGTTGGCTTCTGTCACCCGCCAAGTGGCCGAGGTGTTTGACCTGGCAGCATGTGAGATACTGCTAAGAGCGCCCGATGCAAGCTTGCAATCGCACGCGCGCTATCAGGCAGCCGGCAGTCCAACCCAAGGGCAAGTGGTGGATTTGGCATTGACGGCTCATCAGACAACGGTTGGCGTGCTGCGCTTGACGATGCCCCAGGCCGGCTCGGACATTGACCCTCTGGCCAGGCGTGTTTTGACGACATTCGCTGCCCAAGTGGGGCTGGTCGTCGAGCGGGCCAGGCTGGCGCGCGAGGCAGACCGGGCCCACCTGTTAGAAGAAAGCGACCGGCTCAAGTCCGCCTTGTTGTCGTCGGTATCGCACGATTTGCGGACACCTCTGTCGGCTATCAAGGCCTCGGCGACCGTGCTGCTGCAGCGGGACGTAAGCTTGGACGCGGCAGCGCGCTACGATTTGCTGTCCACCATTAACGAAGAGACGGATCGCCTGAACCGCCTGGTCACAAACTTGCTGGACATGTCGCGCATCGAGGCCGGCGCGCTCACGCTCAAGCTGGATTGGTGCGACCTGGACGAGTTGATCCGGGCGGTGGTGCGCCACCTGTCTTTTACCGCGACGGCCTTGACGATACAGTTGGATTGGCCGCCTGACCTGCCGCTGGTCTATGCCGACTATGTGCAAGTGGATCGCGTCGTCACCAATTTGGTGGAGAACGCGATTCATTTCGCCCCTGCCGGCTCTATCATCCAGGTGAGAGCTTACAGCAACTCGACGGGCACAACGGTGAGCGTAGCCAACCAGGGGCCGCCGATTCCCCAGTCCGCGCGCGCTCACCTGTTTGACAAGTTCTATCGCATCTACCAGGATCGCGCGCCGGACATGGGAACGGGGTTGGGGCTTTCGATCTGCAAGGGCATCGTCGAGGCGCACGGCGGGCGTATCTGGGTGGAAAGCCCAATTGCGGGCGGGAGTGGTGCCCGCTTCGTGTTCACCTTGCCGCTTCCTGCCGGTAAGGATCCCCGGCTATTCGCGCCCGGAGAGGTGTGAGATGGCCAAAAAGGCCAAGATCCTGATCGTCGACGACGAGCCTCAGATTTTGCGCGCGCTGCGGACGGGATTGGTGGCTCACGACTACGAGGTGGTGAGCGCGGCGGACGGCGAAGAGGCGCTGGACAAGGCGGCCGCCGAGCTGCCGGACGCCATCATCCTGGACTTGAACTTGCCTCGCCTGAGTGGCCTGGAGGTGTGCCGCAGCCTGCGCGAGTGGTCACCGGTGCCCATCATCGTGCTGTCGGTGCGCGACGCCGAGCGTGATAAAGTGGCGGCGCTCGACCTGGGAGCGGACGACTACCTGACCAAGCCGTTTGGCGCCGACGAGCTGATGGCCCGCTTGCGCGTGGCGCTGCGCCACGCGGCGCGCGCGGCCGGCTCGCCCGAGCCGGTCGTTCACGCCGGCCCGCTGCAGATCGACCTGGCCCGCCACGTGGTCAAGCGCGGCGACGAAGACATCCGGCTGACCGCCACCGAGTACAAGCTGCTGGCTTACCTGGCCGGCAACGCCGGCCGGGTGCTCACTCACAACCAGATCCTGGAGCACGTGTGGGGGCCAGGTTACGAAGGCGAGACACAGTACTTGCGCGTGTACGTCAGCCAGTTACGACACAAGCTCGACCCGGCCGGTGCCCAACCCTCACTGATCATGACCGAGCCGGGTGTGGGCTACCGCTTTGTGGCCGACGACGCCTAGGCGCGCAGGCAGAGCCTAAGCGGAGCAGCCAATCTATTCCGAAAATAACCGTTGCGTAGGGGCGAGGCAGTGCCTCGCCCCTACGACATTTTTGTCGTTACCCCCTCTTTTTTTATAAAATCTTTATATTTCCCCGCCTCTTTTTTATCTTTTCCAAACCTCGCACGAGTAACATGTACTCGAAATGCCCTGGCAAGTCTCAGGCACAAGCTAGGGCATGGTCTGTGTAAACATCTACTATACGTGTGGAGGTAGGCATGGTTTCAACAAGTTATTCGGCGCGCATGTGGCGCTTTCTCATCGGCCCACCGCTCAAAACGGTCGACATTCCCCACCAGGTCGTGTCGAAAGTGGTGGGCCTGGCCGTGTTCGCCTCGGATGCCTTGTCATCCACAGCCTACGCCACCGAAGAGATCCTCGTCATACTGGCCCTGGCTGGGGCAGGAGTTTTTCACCTGTCCGTCCCCATCGCGCTGGCGATCGCCGCGCTGCTGCTGATCGTCTCTGTGTCGTATCGCCAAACGATTTACGCCTACCCTAACGGCGGCGGAGCCTACATTGTGGCGCGCGACAACCTGGGCGAGTTGATGGCTCAAACCGCCGGCGCGGCTCTGCTGACCGACTATATCCTGACGGTGGCCGTCAGCATTTCCAGCGGCGTGGCCCAAATCGCCTCGGCCCTGCCCTTCCTGCTGCCGTTTCGGGTAGAATTGGCCGTGGTTCTCATCGTGTTTATGACCATCGTCAACCTGCGCGGCGTCAAAGAGTCGGGGCGGCTGTTCGCCGTGCCAACGTATTTCTTCATTGTGATGATGGCGATCGCCTTGGGCGCCGGCATCTTCCGCCTGCTGAGCGGCAGTTTGCAGCCGGTCAGCGGCGTCGAGATCCTTCACGACACCGTTCAGCCGCTCACCTGGTTCCTGGTCTTGCGTGCGTTTTCGTCCGGCTGCGCGGCGTTGACCGGCATCGAGGCCATTTCCAACGGCATCACCGCCTTCCGCGAACCCAAGAGCCGTAACGCGGCGATCACGCTGATCTGGATGAGTTCGCTCCTGGTGGCCATGTTCGTCGGCCTGACCGTCATAGCTCATCACGTGCAGGCTTTGCCATCCGAAACCGAGACGGTGGTCTCGCAGGTAGGGCGGGCTGTCCTGGGGCGCGGCCTGGGTTATATGCTGTTGATGGTCAGCGCCATGGCGATATTGATCATGGCGGCCAACACCAGTTTTGCTGATTTCCCGCGCCTGGCGGCTTTACACGCCGGCGACGGTTTCTTGCCGCGCCAGTTGACCTACCGCGGCAGCCGGCTGGTGTTCTCGCACGGCATCCTGACCCTGTCCGGCACAGCCGTGGTCCTGGTGGTCCTATTCGGGGCCGATGTGTCGCGCTTGATTCCCCTGTACGCCATCGGCGTATTCCTCAGCTTTACGGTCTCACAGGCGGGCATGGTCGTGCGCTGGCAAAAGATCGGCCACCTCAAGCCAGGCGAACGCGTCGAGACGCACAGCTCTGTGCTCGAATATGACCGGCACTGGCGTCTCAAACAAGTGCTGAGCGGCATGGGGGCCTTGGCGACCGGGATCGTGATGATCGTGTTTGCCGTGACCAAGTTCAGCCATGGGGCGTGGGTCATCGTGGTGATCGTGCCGGCCTTGGTGAGCGTTTTCTTTGCCATTCATTACCATTACAAGGCCACCGCTGCCCAACTCTCAATGACCAACTGCACTGTCCCGCCGCCCATCCGGCGCCACCGGGTGATCGTTCCGATTGCCTCGGTGCACAGGGGGGTCATGCAGGCTTTACGTTACGCCCAGTCCATCTCTGACGACGTGACGGCCGTCTATGTCGAACTTGATCCGGCCGAAACGCTCAAGGTCAGGGCTCGTTGGCGAGAATACGGCGATGGCGTCCGGCTGGTCGTCTTGCCCTCTCCCTATCGCCAATTGGTCGAGCCCCTGGTCGAGTACGTGGACAAGATCAGCCAGGCCGCGCCTGGCTACAATATGATCACGCTCGTGCTGCCACAGTTCGTCCCCGATAGGTGGTGGCATAATTTCCTGCATAACCAGACGGCTTACATGATTCACCTGGCTTTTCTGTTTCGCCGCAATACCGTGGTTGTGCACGTACCTTACCAACTCGATACGACGAGAGGGAATGCTCTATGAAGGAACAACGATCTTGGGGATGGATAGACACGTTGTTGGGCATGACGGCGGTCGTGGTGTTCTTGCTCGCCTTTACGGCCGGACAATTTTACGTCCAGATTCACCTGGATTCACCCTGGCGGGAAATTGGACTGGTCTTTAGCTTGCCGTTCGAGTACCTGGGACTGTCGTTTTGGTCGGCCTGGATGAACCGCGAGCTAGACGCTCCCGCATGGATCGAGGTACACAAGCCGCCTGTATCGCCGGTTGTGTTGGCTTCGAACGAGGCGCCCGGCGACGAGGCCATTGCCGAAGTCTCGCGCATTGCCCGCGAGTCTCAGCGGCCGGTTTTACTGCTTCACCTGGTTAACCGAGTCGATGCTGTATCGTGGATCGAGCATGCCTGGACCCGCCTGGCCGAGGAGGGTATTCGCGTCTCGGCCCAAACCATCTTTACCCGCGAACCAGAACACACGCTGGAGGAAGTGGCAGCGGCAGTGGGAGCAGCGTGCGTCGTGCAAGGCCAGCCCTGGGGCCGGTCAGCTTTTCAAGCGGCTTCGTAGGGGCGGGTTTGAAACATGCCCCCTGACATGCTTTCTATCCCGTCACACAGCGGCGCGCCCCCCGTCCTCGTTGATGAGATACTTGGCAGCCACGGCCTCGACGGAACACCCAACAGATGGCTTGCCCTGGTAAAGCAATTCCAGGGCGTCCAAATCCGATTGCCAGGCCACGTCGCCGGGGGCAAGCAGGCAAATGCTGCCCGGCTCGTAGCTCTTGTACAGTTGCCCGCCTTTGAAGTAATAGTGATCCTGGCTCAGCCGGGTGGGATAAGCGCGCATGAGAGGCGGCATGTCGTTGGGCTTGAACCACAGCTTGACTTCTCGCTCGGCCTCGACGGGCTTGGCTGAGGCGTGAATGAGATTGTCCATGCGCTTTTCCACCTCATTGCCGGCCTCGTCCAGGATAGGCGTCAGCGTGCCCAAGGCGCGGATGCAGCCCGGTTTTTCCATACGAGCCACTTGGGGATTGGTTGGGCCGCAAAAGTCGCGCACCGTTTGCACGGCGTTCGGGCCGTGGTAGACAATCGCTACCACCCGGCGCTTCCAGGCATCTTCAGGCTTGGGATAATGGGAACAGCCTTGGATGTACTCGATCAGCGAGGGGTAAAAAGGCTTGCCGTGGTGCTCGAGATAATGCTCCTCAGCCAGCATCTTGCTGACCTGGACGATCTTGGCCGCCGCGAAGCGCAGTTTGGTGTGAAATTCCGACAGTAGGGAGAGCACGTAGCCTGTCAGGGAATTCTTGAGGGCGTCCGGCTTGATGAGCACGAGCGTTTGCTCGAGTTCTTTTGTGTTCATACGACTCCTTTTTAGGTCAGGTAGATGAGGGACTATCGGAATAGCCCCTAAAACAATGTTGCCCATTATACCTCTAAATCCAATAGCTTTCAAATGGCGCTCCACTTACCTCCCCGAAAGCTCTAAGCTTTCGGGGAGGTTGCCCCACCTGAGCGATTTGCTACGAATGCCCTAGGCCCCACACACTTGACATCTAGGGCAGATCACGTTACAATTGTGCCGTTCTGACCAGTGTGTTGGACTCGTCACAGCCTGCCCTCACTGGGGGTGGGCTTTTCATTTGCGCTAGCAGGCTGTCGGAGAGACCTCCGTAAGACAGGTTTCCATACCTGCCGCAAGCTCGGCGGCTATAGAAAGCCGCCCTACAAAATGCTCTCTCCGACAAGCTCCTAGGTTGAGATGGATAAAAGCATCGAATCTTTTAGCGTGCGGCGGCTCTTGTTTGGCGATCCCTTGGCCACGGCGCAGGCCGTTCACGAGCGCCTGAGCAAGCTCAAGGCCTTGGCCGTCTTTTCTTCGGACGCCCTGTCTTCGGTGGCCTACGCTACCGAAGAGATCTTGCTGATCTTGATCCTGGCCGGCAGCGGCGCGATCGGGCTGGCCTGGCCGGTGGCGCTCGTCATCGCGACCCTGCTGGCCATTGTGGCCATCTCGTATTACCAAACGATTCACGCCTACCCTTCGGGCGGCGGGTCGTACATCGTCTCGCACGACAACCTGGGCGTGCTGCCTGGCCTGGTCGCCGCGGCGGCCCTGCTGACGGATTATGTCTTGACCGTGGCCGTCAGCATCTCGGCCGGCGTGGCCGCCATCACCTCGGCCGTCCCGGCCCTGCTCCCCTTTACAGTGCCGATGGCGGTCTTGTTTATCAGCCTGGTCACCCTCGCCAACCTGCGCGGCGTGCGCGAGTCCGGCACGATTTTCGCCGTGCCGACCTACCTGTTTGTAGTGACCTTCCTGACGATGATTGGCGTAGGCCTGGCCAAGTGGCTGTTCAGCGGCATGCCGCCGGCGGCCGAGCCGCCGGTAAACGTGCACGCCGTCCAGGGCTTGACCGTGTTCCTGGTGCTGCGCGCTTTTTCGTCCGGCTGCGCCGCGCTGACCGGGGTGGAAGCCATCAGCAACGGCATCCCGGCCTTCAAGCCGCCCGAATCGGACAACGCCGGCAAGACACTGATTGCCATGGCGGCCCTGCTGATCACCATGTTCCTGGGGATCACCTTCCTTTCGCACCAGTACGGCATCGCCCCGGACGAGGCCACTCACGAGACGATTGTGTCAATGCTGGCACGCCGCGTTTTCGGCAGCGACACGCCGCCGTATTTCCTGGCCCAGTTCGCCACCGCGCTAATCCTGCTGCTGGCCGCCAATACCTCGTTCGCCGACTTCCCGCGCCTGGCTTCGATCCTGGCCCGCGACCGCTACCTGCCACGCCAGTTTTATAACCTGGGCGACAAGCTGGTGTATTCGAATGGTATCATCATGCTAGGCTTCGTGTCAGCGCTGCTGGTGGTCGCCTTTGGCGGCAGCACCACGCGGCTGATCCCGCTGTATGCCTTGGGCGTGTTCTTGTCGTTTACCCTGTCGCAGTCGGGTATGGTCGTGCGCTGGTGGCGCAAGCGCGGCGCGCACTGGCAGATCAAAGCTATCATCAACGGCGTGGGGGCCGTGGCCACCGGCATCGTGCTGGCCGTTATCGCCCTGACCAAGTTTGTCTACGGGGCATGGGCGGTGGTGATCTTGATCCCCATTTTCGTGTTGGGCTTTAGGGCCGTCTATCGCCATTACCAGTCGGTGGCCGTCCAACTGTCGCTGGACACCTACGGCGCGCCGCCGCGCGTGCGCCGCCACCGGGTGATCGTGCCCGTTTCGGGCGTCCATCGCGGCGTGCTGCGCGCCCTGGAATATGCCCGCTCGGTCTCGGACGACGTGACGGCCGTGCACGTGGAGGTGGACCCGCAGGAAACGGCCAAAATCCAGGCCCGGTGGGAGCGTTGGGGCGACGGGGTACGCCTGAAAGTTTTGCCCTCCCCCTATCGCTCGACGATCGGGCCTTTGATCGAGTATGTCAACCAGATCGACGACATCCGCCGTCACGACGAGATCGTGACCATCGTGCTGCCCCAGTTTCTGCCGGCGCGCTTTTGGCACAATTTTCTGCACAACCAAACGGCCATGATGATTCGCCTGGCGTTCTTGTTTCGCCACGACACGATCGTCACCGACGTGCCGTATCGATTGAGGGAGTGATGCTATGAAAATGATCATCGTAGGCTGTGGCCGGGTAGGCTCTGAGCTGGCCGAGAACCTGGAGACGAGCGGCCACCACGTCACCATCGTCGATCCCGTGCCGGCGGCCTTCCATCGCTTGCACGCTACCTTTCGCGGCCAGACGGTCACCGGCATCGGTTTCGATCGCGAGGTGCTGGTGCGAGCCGGGATCGAAGAGGCTGACGCGTTGGCGGCCGTCTTTTCGAACGACGCCACCAACCTGATCGTGGCGCGCGTGGCGCGCGACCGCTTCAACGTGCCGCTGGTCGTGGCGCGTCTGCACGAGCCAAGCCAGGCCGAGATGTACCGGCGCTTTGGCGTCCAGACCGTCTCCATCGCCACCTGGGGCGTGAACCGCCTCGAGCAGCTCATGACGTGCCGCCAGGTGCAGTACGTCGTCAGCCTGGGCAACGGCGAGGTGCAGGTGATCGAGATGCGCGTCCCGGCACGCATGGCCGGCCGGCCGCTGAGCAGATTGCTCGTGCCAGGCGAGATCGTCCCGGTCGGCCTGGCGCGCGGCGGGCATACCTTTATCCCCTCGCCCGACACGACGCTGGAAGAGGCCGATCTCTTGTCCCTCAGCGTCGTGACGACGGCCCTGGGACGCCTGGAAACCATGCTCAATCAAGGAGGTTGACCTATGTTCGTGCTCATCGTAGGCGGCGCCAAGGTGGGATCCTACCTGGCCGACTTGCTGCTGCAGCAAAACGTCCAGATCAAGATCGTCGAGTACCGGCCAGAGGTGCTGGTCAGGCTGCACAAAGAACTCCCGACTGAAAACATCGTCCAGGGCGACGGGACGAACGCCCAAGTGCTGATCGACGCCGGCATCACGTCCGCCGACGTGGTGGCGGCCGTCACTGGCGACGACGAGGTCAACCTGGTCGTGGCCAGCCTGGCGCACACCCAGTTCAGCGTGCCGCGCGTGATCGCGCGCG
The DNA here is from genome assembly GCA_016931085.1 of Thermoflexales bacterium. Next base: position 8,988 of record JAFGFO010000463.1, read on the forward strand.
TCAACAGCCCCAAGAACGCCTGGCTGTTCACACCCGACATGGGTGTAGACGTGGCCATCAACCAGGCCGAGCTGATGGTGCGCTTGATCCAGGAAGAAATGTCGCTGGGCGACATGATGACGCTGTTCAAGCTGCGCCGGGGCGAGGTGGCGCTGGTCGAGGAAAAGATCCCGCCCGAGTCACCCGTGGTAGGCAAAACGCTCAAAGAATTGGCTTTCCCACCCAATTGTACCCTGGCGGCCGTGATGCGCGGCGACGAGGTGATCGTGCCGCGCGGCGACACACGCCTGCTGGCCGAAGACGAGATACTGGCCATCGTCCGCAGCGATCACCGGGCACACCTGTCCAGCTTGCTCAGCGGCGTCAAGGTCCCAGATAGCGCGCCAGGCAAGACCACCTCGACTGTGGCGGGCGCGCCGACGGCCGTTGGCGCAGGCTGGCCCAAGGACAAGGCCGATTTGCTGGCCCGCATCCAACACGAGTGGACGGCCTTGCTGCAGGCCGTCCACGGCCTGAGCGACGAGCAAATGACGGCGGCCGATCCCGGCGGCTGGTCGGTGAAGGACAACCTGGCTCACATCACGGAGTGGGAAGGCTTTGTGCTCGCCAACCAGTTCCAGGGCCTGCCCCCCCACGAGGCCATACGGATGGATCGAGCCACGTTCGACCCATTCGACGAGACGCGCATCAATGCCGTCTTGTTCGAACGCAACAAGGAGCGCTCCCTCACCAGCGTGCTGCTCGACTTGCACGACACACACGCCCAGTTGTTGGCCGCCCTGGAGCGAGCCAGCGAGAGCGAGCTAGCCGCACCCAGCAGCTCAATCGGCCCTGAACAAAAACCGGTCATGACCTGGGTCGTGTACAATACTTACGAGCACTATGAGGAGCACCGCAAGACCATCTCCAGGTGCAACGCACTTTAAAAGTGCGTTGCACCTGTGCTACACGCGCCGCCACCAGATGCCCGTGCACTCGGGCAGGATCACCCACTGCCTGGCCACGACCTGGCGCGCCAATTCGTCGCCAAAGAAAAAGCGGACCAGCTCGACGGCCTCGGCCAGGCTCTCGAAGCGACAGTCGGTGCGAATCCAATCGAAGCGAAAGCCCCTCTGCTCCAGCCAGGCATAATAGGCGGCCAGGTTGGGGGGAGGGTGAGGCGTTTCGTAGCCGGTGCCCAGCGTCTCCAGGAGGATGGCCGTCCCGCCCGGCCGCAGCACGCGCGCCATCTCCGCCAGCGCTCGTTCTACCTCCACCTGCCAGTCGCCATGTTCGACCACCAGGTAGCAGATGCTCCAGCCCGAGAGGGCCAGGTCAGCCGTGCCATCCCCCAGCGGCAGATGGCGGTGGTCGGCGACGGCCAGACGCCAATTCCGCGCGTTTTGCTGCGCCAGCTTGGCATTCAGTGCGAGCATGTGAGAGGAGGCGTCAAAGGCACACACACGCCTGGAGCGTGGCGCCAGAATGCGGGTCAAGCGCCCGGTGCCGGCCCCCAGCTCGACAATGTCCAACTGACCACCTGGCACGATCCGGCCCAACGCCTGTTGAATGTTGCCATGATAGTCCTCGCGCGCTACCAGGCGTTCGTACTGGGCTGCTTGGGTGGCATAGATCTGCTTGTAGTCTGGTTCCACAGCGTCACGGGACCGGCTTGAACTGGGTGAGGGGCCAGTAGACAAACAGCGCCCGCCGCTTGATCCGGTCAAGCGACACCGGCCCAAGCGCGCGCGAATCGTGCGAATTGCGGCGATTGTCACCCATGATGAAGAGATAACCGCCGTCTATGCGCGTGGGAGGGTAATCAGGCCCGCCAAAATAGCTCACCCACGGCTCGTCGAGTAGCTCGCCATTGATATAGGTGTGCCCGGCGCGCACTTGGACGATTTCGCCCGGCAGGCCCACGACGCGCTTGATCAGCGGGATCTGCCCTTGGCCCATATCGATGACGACCACGTCCCCCCGCTGAGGGGTATGCAGGTGGTAGCTGAGCTTCTCCGTCATCACCCGGTAGCCGGTGTACAGGTTCGGCTGCATGCTTGGCCCGTCGATGACGGCCGCCTCGGCAATATAGACGTTGATAACCATGGCCAGCAAGACGGCCGGCACCGTGGCCGCGACCAGCTCCCACACAAGCCGGCCAGCCAGCCGCCAGGCGCTAGATATCAAGCTTGGTTTGTGTTCTTGTGTCAATGGTTCCATGTGACCTCCCTGTAGGACAGGTGTAATTGTGCCCCCTTTCTGCGCTTCTGTCAAGTAAGGTCACCCCCAGTTTCCATAGACGTTATCAGAGGCTTCCCGATCCGCCGTGCTTTTTAATTTGTACACAGGCCGGCAAGCAGTAGCCCAAGATAGCCTGCTGAACGTGCACGGGCGATTTAAGCGGGGGCATTGTCACTATTGCCCCATTCGGCCGCCTCGCGAGTCGAGCGGCCTTCTGCCA
>JAFGFO010000464.1 GCA_016931085.1 Thermoflexales bacterium
GCCGGCGGCGGCCTGCGCATCGAGAGCAGCCGCGTCCTCAGCGAAACCGATAACTGGTATAATGCCGACGCCGGGCTGTGGATCGTGAACAGCCGCGTGACGATTAGCGATACGCTGTTCAGTGGCAACGGCAACGACGCCAGCGACTACGGCGTGTACGTTAGCGGCAACAGCACGGTTACGGTCACCCAATCGGCCATTCACGACAACGCCGGTTATGGCCTACGCAACGACGGCACACGCCAGGTGGATGGGCGCAGCAACTGGTGGGGCGACCCCAGCGGGCCGGGCGGGGAGGGACCAGGTAGGGGCGACGAGGTGGCCGGCGACGTTCTGTATTTCCCCTGGCTGCCCTCGCCAGACCGCAGTCACAGAGCTGTGATCAGCTTGTACGACGCCGGCCAGATCGTCCGTTGGCGCGACGTGAGCTGGACTTCTCCCGACGTGACGACGGTCACCGTGCGGGTGGGCAACAGCGCGCAGCCGGCGCTCTTCGACGTCAGATGGAGCGAGTGGGTGACGGCAACTGCCTCGCCGCTCAACCTGGCCAGCCTGTCGCCCAGCCGCTACCTGCAGTGGGTGGCCTACTCGGACTCATTGGGCGATCCCGGCCTGAGCGTGGCCTGGGACATTTTCTCCTATACGGTAGCCGGCGGCGACGTCACCGGCAGCCAGGTCTGGACAGCCGCCAACTCGCCTTACGTGGTCATCACGAACGTCCTTGTCCAGCCGGGCGCGAGCCTGCTGATCGAGCCGGGCGTCCAGGTGTGGATGGCCGACGCTCGCAAGGTGATGGTGGACGGGACATGGGTTGCGATGGGCACGCCGGCCCAGCCGATCACCTTTAGCTCCTGGCACGTCCGCCCGCAGCCGGGCGATTGGCAGGCGATCCAGTTCCGCGATACAAGCCCTGACGCCGTCTTTGACAGCGCCGGCAATTACCTGCGCGGATCGGCTTTGCAGTACGTGACGGTGGAATACGCCGGCTACACCGGCGCGGCCGGCGCGATCGAGACGATTTGGAGCGATGCGAGCTCGTCCTCGGCGGCACCCTTTGTCGACCACTGCACGATTCGCGATAGCCGGGCCGCCGGCGTGTGGAACGATCGGGGTGAGGAAATGCGGATCACGCACAATACGATCGACCAAAGTGGCAGCGACGGCCTCTTCAGCTCTGGCGAGTCTGCCTTGCTGAGCGGCAACGTCGTCACAGGCAGCGGCGGGCGCGGCATCGCCAACGACGGCGGCAGCGTCACAATTCGCGACAACACCATCGCGGGCAGCGGCCAACAAGGCCTGTACAGCAGCGGCGAGGCCACCGTCATCCGCGGCAACACCGTCACCGGCAGCGGGCACGATGGAATTCACAACTATTACGGCTCGTACAGTCAAATCCTGGATAACGTTGCGCGCGGCAACGCCGTGTCGGGGATTGCCAATAGCGGGGGGAGCGTAACTATACGTAGCAACACCTCCGAGGGCAACGGGCGTGGCGTATGGAACGGCGGGAACACGGTGACGATTGAGGACAATCTCCTTGCCGGCAACACCGCCACGGGGCCAGGCGGGGGCATTTACAATTCCGAGAGTGGGGATAACGCCACGATCCGCGGCAACGCCATTACCAGCAACACGGCCACTACCGAGGGCGGCGGCATTTGGAACAACACCTGGGGCATTCTCATCATCCAGGACAATCTCATCCGTGGCAATGCCGCCTCTGGCCTGGGAGGTGGCCTTTACACAGTCAACAGCGATGTGACGTGCCAGGGGAACATCATCGCCGGCAACTCGGCCGACGATGGCGGGGGGATCTATTGGAATGGAGACGGCGGCCGGCTCAGCCACAACAGCATCACCGGCAACTCGGCCGACGGCAGCACGGGCGGCCTGCACGTGACAGGTTATTTCCCCATCCGCTATAACGACCTGCACGGCAACAGCGGATACACGCTGTATAACAACAACGCTTCCGGCGGCACGAACCTGGACGCCCAGTACAATTGGTGGGGGACGGCCGACAATGACACGATCAAGAGTCTGATTTACGATGCGCAGGAAGATTCGAACAAAGGTCTGGTAGACTATGAACCCTATCTCACCAGCGGCCAGCCCAAGATCGACGCCTCGACCAAGACCGCCTACCCCGCTCGCCCCGCGCTCAACGAGCCGGTCACCTACACGATCGTGCTCAGCAACTCGACCCCGGTGGTCGTGGACCCGCTGTACCTCACCGATACTTTGCCTGTCTCTGTGAGCTATCTGGCCGGCAGCGCGACTGGCGGAGCGACCTACGTGAGTGCCACCCGCACCATCGCCTGGCAGGGTGCATTTGGCCCTTACCAGCAAGAGACGATCCAGTTCAGCGTGTCCATCAGCCCGAATGTCGCGCCGGGCACGCACATCACCAACACGGCTTTTGTGTGGGGGAATGGGCTGAGTGGGCGGCTGGCGCTGACGGCGGCCTTTACCAATACGGGTATAGCCCTGACTGGCTTGACGATGGCAGGCCCAACGGAGGGGATCGTTGGAGAGACCTATCCCTTTACGGTCTCAGCCTCCCCGCCTGATGCGATGCAGCCGATCACGTATACCTGGGAATTGAACACTCCACCGGCCGGCGCGGCCTTATGGCTGAGATTGGACGAAGGAGGTGGCGCTACGACCTTTGCCGACGATTCGAGTCCGGCTCCTCACCATGGTACGTGCACAGGTAACGGCTGCCCCCTTTCGGGCCAGGTTGGGGTCTACGGCAACGCCGCCTATTTCGACGGCGTGGACGACATCGTGAACACCACGTGGACAGCCAACGACATTGTCAACTCGTTTACGATCGCGGCCTGGGTCAAGCCGGCTGAGCCGCACGAAATCGACTCACAAAACACCGGGGGCACGGACGGGATGTCTGGGCAGCGTTACCTGGTTTCCCCATCCAATGGGAGTAATACATGGGGCGACGGCCATGCAGGCGCCGGGATTTCGGCCGGCACCAACGGCGTCAGCGTGTACGAGCACGCCGACCTCTACATGCCATCACTCTTGACATGGGAAGGGAGCCTGGTCGAATGGACACACATCGCCGTGGTCTATACCGACAAACAGCCTGCTTTGTACGTCGACGGCAGCCTGGTCAAAACGGGCCTGACCAGCCCGCAAGCATGGGTCCATCCCACCACGGACAACATCGGTGGGGGGGACTATGGTTACTTTGCCGGCCTGGTGGACAGCGTCGTCGTGTACGACCGTGCCTTGAGCGCCTTTGAAGTGAGCTGCCTGGCGGCCGCCAGCACGCCCATTTCCGTCGTCCATACAGGTGGAATAGTCGATACCGCATCGTTTAACTGGAGCGAGCCTGGCATTCACTCTATGCAGGTCACGGCCGATAACACGGTTCGCACGCGCAGCGTTACTCACCAGATCCGCATCGATGCTCCACCGGAGGGAGTGAGCATCAGCGGAGCGACAACCGGCATTCCTGGTGTTGACTACGTCTTTACCGCCGACACAAGCCCACTGACAACCACCACGCCCATCACCTACGAATGGCAGGCCAGCGGCCACCCGCCCCAGTCAGTGGTCGTCGGTCATTCGTCATCCGTCACTTTCACCTGGAGCGCGGCCGGCGCCAAGTTCATCACCGTCACCGCCGCCAATGGCGTAGGCATCGTCACGGCCACGCACGTTATCACCATCGCCACTCCCACCCGCGTCGGGGGCAACATCAGCAGCAATACGACCTGGACACAGGCCGCCTCTCCTTACCTGCTCGTCAACAACGTCCTGGTCATGCAAACGGCCAGGCTGACGATCGAGCCAGGGGTAACCGTGTTGATCAGCGACGCGCTGGGCTTGCAAATCAATGGGACGCTGGTTGCCCGCGGCACCGAAAGCCTGCCCATCACCTTTAGCTCCTGGCGCGGCCAGAGGCAAAAGGACGATTGGGGCATACTCTTTTTCAACGACAGCGCCGCGGACGCCACCTTTGACGCGGGTGGCAACTACCTGCAAGGCTCGGCTCTGCAATACGTCACCGTCGAGTACGGCGGCATAGGCTTTGTGCACGGCACGCTGGGGCGGCTCGATTACGTGGTAGACGCCATTTCCACAACGCTGTACGTAGACCACTGCACGATTCGCCACAACGGCGCCGGCGGCGTACGCAGTGTGGGCGGGGTGTTGAGCAACAACACCATCAGCGACAACTCGTTCGCAGATTCCGCCGACGTGAACGGCGTGGGCATTTCCAATTCCGGCGGTGGTCGGGTCTTGTACAACAGCGTGACGGACAACGACGCGAGCGCCGATTACGACCACAGCACGCGGGGGGTGGGCATCTACAGCGTGGATGGGGGACGGGTCTTGCACAACACCGTCTTGCGCAACGCGGCGCGCGCGTATGCCAACGCCGAAGGGATCGGCATCTATAATGCCGGCGGCCAGCTTTCGAACAACGTCGTCTCTTACAACAGCGCCCACGACATCGCGGGCGACGTGGAGGGCATTGGCCTCTACAGCCTGGGCGGCCTGGTGTTCAGCAACACCGTCACCTCCAACAGCTCGGACAGCATAGCTGGCTCTGCCCACGGTGGAGGAATTCGCGGCGTTGATGGAGCGACAATAACCCACAATCGCGTGCTGGGCAACCAGGCCGCTTCTGCCTGGGAAGCCTGGGGCGGCGGGATTTGCGGCAGTGACGGCGGCGAGGTCACCCACAACACCGTCGCCGGCAACGCGGCCTACTCCCATGACGCCTCCGCCAACGGCGGCGGCATCCACGGCAGCGATGTGACCTTGCAGCACAACACCGTCACGAGCAACACGGCCTACGCGCGCTACAACGCCTACGGCGGCGGCCTCAGTGCGTGGGGGCCATACACCGTCTCGCACAACACCGTCGCCGGCAACCTGGCTTACTATGAAGACTCGGCTTCCGGCCAGGCCATGGGCGGTGGCCTCTACGCCGTCGGCGGTGCCATCGTCGAGAACAACGAGCTGCGTTCTAACCGCGTCGAGGGGACCGGCGCTGCCGGCGGCGGCATGTACAGCAGCGACAGCACGGTGCGCGGCAACAGCATCACCGGCAACACGGCCCAGGGCACTGCTGGCGGCCTGCTGTGGGCCTCCGGCAGCGGCGAGCTGGCCTACAACACCATCGCCGGCAACACCAGCCTGAGCAATACCGGCGGCATCTATCTCCAGGCCGGCTACCCGCTCCTCAATCACAACGCCTTCGATGCCAACTCGGGCTATGCGCTCTACAACCACAACCAGGCCAGCAACGATTGGCTGGACGCCCGCTATAACTGGTGGGGCACGGACGACGAGCCAACGCTGCAAGCCCTGGTGTACGACTGGTTCGACAATCTCAGCCTGGGCTTTGTGGGCTACGCGCCGTATTTGCTCGGCCCACCCAACCTCGACCCGCTTGGCATCGACGTCAGCGGGCGCACGGAGGGGCTGATCAACACGGCTTACGAGTTCAACGCCAGCGTCTACCCCATCGCCGCCGTCAAGCCCCTCACCTTCACCTGGCAGGCCTCCGGCATAGGGATGCCGGAGGTGCTGATCACGCACACGGTCAACTCGCTGTACGACGCGGCCAGCCTGAGCTGGAGCACCCCGGGGACCAAAACCATCACCATCACGGCCAGCAATCCGTATGGCACGGCCGTCGTCACCCACACGGTGATCCTCGCTTCTCCTTTCAGCAGCGACGCCTACGAGACGGACGACGCCTGCGCCCAGGCTCGGGACATCACCACTGACGGCGCGACGCAATTCCACACCTTTCACGCGGCCGGGGACGTGGATTGGGCCGTCTTTACGGCCACCGCCGGCGCCCGCTACATCGTCGAGGCCACCACGCCCGACGACTCGAGCGCCGACGTCAGGCTGGAGCTGTATGACAGTTGCAGCGACACGCAAGCCGACCCGGCCGACAATTCCTTCGGCCCCGATTCCAGCCTGATCTTTGACGCGCCGGCCGACGGCGCGCTGTACCTGCGGCTGGCTAACGATGCCCTTCCAGACCAGGCCGGCGGCTCGGCGGCCTCCTATTACCTTTCCGTGCGTGAATTGAGCCAAACGACGCGCCCGGGGGTGGTGGTGGTGGTGGCCGGCAAGCGCAAGGAGGACGATCCTCTGCAAGCCAACATGGTCAACGTCACCAACGCCGTCTACCGGCTCTTCGCCGCCAACGGCTACGACCGCGATCACATCTACTACCTGGCGCCCGACGCTACCCTGGACGCGGATGGAGACCTGACGCCCGACGTCGACGCGCTTTCCAGCAAGTCCAACCTGCAGGATGCCATCACGACCTGGGCCAGGGATAACCTGGCAAGCGGGCAGCCTTTCACGCTGTACCTGATGGACCACGGCGGCTATGATGTCTTCTACCTCAACTTTTACCCAACCGTGGGGCCAGATGTGGTGACCCCCCTCGAGCTGGACGCCTGGCTGGACACGTTGGAGGCGGCCGTGCCAGACGTCAAGATCAACGTCATCCTGGAGGCCTGTCACTCGGGCAGCTTTATCAACGAGTTCCCCCAGGCGATCAGCACGCCGGGGCGAGTGGTGATCGCCTCGACCGGCGCGTGGCCGGTGGCCTATGCTTCCGCCAGCGGGGCGGCCTTCTCCGACGCCTTCGTGGCCGCCCTGGGGCGCGGCATGAGCCTGCACAGCAGCTTTGCCGAGGCGCGTTGGAGCCTGCAGCAGGCCCACCCCGACCAGACCCCCTGGCTGGACGACAACGGCAACGGGGTGCCCAACGAGCTTGAAGATGGGCAGGTGGCGGCATTGCGCGGTTTTGCCTACGCCGGCACTTTCGACGACGTCGAGTGGCCGCCCTACATTATCTGGGCCAGCGTCGACCAGCCCAGCAGCCTCATCCAGGCCGAGGTGCAGGTGGCCAGCGGGAGGGTCATCTCTGAGGTATGGGCATTGCTCTATGCGCCTTCCTACCAGCCGCCGGAGACGAGCGAGGAAATGGAGGTGGAGGATGTGCCCAGGGTAACATTGACCGACCCAGATGGCGACGGGGTGTATGATGCGGTGACAGGCGAGTTTGTGGAGCAAGGCGATTACCGGGTCGTGGTGTATGCCACCGACAGCTCCGGGCTTGGGGCCCGCCCGCGCCAGGCGGAACGGCCCACCACGGCCAGTGTGGCGCGCCCGGTCGGCGAGCCGGGGCTGTACAGCTTTGGGCAGGCCCAGGCGCGCGTGTACCTGACCGATACGGGGACGTTGTCGGCCATCACGATCACACTGGTCTATACCTATCCCACTGCGCCGGACGAGTTTGGCCGCCGGCCGCTGCCGCGCCGCTACGAGGTGGAAGGCAACGGCAGCGGGTTTGCAGGGATGCTGGCGCTGGCTTACAGCGACAGGGACCTGGACATGGCCAGCATTGGCGACGAGAACGCCTTGCAACTTTACCGTTACGTGGGGGGTGGTATCTGGCAAGCGTATCCCTCGGTGGTGGATACAGCCGCCAACATTGTGACGGCCACGCACGTGATGACTTTCAGCACCTGGGCGATCGGCGCGCCGGGCAACGAGCCGACGGCGGTGGGGATATCGGGTTTCGGGTTTCAGGTTTCAGGTTTCAGGTTGAGGTGGCCATGCCTTGGCCTGGCTGTAGCGCTGGCGGGGGTAGGTGTGTGGCGGACGTTGGGCAAGAGGGGACGCGCCAGGTGACCAATCCGGCCAGCATCGTGATGGACGGCGACAAGGTCGTCACGGCCACGTTCGTCCTTCAAGCTGTGTGCGTTGACATCGCCAGCGTGAGCCTGACCCAGGTGACGGCCGGCACGATCTACACCGACACGCCGGTCGAGTTCAGCGCCGACATCGCGCCCGACAATGCTGACAAATCCTATACCTATACCATCAATAGCGGCGCGGCGCAGATCTCCAGCGCCGACCCGCTGACCTTCAGCCTGACCTTTGCCACCGCTGGAGTGCACGCGGTCGAGCTCGCCGCCTGGAACTGCGCCATGACAGTGCCAGTGACAGACGTGGTGCAAGTGACTGTCCAGGCTAGAGACGTATGGATACCCTTGACCAGCATTGCCATCGCAGGGCAAAGCGCCGGCTCGCCGGGCATCTACACCTTTACCACGGCCTACCTGCCGCCGGACGCCTCGACGCCCATCACGTACAACTGGGACGACGGCAGCGCGGCCACCACGTCCGTGCGCGTGCTGGGCGTGGGGCAGCACGTCCTGGCCGTGACGGCCACCAACCCGGCCGGCGCCGTGGTCAACGATACCCACCTCGTGACCGTCACCGCGCCCCCGCCGCCAGCCGGCGACGCGTACGAAGACGATGACACGTGTGTCCAGGCCCGCTCCATCTTCACCGACGGCGTGAGCCAATTCCACACCTTCCACGCCGCCGGCGACGAGGACTGGGTCGCTTTCCAGGCGGTATCTGGCACAACCTACATCGTCGAGGCTCAAACGCCCATCACCTCGCTGGCCGATGTGGTGCTGGAGGTCTATGACACCTGTTCTCACCTCCAGCAGCCGCTGCAGAATCCCTCTTTTAGCCCCGATATCCGCTTGCGCCTCAGGGTGGGCGCTAGCGGCCTCTACTATCTGCATATGCTCGACAACGATCCCGACGCGGCCGGCCCCGACGTGGCCTATCGCCTGTCCGTCCGGGCGCTGCCGGCCGCCTCCACCCCAGGCGCGCTGATCCTGGTGGCCGGGCGGCTGCGCTCCAGTGACCACCTCAACCAGAACATCTACAATGTGACGAGCAACGTGTACAAGCTCTTCCAGGCGCACGGCTATACCGGCGACCGCATCTATTACCTGACGACCGAGTCGGACGTAGACGTGGACAACGACGGCACGCCGGATTGGGACGCGCTGCCCAGCAAGACCAGCCTGCAATATGCCATCGAGCAGTGGGCCCTGGACAAGGTGAGCGCCGAGCGCGCCCTGACGCTCTACATGATGGACCACGGCGGCAAGGACTATTTTTACCTGAACGGCTCCAACCAGACCGTGGCGCCCGACGAGATAGCCACCTGGCTGAACACGCTGGAAGCCGCCCGGCCCGGGCTGAGGGTGAACGTCATCGTCGAAGCCTGCCATTCGGGAAGCTTTATCGATGGAGTAAAGACCTTGAGCAAGGCAGGGCGAGTGGTGATCGTCTCGACCGGCGTCGAGCCGCTGGCGTATGCCTCGGAGGGGGGAGCGGTGTTTTCGGACGCTTTCGTGGGTGCATTGGGCACCGATCAAAGCCTGTACAACAGCTTACAGTTCGCGCGGGGTGCGGCGCAGCGCGCCTATCCCGACCAGACGCCATGGCTGGATGACGATGGGGACGGGCGGCCGAATGGAACGTTGGATGGGCAGGAAGCGCAGCGGCGGGGCTTTGCCTTTGGCGGCACCTTCCCGGACGAAAAGTGGCTGCCGTACGTGGCGCAAGTTCAACTGGGCGCGGTCGTGCAGCGCACGGTCGTGATCACGGCTGAAGTGCGCGACGACCGGGGCGTGGTGAGTGTGTGGGCGGTGATCTACAAGCCGTCGTACCAGCCGCCGCTGCCCGGCGATGAGATGCAGCAGCCGGTATTGCCGATGGTGTACATGCAGGACCTCGACGGCGATGGTCGCTACGTGGGCAAGTACGAGAACATGGACGAGGCGGGCGAGTACCGCATCGTCGTGTACACGGCCGACAACGACGAGCAGCAGGGCCTGCCTCGCGAGGCCACGCTGCGCACCGGCTGGAAGGTGTACCTGCCGGCGGTGGTCAAGAATGTCGCCGGTGGGATGCGACGCAGCCCCGCCCCACAAGGCCGGTTCCGACTTCCAATAGGGGTTGATTAGAGATGAGTTCACACACGGCGAGAGACTTTGCCAGTCTAACCAGAATCGGGAAGATCAGGCGCATCGAGCAACTGGCCGCCGCAGCTCTGAGTGAGTACGACATAACCGTACAGAGTATGCGCATTCACTCCTTTGCAACAAACCTGTTGTACAGAGTTTGGTCGGACGCAGGGGAGCGCTTCATATTGAGGATGGCGTACCCGGGCTGGCGCACCCTGGAGGATCTTCTGGCCGAAGCGGCATGGCTGCGTGCGCTCCACGAGGACACAGACATCGGTGCGCCGCTCGTCGTCCGCTCGTCGAATGGCGATTCAGTGCTCCCGATGAGCGGTCTCGGAGTGCCTGCCACGTGGTATGCAACTCTGATGACGTGGGTTGATGGCAGGCTCCTCGCGCGTTATCTCAACTGCGCCAACTTGGAGCGCATGGGCGAGCTTTTTGCGCGGCTGCACGTGCACGGCAAGTCCTGGAAACCACCGAGCGGCTTTTCCACAAAGCGCTTTGAGGCATTCTTGTCCAGAGGCGAGCCGGATGTCATCTTTAGCGACGGCGTGATGCAGACCTTTCGTGATGACGACAGGCGGGCGTTCCTTCTTGCGCGCGAATGGGTCGAGAGAGAGTACGGCAGCCTCGACCGCAGCGATCTGCGAGTCATCCACTGTGACCTCTGGCACGAGAACATCAAGCTCGATCGCGGCCAGCTCCGTCCCTTCGACTTCGAGGACACCATCTGGGGATACAGACTGCACGATATCGCGATGGGTATGCTAGACCTCCTGGAGACGGTGGGGAGTGCCAGGTATGAGGAACTCCTGGCATCGTTTCGGTCCGGGTACGAGAGGCTTCTCGAATGGCCAGAGGGCCATCTCGAAGTGCTGCAGTTAGGCCGGCTACTCTGGAAGGCCAACTATGCCGCTCGTTTCGTGCGCGAGTCCCTGGGGCCCTTGAGCGAGCAATATGGAGACATCTTTCGGAGTTTCGAATGCACCGGGAAGTTGCATTGGCCTGACCAGCGCGCGCCGAGCGAGTCGACCGCCTGATCGAGCATTCTGTCGTGGCCGGTCTCGGTGCTGGCCGTCGTGCTCACAATCGTGGCGTTGATCACTTGTCGGAATACGCCAATGGGGCAAGCCGTTGCCGGAGGCGTGTATCGCGTATCGCGAAATCTGCATTCGAGGGGCGAGACATGATCAAACAAATTTTCAATGACCGCACCCCTGGCTGGATTGGGAAAACTCTTCTCATCGTCATCACCTCGTTCTGGTGTTATTGGAGTGTCGGTGAGATGTATCACGAGGGCTGGTGGGGGCCGTTTTATATTCGACTGATTTACTTGATTCCCGGCACGGCATTTCTACTCCTGACCCTGATCGGGATAAAATGGCCGCGCGCGGGCGGTTGGCTGATCATCGTCATCGGCGGGCTGTTTACGCTCTTCTTCTTGGATATCAGTTTCGTGGATGGGAAATTGACCATAGGCCGTGATCTGGCAGGTTTCATGGTCAGCGGGCCACTGGTTTTCCTCGGAGTTCTGCTCCTGATCGAAGCCCGTAACCACAAGCAACGGATTGCCCAGGGTTGGGTTCCCCACTCACGGTGGTGGCGGCGGAATGCCTGGTATCTCCTGGCAGTGGGCCTGCCGCTCCTGGTACTGGCCGCTTTGTCGATTTATTCTCTGCCCATCGTCCTGACCCGCATCGACGACGGGGAGCGCGGAGCCAGGCTGATCGAAGGGAATGGCGTCAGCCTCATCTGGGCACCCGAAGGCCCAGGTTGGAATTGGAGACAAGATTACGGCGGTTTCCCCTCCTGGAACATGATTGCCCTGTATGGTCTTCCCCCGGTCGGCATGGGCAATAAGCCAGGCTACGACCCGAGAAGCGGCATGTTCGCCTCGGCTGAAGAGATGGCCAAGTACAACCTTTGCCTCTATCTCGGCCAAGATGGCTTGAGCCTGGAAACCGAGCCCCAGAACATTTGGCGGATGCCAACGGTGAATGATTACGCGCGCTCGTTTTCCCGGCACGGGAAGAACGCCGGCTGTGTATGGGATGGCCAAGACCGTGCCCAAATGGCGTGCGAGATTCTACCGGATAAAGAAACGCCTCTCTGGGCACCCGATCTGGATCCCATCTACTATTGGGCGGCGGAGGAATATAGCGAGCGCGAAGCCTATTTCGTATCCTACAATGGCTGGGTCAATACGACCTACAAAGCAGGGGGAAACCCCCGTCACAGTTATCGCTGTGTGCGCGACCCGTAGACAGTTGCCCTGCAAAGCAGGCCGAGAACAGTTCGTATAGGCTGATCTCAACTATCAGAGGCTGTCCCCGACGCCGGTAATCTGGTGCACTTTCATGAGTCCAATGAAATAAGGCCTTTTTCACCGAAGGACGCAGAGAGCGCAAAGATTTTTAATATGGGCATGAATAATCTTGATAGAAACAAGCGATTCTTTGAAGAATCTTCGGCCCAACATTAATTTTCTTGGCGTCCTTTGCGCTCTTTGCGGTTGGTAATAGTTTTTTCAGCAGAGTCCTTTCATACCTCCTGGCGCAGCGACACACACGGCGAGCATCCCACGGCCTAATGTCCGTGGCGGTAATGGACCTCGTAGCTTTCGTATTCGCGTACACAACCCATATATCCTCACTGTCCGGCTTGTGCTCCCCAAACGTGGGCAAACTCTGGCCGATGTGTTGGATCAGACGGCGACGACAAGCATACCACAAGCCGTCCAGTCACACTGCTAAGCCCCTCTAGCCTCACACCATGGTATAATAGAATCAAGGACAACCCACTTGCTTTTTGAAAGCATTCTAGCAGATTGTCGGAGAGACATCTCGCTGAGCCTACCTTCCCGAAAGCTGGGAGCTTTCGGGAAGGTGAAAAAGCGTTCTCTCCGA
>JAFGFO010000465.1 GCA_016931085.1 Thermoflexales bacterium
CCGTGTAGACAACACTCGTCGTGTTCACCGCGCTAGCCCAGGTCGCCGAATCCGCCTGCGAGCTAACCGTCACCGCCGTCGTGTCCAGCAGCCCGCCAGTGCCAGGTGGTACCGTCAGCGTGACCAACACTGCCGCGGCCTGGTTCGCCGCGAGCGCCACGCTCGTGTCCTGAGTGCCAGGTGCCAGCCAGCCCTGCGACGAAGACACGGTAATCGTAAAGTTATCCAGGCCGCTCCCCACGTTGGTCACCCAATGCGTGTATACGACGCTTTCGCCTGGGTCAACCTCCCTCACCTGCCCGGGCGACAGTGCCACACCTGGCTCGAGCGCGACCGTGGTCGTATCGCTCACATGCGCGTACACGGCGGAGTCTGCCTGCGAGGTGACCGTCACCGTCGTCGTATCTGCCAGGCCACCAACGCCAGGCGGCACCGTCAAAGTAATGACCACAATAGCCGTCCCTCCAGCACCCAACGCAAACGGCCCTGGCGGTGTATAGTCGATCAACCAAAACTGCGAGGAGGCGGCTGTGAGCACAAAGTTGTCTGAGCCGTTGCCGGTGTTGGTCACTACGTGCGTATAGTTGAAGGTCTGGCCGACCATGACCTCGGCCACCTGCCCTGGTGAAAGCACCACGTCAGGCTCATGAGTCACCGTCGTCGTGTTCACCGCCCTGGCCCAAGCCGTCGGGCCCGCCTGCGAGCTAACCGTCACCACCGTCGTGTCCACCAGCCCACCAGAGCCAGCCGGCAGCGTCACGCTCACCGTCACCAGCGACGTCTCCTCGAAACCCAATGTGAACGAGACAGCCGGCGCACAGGCCACCTGCCAGCCGTGCGACGAAAGCGCCACAACGGCAAAGCTGTCTGGGCCATTGCCGGTGTTGGTCACCGCGTGCACATAGCTGAGCGTCTGGCCAGGCAGTCCAGCCTCCGCCTGCCCAGGTGACAGCATCACATCAGGATCGTGAGTCACCGTTGTCGTATTCACAGCACTGGCCCAAGTCGCCGCATCCGCCTGCGACGTGGCCGTCACCACCGTCGTGTCCACCAGCCCGCCGCTTCCGGTCGGCGCCGTCAGCGTGACCACGAGCGTCGCCGTCTGGCCATGGGTCAGTGTGACGGCCGTGCTTTGCATCTCGGGTGTCAGCCAGCCCCGCGACGAAGCCGCCGTCACGGCGAAGACGTCTGTGCCATTACCCAGGTTGGTCAGCACGTGGGTGTAGCTAAGCAGCCCGCCCAGGTCGACCGTCCTGGCCTGCCCCGGCGCGAGAGCCAGCCCGGCGACAAACTGAACGACCATCTCGTCCCCATCCACATCGCGCACTTTCGGGTCAGTCGTCGAAGCAGCCTTGACGGTCAGCGTTTCGGTATAGGCAGCCGGCGCGGTCATAGGCACACTGACCGAGATGAGCAAGGTCTTTGTATATCCGGACGCGATCGGGATAGGCGAATGTGGCGTAAACGTCACCGGCCACCCGCCGGCAGATGACACCTCAATCTCAAAGCTATCTGCGCCGCTGCCGGTGTTGGTCAGCATGTGCGTGAATGTCAGGAATTCTCCCGGCCTAACCTGGCGCGACTCTCCCAGCGAGATCTCGATGCCGGGGTAATTGATGGCCGCAACCTGGTCAACAGCCCCGGCCCACACCAGCGGATCGGCCTGCGAGGTGACCGTGAGGGTAAACGTGTTCGTCACCCCACCGCTGCCAAGCGGCGGCCTGATCGAAAACATCACGTCACCCGCCTGGCCTGGGCCAAGCTGAAGGGGTGACGGCGGTCCGTCCACGATCCACCCAGTCGACTGCTCTTGGACGTCGAGCGTAAACTCTTCGGTATAGTTACCGTTGTTGGCGAGGCTGTGCAGGATGTCAAAGGCATCTCCAGGCAAAACGGAATATTGCCCGCCCGGCGTGAGCGAGAGCGAGATCAAGCGAGTAGCCGTGACGCGATCCACCACCGGGTGACTGACGGCTGGGGTTGCCTGCGAGCTAGCCGTAAACGTGACGACGTCCATCGTGCCGCTGATGGCGTCCGGCGGGACGCTCACCGTGACCGTAAAGGCACCCGAAGTATACGGGCCAAGCGTGAGGGAGTCACCGCTAACAGGCCAGCCGTAAAGCGACTGCCCCGACACCTCGAAGGTGTCGGTATAGTTGCTGTCGCTGGTCAGCACGTGTGTGAACGACACGCTCGTTTGTGGTGAGGCAAAGGCCGCCTGGCCGCCGTCCAGCGCAAAGCTCACGACGCGTTGAGCGTACAGCGTCGCCGTCGCCGTCGCATAGACCGTGGGGCTTTGAGCCGAGGTGGCGCTAATCACAACTGTCGAGTGCGTGTCGCTGATCGCCTGGAATGGGACCTGCATCGTGACGTAGACAAAAGTGCCAAGCTCCATGCCCAGTCCGGCGCTGGTCGGGCTGTAATCTACGAACCACTGGGGCGTGTCGGTCGTGATCGTGAAGGTGTCGAAATCATTGCCGGCGTTGAACAGGTCCAGCCCAAATACATACTGCTCATCGGGCGGCGCAGCCGCCACGGCGGAAGACAGGGTGACACTGAAATAGTCCCCGGCCTTGGCTTGATCGGTGTTGACGGCCTGCAAAGCTGGCGAAACCCACGACGTGGCCGTCAACACAGACATGTGGATATCGTCCAAGGCTGCGGACGACGGCATAGTCATCGTCAAGCAGACGGTCGCCTGGGCGCCGCCGGCCAGCACGGCAGAAGTGGGCCAGAAACCCCAGTGCGTCGCAGACAAGCTCGACGACGCCGTCAGGGTATAGCTATCCGTGTAATTGCCGGCGTTGACCAGGTGGTGGACGTGAGTATAGGTCTGGCCCAACCTGATCACCTTATTGTGATCGGGGTAGAGATCGACGCCGGGTTGGTGCAAGACCGTCGTCGTGGCAAAAGCGCCGGCCACCACCTGGCCGGCCGGGACAGAGCGAACCGACAGGCTGGCCACCTCCAGCGTGCCGCTCGGCGTGCCGGCCGGGATGCGAACGCCAAAGGTGATTGGGGCGCTTTGGCCAATGCCAATCTGCGCCGAGCCAGCAGTCGAGCTGATCAGCCATGAGTGCGGCGTCGAGCCAAACGGGTCGTATGTCTCGGTGTAGTTGCTTTGATTGGTGATCGCAAAGGTATAGAGCATGGTCTGGCCAGGCGTCCCGGCATCGCTCAAGGCGCTCGTGGGGGTCATAGAAGCGGCAGGCGCTGGACCGGCCCAGAGCGTGTCGGTCACCGTATCGGCTATCTTCTCGCCACCCCACAGCGAGTTGGCCGTGATTGAAACGCTGTTTTGCGTGCCACTGAGAACGCCGGCGGGCACATTCAACGTGACAAAAACGGTGGCTTGCGCGCCAGGCTGCAGCGTGACAAGAGCTGGGCCCAAGCCGGCCACCCAGCCAGGAGCGTGAGAAGCGGTATACGTGAGCACAAAACTGTCCCCGGCGTTGCCGGTGTTGAGCAGTGTGTGCGTCAGCACGCTTGCCACACCAGGCACCAGCACAGCCTGGCGATTGGGTGACAACGACACACCTCGCACGCGCACCGATTCCGTCAACCACGGCCGGTAGCTGACATAATCGTTCACCCACTGGCCGGCCAGGTTATAATTACGAATCGTGTCACAGCCGCTCTTGAGGGGATCGTGCGGCCCCAGGCTATCACCCCACCAGTTATATAGGGCATCCACGCACGTTGCCGGGTCTCCATTGACGCCGTAAGCGTTGCCGACAAAATCGGTCCAGTGAACGGTGGGGGTCGGAATGCCCCGCACGTACAAGCCGGTGCCACTATTTGTCAGGATGGCCGAGCTTTCGATCGACAACTGTCCACTGCTGGCCGGCACGTACACCCCATGCTGGCCGTTGTTTCGCACCACAGTGCGATCCATCGTCAGTGTGACCACACCCCAACCATAGATGCCAAACTGAGCGCTGCCGTAAACGCTGCTGGGTGATTCAAAGTCAACCGGAACCGAGCCCCTCAGCTCCAGCGTGCCATTATTGACCTGAATGCCGCCCTTAGAAGGGAAAGGACTGTAGGACGTGTTGCTAAAGACCTGGGTATCGGTCAAGTAGGCAGAGCTATAACTAGCGCTATTATAACTGCTGACGACATGGAGGCCGGCTTGATAGCCGTGGGACAACTGGCTCGATTGAATATCGACGCGCCCTCCCCCCTGTGCCATGACCATGCCAGGCGCGTTGCGAGCCCCGTAACGAACCCGCGTCGAGCGCAGCACCAGGCGGGTGCCGGCTCCGTTGGCGTCCAGGGCCCCCCACTGATCGGCCTGCGACACCACCCCATCGCCATTAGGCTGGCCGGCCGAGTTGTCGTCAATGGACGTGACGGTGATCGGCTGGCTGGCCGTCCCACTAAATATAACCATCGAGTTGTCTTTGACGCTAAAAGACTTGTTGGGCTTGAGCTTGAACACCGTGCCGGCCTGCACGGTAACGGTCGTATTTCTATCAGCGCTGAGATTATCCCACACGACAATATCGCCGACCGCCGGGTCCAGTTGGAGCGAGATAGGAGCGTTATTGCGCAGCGTGCCCTGGACGGCCACGCCACGGTCAAGCCCGTTGCCGGAAGCGCTCAGGTCCGTGATCGCCGGCAGGTCAGAGCCGCTGTTATCTTGGGTAGGATAAGACACCAAAAGCGCCGGGCCGGTATTGCTCAGGTAGGTATTGTGGGACAAGACCGGCATACACCCCATGCACAAGGGTTCTAGTTTAAGCCCCGCCCCGCCGTTTTGCTGCGCCAGGTTGTTCGACAAAGTGAAAGCCGCGCCCGAGGCGAGACTGGCATACAGCCCATCACCTGTATTGCCGCGGATCGTGCACGAGTCCACGTCAAGGATAAACGACGCGCCTGAGCCCTGGATGCCGGTGCCGCTGGTCATCACCTCGCTCTGTTCGACACTCACCTGCCCACCCGTCACGAGCAAGCCCTGATAGGTGTTGTTGGCAAGTTGAGTATCACTCATAGTCAGTCGCCCCTTGACGACCTTGATGCCGGTCGACGAATTATCCGCCAGCCGGCTGCCGCCCAGGGAGACATCGCCTGACGAATCGACAATCAGTCCATTGGTGGCATAACGCAGACTGAGGTTGGACAGCACGGCCCGGCCATTCAGGCTCACCTGGATGCCCGGCCAATCTCCGCGGGCCGGGCTGCCGCTCCCCAAGGGGCGGCCCACCGAGTTGTCGTGATAAGATGTCATGGTAATGGGTTGGCTGCCGGCCGCATCAGCCAGGAGCACGCCTTCCACCGCGAAAACCTTCTGCGCCTTGATCAACAAGCCGGGCGGCAAGGTCAGCGTAAAGCCGGCGCCCACTTTGAAATCCGCCCAGATCACATAGTCCAGGTCCGGATCGTGCTGGAGCGTCCCATGCACCCCGCTGGGTCCCAATGTGCCAGACAAGGCAAGCGCATCGTTCGCCGCCGTATTGTGCGTGATGGCCGTCGTGCCGCTGATGAAAGGCTGGCCCCAACCGGTGTTATAAGCAACCCACAGGCCCGGGCCTGTGTTGTAACTCAGTTTTACATCGTACAAGATGGGTTGGAATATCGCGTTATTGGGTACAATTTGAATGCCAAAGTTGTTGTTGCTGATCACCTGGCTGGCGCTGATGTACGCCATTGTCGAAGCGCCACCAATCAGCCGGACGCCGCCATTGGTGTTGGAATACACTTGCGTCCTGGTCACAAAAAGAGCCTGCGCGCCTTGCGCCATTTGTAGGCCATAAGCGACCGACGAGTGGACCTGGCTGTCAGACAAACGCAATTGCCCGCCGCTTTTCACCTCGATCGCCTGGGCAACGGATCCACCGCCGTAACGCACGACCGTGTGCTGCATAATGGCCCGTCCACCAATCGAGATATGATCCCAACGCTTCGTTTGCACGTCGCCGCTGCCCACCGGCTTGCCGGCCGAGTTGTCCTCCAACGACGTAAAGGTAATCGGCTGCGTGGGCGTTCCCACCGCGTCCAGCACCCCATTCACGATCAACCTACCGCCGCGGTATATCCCCGCCTTACCGGCCGGCCGGAACTTGACCACGCCGCCAGGCGAGACGCGCAAGGTATAACCGGCATCGACCACCAACTCATCCCAGACCACCCGCTCGAAGTGCGAATCCTCGGTCCAGTCGGTCACGCCACCTGGCAGCTTCCATGATCCCTGGACAGCGATACCCAGGTTCAGGGCATTGCCGCGGAAAGCCTGCGTCAGCGGCAAGCTGCCGGTCACGAGCGGCCAGCCATAACTGCTAGAATAGTTCATCAAAATAGCCGCACCGGTATTGCTGAGATACTGGTTGTTCATCAAGGTCGGGCTGTAGGGATTGCTCAGAGTGAATTTCACTCCACTGGCTCCATTCTGGCGCAGCACCGTGTTGGAAAACACCAACGCAGTCGACGAACCGATCGCGGCATCGACACCGTCGCCGCTGCTGTGGCTAATGGTAGAAGAAAGAATGCTCACCTGAGACGCGCCACTACTGATACGAACACCGCTTAGACCATAGCTGATCCGCACATAAGACAAAGTGGCTGCGCCAGAGTCTACCCAGAGATATCCCCAGTCGCCTGCGACTGGGACAGGCGCATACGAGGTGAAGGTAATGGGCTGAGCAGCCGTTCCCACCGCCACCAATGTCCCAACGTTCACCTCCAACCTGCGATAGAGCGCAATGCTTGAAACGCCGGTAAACTTGACCAGCGTTCCCGCCTCAATCGTCAAGACGGCATTGTTCTTAATGGTCACTATGCCGGATACCACGTGCGTGGCGGTGGCGGGCCACGTTTGGTTCGACGTAATGTTCCCGCTGTGGGTAATCACAGTAGTCGCGGACGGGGCATACGCGCGCCCGGCCGGCGGCGCGGCCGCCGCTAGGACAGGCGAACCGGCGGCCACTGCGGCCCACAGCACGAGCGCGACGATGGCAAGGCCCAAGCCCAGAGACAAGCCGAAACGGACTAGACGAACACCTGTGTTTTTCATCGTTCACCTCCCGAGCAAATCGACGAGCACGCTAGGCGCGCCTTTCTTGAGCCAGGAAAACGGCCAGGGCGGCGGCGTACAGCGCGATCGCGATCAGGTACAGGCTCTTGATGCCCCACCAAAGCGAGCCATATTCCAATATCCCACCTGCCACCGAGCCGCTCAGGTTGGAAGCCAGCGGGCCAGCCGTTTCACCAACCCGGCGCAGTGACTCGGAAAAGATCAAGCCGGCAAAGAAAAAGGGCAGCGAAAGCAATAGCAGGCTGAACAGGCCCCGCGCGAGCGGGGGCAGACCGACCAGCCACTCCAGCGGGAAAAGGTACGAGATGACAAGGCTGGTAAAAAGCAGGCCATAGGCCAGGCGCAGGTTGACCCACTGGCTCCGCAGGACCACCAGGTTGGCCGCCAGCGCCATGAGCAGCACGCCAGAAATCGCCAAGGCGTTGACCAGCCAGGTCGTGCCAAACAGCAGAGCCAGCTCGGTGATGCTCTTGAACTCGATCAGCAGAAAAGCCGCCCCCAGCAGCCAAAAATGCCAATTGGGGCGCAGAGCCTCGGGGAAAGAGCGCGACAGCCAGGCCAGGCAAACCAGGCCAATCACCAGCAAGATTTGCCAATAAGCCGCCGGCACCTGGCGTGTCCGCATGTAGAGATAGGGCCAATCGTCAGTGCCCAGCGGCAAGGTGTCGAAGGCCGGGTCGGCTTGCCAGACCCTGAGCTGAAACTGAGGCAAGTCCTGAGCAGACAGCGGGCCGGACGCAAAGGTTATAATCCCCAGCTTGTCATAGATAAAGACATTGTCCGCGCCGAACACCTCGACCATCATCCGCCCCAGGCGTTCCTTGATCCACGGCGTGCTGGCGAGAAAAGAGACCGTCGCCACGCCATCCTCGGCCAGGCGTTCCCGAACCTGCCGGAAGCTTTCAACCGTGTACACAAACGAATCCAGGCGCACACTGGACAGGCCAGACAACAAGGTATGCGAGTCCAGCAGGCCAAAAGAGATGATGTCGTAGCGCTCGGAGCTTTTTTTCAAAAACGAGCGGGCATCGTCCACGACAGGCGTGACGCGCGGGTCAGCGTAGGGGTGTTCTGGGTGCAGCCGACGTCCCAGCGCCAGGATCGCCGGGTCGATTTCGACCGCGTCCACGTGCGCGGCGCCGTTGCGCAAGGCGGCCGCCACGTCATTGCCCATGCCGGCGCCCAAGATCAACACCCGGCTTCCGGCCGGCTTCAAGCGATAGGGCAAATTGTACGAGAAAGCGACCTCTTGTAGATCAGGCACGTCAGCCACCAACTCGGGCGAAAGGTCGTGGGCCGTTTGGTAGAAAACCTGTTGGACGCTCAGGGCATAGCCGGTCTTGACTTGCTGGCCATCGCTTTGGCGCGTGGCAAACTGCTCGGAGATGATCTCCAGGCGTTGGTAGGGCGACCAAAAGAGCTGTTTACCCAACCCAGAGACGAGCAGCACGATCAATGCCAGGGCAAAAGCCAGCAAACTCAAACGGGATAACAGTTGCTTGCGGTGCAGGTAGACTCCAATCCCCAGCATCCCCAGCCCAAACCAAATGATGGGGGGAGTCTGTACATAAGCCAGCAGCGAAAAGGCCCAAATCCCGGCCAGGCTGCCTAACAAGTTCACTATATAAGCTGGAACCGGGGCATGGCGCGCCATCTCACGGCCAGTGATCTGCCCCAGCGGGATAAACATCAACATGATCAGCACGAAGAAACCCAGGGTTATCCCCACAAACACAACCCAGGCCAGCCAGTGCGAAGCATCGGCCATGCCCCACAGCAGCTCGTCGGCGTTGCCTGGATAGGCCAGGATACGCGGCGAGGCGATTCGCCCAACGACCAGCACCAGCATCACAAAGATAGCCAGGCGCGGCGCGAAGGTAGGCAAATGATCGAACTCTTTGCCGGCCAGGGCAAAACCGATCGCCAGCCCCAGGAAGGCCGCCAACAAGGGCAAGTTTTTGAAATACGAAAACAAGCGCACCTCGCCCGCGATCCAGCGGATGACGGCCAACTCGAAAAACAGGCCCAACGCACTCACCAGGAACAGCAGAAACCAGCGCTCGAATAAGCGTTTAGAAAGCATCATTCTCCTTAGACGTAGGGGCGGTTCGCGAACCGCCCCTACAATTGTTTTCGAGATGGCCCTAATAGCTCTTGAGAATCACTGGCAGGTAGATCGTATAATCCACTCGGGCAACCGTCGTCGTCAACTGAACGCTACTGGTGACCGACGAGTCACCCATTGACGCAGCCGTCACGGTGACCAGATCGCTGGCGCCAGCGCTCTCACCGGACGGGATCTGGACCACGGCCAGTACATCAGCCGCCGCTCCCGCCGCCAAGGGTCCCAGCTCGGACGGAAGCGTCGTCACCCAACGGGATACACCGGCTGCCAGGGTAAAGGCATCCTGCACGTTGCCTGTGTTAGTCAGACGCAGCGTGTACGTCACCGAGACGCCGGGAGCGCCCGACAGTGCATCGAGCGGCGCGCCCAACTCCACGCCATAGACCGCCGCCGCCAGCGCCGTCGTCGTAAGCACGCTGCTGTCGCTGAGAGAGGGATCGCCCCGCGACGTGGCCTTGACGGTCACCACGTCCACCTCGCCATCAGCAGCCGTCGTCGAGATGGTGACCGTCACTGTGATCTGCCGCGTACCTGAGGGCGGCACGTTCACCTCGCCCGGCGTTACGCTAGTCGCCCAGGCATTGCCAGCGAGGCTGAGATCGAAGGTGTCGGCCATGTTGCCCGTGTTGGTCAGGCGCAGCGTGTACGTCACCAAGACGCCAGGAGCCCCCGACAGTGCGTCGAGCGGCGCGCCCAATTCCACGCCATAGACCACCGCCACCGCCGTCGTCGTAAGCGTGCTCGTATCGCTGACCGATGAATTGCCCCGCGACGCAGCCTTGACGGTCACCACGTCCACCTCGCCATCAGCGACCGTCGTCGAGATGGTGACCGTCACCGTGACCTGCCGCGTGCCTGAGGGCGACACGTTCACTTCGCCCGGCGTTACGCTAGTCGCCCAGGCATTGCCGGCGAGGCTGAGATCGAAGGTATCGGCCATGTTGCCGCTGTTGTGCACTGTCAGAAGGTACTGAAGCTGTTGGCCCTGCACGCCGTTGGCGCTAGCGCTTTCAGGCGCCAGCTCGACGCCCCAGGTCGGCGTAAAGATGCCCCCAGTCACCATCACCTCGTGCGTGACTGTAAGCGGCCCGCCGCACACGTTGGTCACGGTCACGACCACCGGGTACGTGCCGCCAGCGACGAAGGTGTGGTAGGCCGGGTTTGCCACAGCCGTCCCCCCATCGCCAAAGTTCCAGGCGTAGGTGATGGGGGACGAGCCGGCGGCAACACGGGCGGTGAAGGTGACCAGTTGGCCCGTGCTGGGCGCGAGTGGAACGTAATCAAAACTCACCCCACTCACTGGTTCACAGACCAGCAGCGTGATTTGCACATCCACTCGTGGCTCGTCTGGATCATCACTGAATATCTGCAGCGTAGTCGTGTACACACCGGCTGGAACTCCCTCATCAAATAACAGATTGAGACTGTCAGTGCCTCCCGCCGGCACACTGCCATTCGTCTTGGATTCCAACAGCCAGTCAACCGCCGGCGATTCTCTCAATGGCCCCCAGGTCAAGACAGCTCGGCCAACGTTGGCAATCCGCAGCGGCTGCACCGGATTACCGTCCGGCATACTGACCCGCACCGACAGCGGCGTCACCTCGATATCCGGCACGAGCGCCTCACTGACCACTTCCAATTCTACTGGAACGTCCAGCACAGACTGGTCGGGATCAGAACTCGTGATGCGCAGCACGCTCGTATAGGTTGCGACCGTCACCGGCGCGGTGAAAGTCACCACTACCTGAGCGTCTGTACCAGCCACCACTGTGCCCGACAGCGGCGATACGAGCAGCCAGGCCACTTCGGGCGTCTCAGCGATGCTCCACGTCAGGCCGGCCGCGCCGCTGTTCACAATCATCACAAATCGCACGACCTGCCCGCCCGGATTCAAGATCTCGGTCAAGGCCTGGGGATTGACGATGATGTTCGGCATCGGCTCGACTACCACGATCAAGGTGACCTGCACCAGGACCACCGGCTTGCCGGGATCGTTGCTCGTAAGCCGCAACTGCACCGAGTGTGCGCCCGCGCTCAAGCCGGCCGCGTCGAAGCGCACCGCCGCATTGACGCTCTCACCGCTGAGCAGCGTGCCAGACAGCGGCGCTTCGGACAACCAGGCCACGTCGCTCGTCTCAGCCATGCTCCAGACCAGATCGGCCGTACCACCGTTGCCAATCGTCAATGTTCGTGTTGCCGTTTGACCGGCGTTCAAGGTCTCTACCAAGCTGCTTGGGTTCAGCGTAAGAATTGGCGCCGGTTCGCTTCGCGCCGTCAGCAGCACCGGCACCTCCACCACAGCCTCGTCCGGGTCATCACTCGTGAGGCGCAGCACCGCGTTGTACACCCCCGCCGTCAGCGGCGCCGTGAACGTCACCGCCACGCCCGTGCTGCTCCCAGCCGCCACAGTCCCAGACAGCGGCGACACATTCAGCCAGTCCTCATCGCTCACCTCAGCGATGGCCCAGCTCAAACCGCCTGTCCCGCTGTTGCCGATCGTCAGCGCCCGCGCCACCTGTCC
>JAFGFO010000057.1 GCA_016931085.1 Thermoflexales bacterium
ACGATCGCCACGATGACCTCGCCGGCCACCAGGCTCGGCAGCATCCAGCCGATGGTGCTAATGAAGGGGTTGAGGGCGTGGCGGAGGGGGTATTTGAGCAAAAGCTTGACCTCCGACAAGCCCTTGGCGCGCGCCGTCTCGACGTAGGGCTTGTTCAATTCGTCCAGCAAGTTGGCGCGCATGGTGCGGATAAGACCGGCCGTGCCGCCCAGGCCGATCAGGAGAATCGGAATCCACAAGTGCTGTAACATATCGACGAACCTGGCCCAGTCCCACGGCGCGTCAGCGAACTCGGGCGAAAACAAGCCGATCATGGCCTTGTCGAAATAGCGGTAGCTGACGTACATAAAGATGAGGGCAAGCAAAAAGCTGGGCACGGCCAGGCCGATAAAGCCTATGAAGGTGAAAACATAATCGCCGATCGAATACTGGCGCACGGCCGAATAGATGCCGATCGGCAAAGACACCGCCCACACGAACAAAAAGGTAAAGATCGAAACAGCCGCCGTCATGGGCAGGCGCTCGGTGATCAGCTCGACCGCGTTCCGCCTGTAGACGAACGAGTAACCGAAATCACCCCTGGTTACAATATTCCTGACCCATTTGAAATACTGGACGTACAGCGGCTGGTTGAGGCCGTACTGCTCGCGCAGTTGGGCCTCGTGCTCGGGTGTCATCTCCCTGCCTCCGATCGCGATGATTTGATTGATCAGGTTCGTGACGTAATCGCCAGGCGGGAGCTGGATCACGACAAACATGATGACCGTGATCACCCACACCGTAAAAATCATGTACAGAAAACGTTTGAGCAGGTAAACCCACATCTGACCCTCCCGGTTTGGTGAAAAGTAAAAGTGTGCTCCGGCACAAGTGCCGGAGCACACTCGACAGAAACAAGTTACTCCTTGAGGAACCACTGCTCGGGGTAATAGATCTTTTGTACACCCTCGTTCCAACCGTCGTACCACGTTTCAGGAATACCGCCCAAGCGGCTGTGGAACGGATAGTACATCGGAGCAGGACGAGCAAGGCCAAGGACGTAGAAGCGATCCTTGGCTTCCTGGATAACCAGCTTCATCTTTTCCACCTGCTTCTCGAAGGTTGGCTGCGCGACCGCATCTTCGTACTTCTTGCGGGCGTCGATAGCCCACTGCGGCGGCTCGACCGCGATAGCCTGGCCGGTCGCATCCGGCACGCGCCAGGTATACCAGCCGCGGCCAAAGAAGCCGAAGTAGTCCATCGGCACGTAATAGCGCGGGTCGATGAGGGGGGTGACCCCCGCGCCGCCCTCGGCGGTAAAGATCGTGATCTCGATGAGGTTCTTGCGCTGATTATCGTCGAACTGATCGCCGGCCTGGAGGTTCAGCGGGACCTTGATGCCCACCTTATCCCAGTAACCGATCAAGAGCTCGGCGATCTGGGCATAGTTCGTGCCGTAGGACAAGTCGGTCTTGACGAAAAAGATCGGCTCGAAGCGCTTGCCGTTCTTGTCCAGGCGATAGCCTTTCGCGTCCTTGTCCGGCAGCACCTTGTCGAGATATTCGTTGGCCTTGTCCACGTCGTACTCGACGTACTGGGTGTCCATGCCTTCGATGTAGAACGGCGAGTCACTCAACGGCGCATGCTGGGAAGGCGTGCCCTGGCCGTTGAAGACGATCTCGATAATCTCCTGCCGGTTGATGGCGTGCGACATGCCGATGCGAAAGTCCTTGTTGGCAAAGACCTCGGCCTTGACCTCGTCGGGGACGGTCTGGTTGAAGTGGATGGTATTAGTGTTGCCGCCATCCGACTTGGGGTACCTCATCTGGATCGGCTTGCCCTCGTCCATCGCGTCGTGGTAAAGGATGCGGTCCCCGGCGCCGGGGTCCTTGATGAAATCCAGGTCGCCGTTCAACATGGCCAGTGTGCGGCTCTGGTCATCCTGGTACGAGATGCCCAGGACCTTGTCGATGTAGGGCAGTTGGTTGCCGTCCTCGTCCACCTTCCAGTAGTAGGGGTTGCGCTCCAGGCGAATCTGTGTGCCAGCGCCGAGCGGTTGGGTCATGATCCAGGGAAACAGCGAAGGCAGTTCCGTCTTTTCGTCGTACCAGCGGCCAGGATTGGCCCAGTTGTCCGGTCCCATCTTGAAGAACAGCGCCATCCAATCGGTGACGGTGTCGTCTTGCTCGACCAGATCGTCGATGTTGGGGTTGTACTTTTTGTGGAATTGCTCCAGGTAGTGGCGCGGGTACATGGAGAAATAGCGCCCGCCCCAGCCACACAGGTTGTACAGGAAGGTGCCGTAAGGGCTAGGGAAGACGAACTTGATGGTATACTGGTCGATCTTTTCGACCCTGAAGCCATCCCGCATCTCCGAGGGCAGCCAGTCAGCCACGCCCACAGTCGGGCTGAGGTCCTTGTCGTACATCACGTCGTCGATGTAGAACATGATGTCGTCGACGTCGTAGGGGTCGCCATCCGACCACTTGATGCCCTTGCGCAAGTAGAAGGTGTACTCCTTCACGTCATCGCTGGCGATGATCTTCTCGACCAGGTTGGGCTGGTAAGAGTTAAAGTCGGGCGACCAGCTCACCGGTTGTTCCCATTGCGCCATATACAGGAAAGCGCCCCATTCCGGGGAGGTGCCGACAAAGCCGACGCGCAGCTCGCCGCCGTATTTGCCCTTCTCATCGGTCAAGGCAGCGATGACGCGCGGGTTTTCCGGCAGGCGCTGATCGACGGGCGGCAGGTGACTTTTTTCCACCCTGGCCGCCAGCATGGGCGATTCCTTGTACTTCATCGGCTTGGGCGTGGCCGTGACGACCAGTTCCTTGACGACCTCGATTTGCTTGGTGACTTCGACCTGCTTGGTGACCTCGACTTCTTTCACCTGCTCGACGACGACGGTTTCTTTCACGATTTGCGCCGGCGGCGGCGTGGCGGGTGTGCCGCACGCCGTCAGCAGTAGGCTGAACAGAACGAGAATATTCACAAACGTGAGCTTTTTCATTTTTCCTCTCCAAATAGTTACTACAAGATTCTAGTTGATTTTTGGACGATTGGATGACAGATCAGCATTCGAAATCGGCTTTATCACCTCCCTTTTTAAGAATTTTGAGGCAATCCGCGCCGGGCGCCGGCGTCACGAGCGCGCCCTGTGGACTGCGTTCTGCCGTGCCGCCCTCGACGGACACCGGCGTGTCGATAGCTACCAGCAACACTTGCCAGTGTTCAACTTTTCCACGCCGCTCCACTGTTATTATATCATCTTTGCGTCCAATTTCAAAACTCACCTCCACTCCGCCAGTGGGGGAGGGAATTGTCGCTACGGCGCGCGCGCCATCGGCCAGCTCATACACCTGCAAGGTGACGCCGTTGCCATAATCATAGTCTGGCCGATCCTGGCAGCTACCTACAGGTATAACGGAATTGGGACGCACCATCAAGGGCAGGCTGCTAAAGTCGTGCGTCTCGCGCACCCAGCCTGGCCCCTCCACCACCCGGCCGTCGAGAAAGTTCGTCCAGCGTCCCGGCGGCAGGTAATAGCTGAGCTCGCCGTCGGACGAAAAAACGGGCGCAACCAGGAGCGACTCGCCCAGCATGTACTGGCGATCGAGACACTCGCAGGCCGGGTCGGCGGGGAATTCGAGCAGCATCGCCCGCATCAGCGGGGTGCCCTTGTGGGCGGCCTCTACTGCCCGCGCGTACAGATACGGCATCAGGCGGCACTTGAGCCTGGTAAACAAGCGCAGCACATCCACGGCTTCCTCGTCGAACAGCCAGGGAACGCGATACGAGCCATCGCCGTGGAGGCGGCTGTGAGAAGACAGCAAGCCAAAGGCGATCCAGCGCTTGTACACGTCGGTGGGCGGGGTGCCGGCAAAGCCGCCGATGTCGTGGCTCCAGAAGCCAAAGCCCGAAAGTCCCAGCGACAGCCCGCCGCGCAGGCTTTCGGCCATCGCCTCAAAGCTCGACTCGCAATCCCCCCCCCAGTGAACGGGGAAACGCTGGCCGCCGGCCGTCGCCGAGCGAGCAAAGACCACCGCTTCGCCCTCGCCGCGCTGCTCCTGCAAGAGATCAAAAACCGTTTTGTTATACAGGTAACTGTAATAATTGTGCATCCCCTCCGGCGGCGAAGCGTCGTAATAGACCACGTCGGTCGGAATGCGCTCGCCAAAATCGGTCTTGAAGCAATCTACCCCCATATCCAGCAGGGCGCGCAGCTTGCCGGCAAACCACGCCCGGGCGGCCGGGTTGGTGAAATCCACGATCCCCATGCCAGGCTGCCATTGGTCCGTCTGCCACACGTCGCCGTTAGGCTTTTTGAGCAAGTAGCCCTGCCGCGCGCCCTCGGCGAAAAGAGGCGAGCGTTGGGCGATGTAAGGATTGATCCAGACACAGATGTGCAGGCCGCGACTCTTGAGACGGGCAAGCATGGCGAGCGGATCGGGGAAGAGACGCTCGTCCCAGGCAAAATCGCACCAGTTGAACTCTTTCATCCAAAAGCAGTCAAAGTGAAAAACGTGCAGCGGCAGATGGCGATCGGCCATCCCCTGGATGAAACTCGTCACCGTCGCCTCGTCATACGAGGTGGTGAAGGAAGTCGTGAGCCACAGTCCAAACGACCAGGCCGGCGGCAAAGCGGGCCGCCCCGTCAAGGCGGTGTATTTTTCGAGCACCTCTTTGGGCGTGGGGCCAAAGATCACAAAATATTCCAGCTCCTGGCCCGGCAAGCTGAATTGGACGCGTGAGACTCTCTCCACCCCCACCTCGAAGGACACCTTCTGGGAGTGATTGACCAGGACGCCATAGCCGCGGTTGGTCAGGTAAAAGGGGACGTTTTTGTAAGCCTGCTCGCTGCTGGTGCCGCCGTCCTGGTTCCAGATATCCACCACCTGGCCATTCTTGGCAAAGGCTGTGAAGCGCTCGCCCAGGCCATAGACGTACTCCCCCACTCCCAGCGAGAGCTGCTCGTGCATGTAGTGCCCCCCGCCCTCCACTTCGACGAGGCCCATTCCACGCGGGTCGCTGGCCGTGAGGATGCGCCCATCGGCGGCGAATTCGACCCGCCAGGCGTCCGCGCGGGGCACGCGGACAGACAGCCGGCCACTGGTGAGCGTGAGCGCCTGGCCGTCATCGCTCACAGCCGCGCCGGGCGCGCCGCTGCCGGCCGGCACAAACTGCGGCGAGTGGGACGCAGGGCCGGAAAAATGGGTCAATTTGACGCGAATGACGTCCGGCATCGGCGAGGAAAACTCGACGGTCAACAGGGGACCGCCGAGCGTGTCGCCTCGGTGGAGCACGCGCCTGGTCGGCGCGTAAATGGTGAGCGAGCCGGGGCCAGTCTCGACATCGTACACCTGCGCCGGGTAAAAGGCTTGCACGCCTGGCCGTATCCGCCAGTATCCATCGGTGAATTTCATCGTTATTTCTCCTCAAGTAGGGAGTAGGGAGTAGGAAGTAGGCCCTGTCCCCCCCTCTCCCGAAATGTCAAGGTTTCTGCTTCAGCACCACCAGGACGATATCGTCATAGAGTTTTTGTTTGCCGACAAAGCGTTCCACATCCTCAATAACCGCCTGCCTCATGGCTGCCGGGGGCTGATCCCAGTGCTGGCCCAGCACGCTGCACAAGCGCTCAAGTCCATACAACTCGTCGTGCTCGTTGCACGCCTCGACAATGCCGTCCGTATAGAGCACGGCGCTGTCCTGGGGGCCGAGCTGAACCGTCGCCTCGGCAATCCAGCGATCGATCTGCCCGTCCAAGCCAATCGGAAAGCCCAGGTTCATCGTATCGATCATTTCTACACGGCCTCCACGGCGCACTACCAGCACACTCTCGTGTTGTCCGACAATTTTTAACTGTCCCCGCTGATGCCGGACGAGTGCAAAGGTCAGGATTTTTTTTGTTTTCATCCGTTGCGCGTTCTTGTAAATCGTGCTGTTCAGCGTGGTTACAAACTTGACCGGGTCAGTTTCACCGTGCTCGATCAAAGTCCGAATGGCAGTCTGAGTCATCAACATCAAGACGCCGCTCTCCAAGCCGTGACCGGTCACGTCGCCAATGCCGATGTGGAGCATGCCGCCCTTGATTTTGAGCACGTCGTAATAGTCGCCCCCGACCTCGTCGGCCGGCTTCATGTAACCGACGACGTCAACCCCTTCAATTTGATCGAGTTCTTCTGACGAGGGCAAGATCATCTTTTGTAGGCGGCGGGCGATGTCCAGTTCAGCGCTCATGCGGAGGTTTTCCTCCTTGAGCTGCTCGTTGAGGCTGCCGATTTCCTGGTTGGCGTGCTCCAGGGCTTGTTGAGTCCGCTTCAGCTCGGTGATATCGCGCGAGGTGCCAAAGGTGCCGATGACGGCACCGCGCTCATTGCGCAGCGGCATCTTGGTGATCAGCGACCAGCAGACACGGCCGTCGGGGAAAACCAGGCGCTCTTCCGCGTTCAGGATGGGTTGGCCGGTGCGGATGATCTCTTGCTCCTCGTCGTACTTGGCCTGTGCTTCTTCCTTGTTGGGGAAAAAGTCCAGGTCGCTCCTGCCGATTTCCTCGGCCGGATCGCTAAACCCAAGGCGGCGAGCGTGGGCCTTGTTGACGCGGATGATGCGGCAGTTCAGGTCTTTGAAGTAGATATCGTCTGGCACATTGTCCATGAAGGTGTCCAGGATATACTTTTGACGCGCCACTTCGGCGGCGTGTTCCTGCACCCGCTGCACGAGCAAGGTGCCTTGCAGTGCGCTGCTGATTTGCGTGCGCAAGGCATTGTAAATCGCCCCATCCCGCGGGCCTACTTCGAACAAGGCAAAGCCCAACTGCTGCTCTCGAAAGTAGAGCGGCTCGAGCAGCAGGCTGTGGGGGCAGCCCGGCGGCTCACCCTCAGCCGGCGGCCATACGCCGTTGGGAGCCAACAAGTGAGAAGGGAAACGCTGCACGTTGGCGTCCAGTTCAACGCGCCCCCCCTCGTTGTACGCCATGATCAACCAGGAAGATTCGGGCGCCGGCTGGGGATACTCGTAGGGCTGCGCATCTTCGTACAAAGCGAGAGAGCAACTGGGAATAGCCAGGCGGGGCAGCTCGCGGGCCAGCACGTCCGCCAATTCTACCAGGCCATGGGTCGTGACCAGGGCCTGGCCGACCTCTTGCAGTAATTGAGCTTGCTGGTTTGCCAGAAAGGCCTGGCGCACCTGCGCCCGCTGCGCTCTCTCGCCGACCAGGACGCGAGCCTGGTGCAAGAGGCTCTCGGCGCGCGGCAAGGCCGCGCCATCGCCCGCCAGGCAAGTCAGGGTATGATGGTGCAGCGCCGAGAGCGGCGCGTGCCACGCCCTCACGTCACCCTCTTCCCTGGCCGTCCGCTGCAAAAGAGCACCCAGGGCTGCCACAAAGCTGCTCTGCCCCTCAGCGCCCGGCTCGAGCAGGTCGGCGCTAAAATCATCGAACAAGCGCTCTGCCCAGTCGGAATCCAACTCGGCGGCCGGCGCCCGCATGGCCGCCTGCATGGCGGCCAGAATAGGCTCACGCCGGGTGGACAAGTCAATCCTTTCGGGCTTGCCGGCCAGAGCAAGCTCAACCCTGGCTTGTCGCACGATGGGAGAAGAACAGCCGCACGACTCGCGCACGATGAGGTCACCGGTCAAGGTCACCTGGTGGGCCACCTCCTTACCCTCGATCATCGCCAACAGCATTTCGACCGCTTTCCACGTTTCCCCCTGGTAGGGCGGCCGCACCGAGGTCAGAGAGGGCGTGACGGTGCGGGCGATGGCTCGATCGTCGAAACCGATGATGGCCACCTCCTCGGGAACGCGTATCCCCCGCGCCTGCAGGGTACCCAGGGCATCGTAAGCTGCGCTGTCGTCGCTGGCCACCACGGCGTCAAAGTCAAGCCCTGGGCGCAACTGGCGCTCGTCCAACAACTGGGCAAAGATGTCTCTCCCGTAGGTGCGAAAGACGAGCCTGTCATCCAGCTCCAGGCCATACTCGGCCAGCACCTCGGCATAAGCCCGGTAGCGCTCTTCCTGTCCCGCGTGGCCTGGCATGACGAGGTCAAAGAGAAGCCGGCGGCGTGCGTGGAACTCGACCAGGTGGATTACGGCTTCGCGCATAGACAGATAGTCGTTGCTGAGCACGTGGGGGATATCGTCAAAAGCCATCTCCAGGCTCACCAAGGGCAGCTTGAACTTGATGCAGAATTTCTCTATCTCTTCCGGCCCGACAAACATCCCCAGGCAAGCTGGCATGGCGATGAGGCCATCCAGCCTGGCCGCGCTTATCAATTCGTAAAGGATATTGGCCTGGCCCCAAAAGCCGTCGCCGCGAGGGTCGCACAAGATGCGCGCCGGGAAGCAGACCATGTTGGCGCCCTGCTGCCGGGCCGCGTCGGCGGCGTACAGCCACACCTTGTTCGACCAGGCGTCGTGAACGGTTTCGATGAGCAAGCCAATAGTGGGTCGCCGGTGTCGTAAGGTCGTGCCTGTTGTGTCAACTGCTTGCATGTTTTCCATTGATACCTTTCATTTGATACTCCCCGCCATAACACCCTTGGTGAGTGTCCTTTGGAAGAGAACGAAGAAAATGATACACGGGAGGATGCCAAGTAAAGCGGCCGCACTCTGAAGAGTAATGACGACATTGCGTTCTCCCCTGGCCAGGGCCATGGCAACCGGGACCGTGTAATTACGGCTCGAGATAAGAAAGATCAAGGGCAGGAAAAAGTCATTCCATTCCCCGATGAAGAAGAACACAAAGAGCACCGAGAGGGTTGGCATACTGAGCGGCATGACAATCCGTCCCAAGAGTTGCAGCTTGCTGCAGCCATCGATCATCGCCGCTTCAAGCACCTCCCTGTCAAATGCGCCCAACACCGAGGTCATCAAGTAGGTCCCAAAAGAAGCGGAAAGCGCCGTCGCCGTCAGGATGACCGCCAGGCTGTTGTCATACAGCCCGATCAGCTTGTAGAAATAGTACAAAGGATAGACCAGCGACTCGAGCGGCAACGCCATCGCCATCATAAAGAACAAAAGAGCCCAAGTCTTTCCCCTGAACTTGCCTATCCCCAGGGCAAATGCGTTAAGCAATGATATTCCAACGGCGAGCGCCGCTGTCGATAGACTGATGATCAAGCTGTTAATCAAGAGCCTCGTGTAATTTGTCGATCTCCAGACATAGATCAGCATATCCAGGTTTAGACTTTGGGGCAGACTCATGGGACCACTGGCCTGGTACTCGGCTTCGGTCTTGAAGGCGTTCATCATCACGATGGCCATCGGAAAGAGTATGACGACCAACACCACGCCCAAGACAATCAAGGCAAGGTATTTACCCACTTCGTTGGCGATCCGATATTTACTGACCATCGGCAACTCTCCCTAGGAGCTTGTCGGAGAGACCTCCGTAGGGCAGGTTTCCATACCTGCCGCAAGCCTGGCGGCTATCCGCAGGACGCCTTTGGCGTAGAAAGCCGCCCTACAAAATCG
>JAFGFO010000058.1 GCA_016931085.1 Thermoflexales bacterium
CGATTTTGTAGGGCGGCTTTCTACGCCAAAGGCGTCCTGCGGATAGCCGCCAGGCTTGCGGCAGGTATGGAAACCTGCCCTACGGAGCTCTCTCCGACAAGCTCCTAGCAAAGCAAGTTTTGCTCCATTGTTTTTCAGTGGACTCAGATTATCTGCACGCCTAGTATACCCCCAAGTGGCAAGCGCGGCAAGTCGGGGCGAGCCTTGTTCAAGCCTTCAATTCCAGCAAATCCCACTTGTTGCCATACAGATCCTCAAACACGACCACCGTCCCATACGGCTCTAGCCTTGGCTCCTCGGTGAAGACGACGCCGCGCGCTTTCATGCCCTGATAGTCGCGCCAAAAGTCGTCGGTATGCAGAAAGAGAAAGACCCGCCCACCCGTCTGATTGCCGATGCGAGCCTCTTGATCGGGAGAGGCGGCCCTGGCCAATAGCAAACGGCTTTCGCTCGACCCCGGCGGGGCGACCAGCACCCAACGCTTGCCGTCACCTAAATCTGTGTCCTCCACCAATGTGAAATGGAGCTTGTGTGTATAAAATGCAATCGCTTCGTCGTAATCGCGCACGAGCAGAGAGACATAGCCTATTGTTTGTTTCATACCGTTAGCAAGTGAGCAAAACAAGCGATATTCGTCATTCCATCCCCGGTTTTTTGGTTATTGGCAGCCAAAACTCGCAATAACTATCTGGGCTTGCTCCATCGTTTCCTGGAAAATACACCTCCATTTCAGGTGCCTTGGCATGCTCATAGCCTGACGACGGCAGCCACTGGGTAAAAGCATAGATCTCTGATTTCACGATCGCTTCAGGCACCGGGCCAACACACTCAAAAACGGCCCATTGAGAGGCCGGCACATGGTGAGCCTCTAATTCATCCGAGCACTGATCTGGCTGTTCAATCGCGATCATGTAATAAAAGGCTCGGTTGGCGGGGTCCGCTTCCACACAGGAAACCCCCAACGCCGAGCTCCTTGTCTGCAACCCCGCTTGATTGCCGCTCAACCGTCCGAATAGTTCGAACACGCCTTCCTTTTGACATTGAATCCAAAACCGGCCAAACAAGTCATTATCTTGGCCCGATATCCAAGTCTTTTTGCCGACGACGTCAAAGGCAGGTCTTTCTATGATGTGATAGGTGATCATCTATTCTTTTCCTTGTAAAAATGCTCACAATCTTGGAACGCGCTGCCCAAGGGAACACGCGATGCGAGTGCCTCTTTGACTACAAGTGCCTATTATAAACCGCAACGGGGCGATGTCAAGGGTGATGGGCACTCGTGCCTGTGGTATAATGTAGGCGCAACAATCGCAAAGCAAGGAGCATTTCATGGCCGTCGTTCACTGTGAAAAATTCCGGGTGCGTTACTACGAATGTGACGCCTACGGGCATCTCAACAACATCAACTACCTGCGTTGGATGCAGGAAGCGGCCTTTGCAGCCTCAGCAGCGGTGGGGTATGACTATACTCGCTACGAGGGAATCGGTCATTGGTGGCTGGTGCGCGAGACAGACATCGGCTATCTCGCGCCGCTCAAGTATGGCGACGAGGTCGCGCTCAAGACCTGGGTCATGGACTGGCGGCGATTTCATTCCCGGCGGGCGTACGAATTCACCAACACGCAGACAGGCCAGTTGGCCGCGCGGGCAGTGACCGACTGGGTCTACGTGGATTCCAAGACGCTGCGGCCGGCCGCAATGCCAAAAGAGATGCTGCTGGCCTTCCTGCCGGAAGGGACGCCTGAAAAGGAGGGGCCGCGCGAGCGCTTCCCCTCACCGCCCCCGCCGCCGCCCAACGTCTTCTCGATCCGCAGGCAGGTGGGCTGGCGCGATGTGGATATGATGTGGCACGTGAACAACGCGATGTACCTGGCCTACGTCGAGGACGTGGGGATCCAGGTGTGCGCAACGCATGGCTGGCCGATGCAGCGCATGA
Organism: Thermoflexales bacterium; assembly: GCA_016931085.1. The sequence goes on from JAFGFO010000058.1 coordinate 1,937, forward strand.
TGGAAGAAGGCTTTGGGACCGTCGCGCGACAGCACCGGATCGAATACCGGCGGCCGGCCAGGCTGGGAGACGAGCTGGAAATTGCGACGTGGTATTCAGATGCGCATCACACCAGCGCGCTCAGGCATTACACCATCCGCCGCCCAAGCGATGGGAGCCTGCTCGCCCAGGCGCGGACACGTTGGGTGTGGGTCGATTTGAAAACGGGCCGGCCTATCCGCATCCCGGAACATTTCCTGGACGAGTTCGCGGATAACCTGGCTCTAGACCCTGAGGGTCTTGAAGACCCTTAGGGTCTGAAGGCTAGAGACCATTTTCATGGACGGTTTGCCGCCTGTCTTCTTGGAACGTATGTCGGAGCTGCTGGGTGACGAATTCCCCGCCTTCTTGGCCAGTTACACCCAGCCGGCGCGGGCCGGCTTGCGGCTGAATAGGCTCCGAATTGCGAATTGCGAATTGCGAATTGCGAGTGAGCTGCAAGTGTCGAGTTGGGAGAAGGTGCCGTGGTGCGAGAGCGGCTACCTGGTGCCTCCAGGAACTGAGGCGGACTTGGCCCGGCACCCCTATCACGCCGCCGGCGTCTATTATCTGCAAGAACCGTCAGCCATGGCGCCGGCCGAGATCCTGGACCCGCAGCCTGGAGAAACAGTCCTCGACCTGTGCGCCGCGCCGGGCGGCAAGTCCACCCACATCGCCGCCTTGATGGGCAATCGCGGCCTGCTCGTCGCCAACGACACGCACGGCCGGCGCGCTCGCGCCCTGGCCATGAACCTGGAACGCTGCGGGGTGACGTGCGCGGTGGTGCTCAACGAGACGCCGCAGCGCCTGGCGGCCCGCTGGCCCGGCGGCTTTGACCGCGTCCTGGTGGACGCCCCCTGCTCTGGGCAGGGCATGTTCCGCAAGAGCAAGCCGGCACGGGCCGAGTGGCAGCCAGGCCGCGTCAGGACTGACGCCGCGCGCCAGGCCGACATCCTCAACGCGGCGGCCCAACTGGCCCGCCCCGGCGGGCTCGTCGTCTACAGCACGTGCACCTTCGAGCCAGACGAAAACGAGGCTGTTGTGGCGCGCTTCTTGCAGCATCACGCCGGCTTTGATCTGGAAGTCGTCGAGCCGGCAGATGGCTTTGCGCCGGGGCGGCCGGAGTGGACAAGCGACGGCAACCCGGCCTTGATCAAAACAGTGCGCCTGTGGCCACACCTCAGCCCTGGCGAAGGCCACTTTGTGGCCAGGCTGCGGAGAGAGGGGATCCCTTCTTTCAAGAGCAAGTTCCTTGGCGATCCCGCCCAAGCTGCCTATACCCTCACCCCAGCCCTCCCCCTACAAGGGGGAGGGGGCAGATCTGCCGATCCGCCGGCGGCAAGCCTCTTCCAGGCGTTTTGTGACGAATATATGCAGAAACCGGGTTCCTGGCAGAAACTCGGTTTCTTGACCCAAGCTGGGGCCGAGCTGTATCTCCAGCCGCCCGGCACGCCGGAGCTGAGCGGCTTGCGCGTGGTGCGTTGGGGTTGGTGGGTGGGCACGCTGAAGGGCAAGGTGTTCGTCCCAGGACATGCGCTGGGGATGGGGCTGGCGGCTGCCGGCGTGCGCCAGACGCTCGCCCTGGCGCCGGACGACCCCCGCCTGGCGGCCTACCTGCGCGGCGAATCGCTGCGCATACCGGGGCTGCCGGGTTGGGTGTTGGTGACGGTGGACGGCTTTCCGCTCGGCTGGGGCAAGCGGGCCGGCGACATGCTCAAAAATCGCCGCCCGCCCGGGCTGGCGCTGAGTCAGCTCACGGTTACCAACCCTTGAAATAGTCAATCAAAATGTCGGCGTCTACCACGAGGCTTGCTTTCCTGGGGGAATTTTTCCATTTTGCCCAAGATGTGTTACAATGACACCATTAGGAAATGGTGCGCCATTAGGAAGTGGCGTCATCGGGCTCATTCAAATGGACAAACGTTATGAGTAGACTGATCTCTTACCGCGACATCGTCGTCGGACTGCGTGAATTGGACCTGGGAACAGACAGCAAGGCCATCGTCCACGCCAATCTGCCCGCCCTGGGCGAGCTGCGCGGCGGGGTCGAGACACTGGTGGGGGCGCTGACGGCCTCGTGCGGCACAGTCGTGACACCGGCCTTTACTTACCAGTGCCTGGTCGTGCCGCCAGACGGCCCGCCGGATAACGGCATGGACTATGGCGGCGACGAGGCCCAAAACCCACACGTCGAGTTCTTCCAGGCCGATTTGCCCGTGCACGAAAGCCTCGGGCCGTTCGCCGAGGCGCTGCGCCGGCATCCCCAGGCCCTGCGCAGCACACACCCCGTCCTGTCGTTCGCGGCGGTGGGCCAACACGCCGCCGACATCGTCGCGGCGCAGTCGGCGGCCGAGCCGTGGGGGCCGCTGGCCTGGTTGTATGACAACGGCGGCGACGTGCTGCTGATCGGCGCCGGCCACACAGCCAACGTCACCCTCCACCTGGCCGAAAAAAAGGCCGGGCGCAAGCAGTTTATCCGCTGGGCGGTGGATGAAAATCGCGCCTATCGCCTGGAGGGATTCCCCGGCTGCTCGCGCGGCTTTGACGCCATCGCGCCTCGCCTGTCGTGGATCACGCAGCAGGCCGGCCTCGGGGAGGCCACCATCCAGCGCATCCCGGTGCGCGAGCTGGTGGACACCGCCGTGGACACGATGCGGATCGATCCGGCCGCCCTGCTGTGCAGCCGCGACGACTGCCGGCTGTGCAGCGCGGTGAGGGCCAGCTCATGAGGCCTAGCCCAAGGCCACGTCCAACATCATCATGACGGCAAAACCGCCCATCGCACCCAGGGTGGCGATGTCGGTGCTTTCGCCCCGCTGCGACTCGGGGATCAGCTCCTCGATCACGACGTAAATCATGGCGCCGGCGGCA
>JAFGFO010000466.1 GCA_016931085.1 Thermoflexales bacterium
AGAATGGAAACCAGCATGTCAAGTGACCCACTAGTACTCTGTGGGGATGGTGGCCAGGACCGCGTTGATCCGGTCCACCACCACGGACAAGCTCAAGGCTCTGACCAGGCTGCCCCGCAGCCTCAACTCGCCGGCGAGCAGGGCCGCCCGCGAGTCCATCTGCGCGCGCGCGATTTTGGCCAGGGTCTCGTACTCAGCGCTGATGCGGAATTCCGCCTCTGGCAAGTCCCCGGCCTGGATGGCAATCTCATCTACCACGCCATCGACCAATCTATAGTAGAGCGCGCGGTCTTGGCCATCCGGGCAGTTCACATAGATGATCAGCATAGACGTGGTGAGATATTTCGTCTTGTCCGGCGTGAGTCCTTCCCGGAGGCGCTTGAGAGCCGCTCGTGTCCACTCGGGGCTCAGGTATTTGAGCTTGCCCATTGTTTCTCCTAAGGCTATTCCGATAGCCCATTATAACCCCAAGTGGCACAGTTGACAATGCCCACCGTTTGTGGTATACCAGAGCTATGACAGACAACTTGGTCGCCGTGTTGGTCGAAGACGATTACGGGAACATCATAATCGAGCGCAAACTGCTCGAGCTGGCCGGCATCCAGCATTGCCTCACGTTCGATTCCGGCGTTGCCGCGTTGGACTTTATCCAGAAGCAAGGTGACTCCCCGCAGCGAATCGACGTGATCCTGCTCGATATCTGTATGCCGCAGGTGGATGGCTTTATGCTCTTGAAGGCGATACGTGCCGTCCCGGCCTGGGCGACGGTGCCTGTGGTAGCCCTGACCGCCTCGCTCTTGCCCGCCCAACTGACCAAGCTCAAGCAAGCCGGCTTTTACAGCTTGCTCGGCAAGCCGCTGAACGTCGACCGCTTTCCCGACCAGATCAGGCGCATACTGGTCGGCGAATCCGTGTGGGAGATCTGGTAAGCGCGCCCACCGCAGCGGCGCGCTTGAAAGCCTCAGGCCGTCACGCTCAGGCCACTCACCTGCAAGTAGGGGAGGCACACGTTGCCGGACCAGGTGAGTGTGTCGCCAATAGCTACCAGGCTGTTCAGCAGCTTGTACAAATTGCCGGCCAGGGCCGCGCCTTTGACATAAGCTGTGACCCGGCCTTGTTCGATTTGATAGCCCAACGCGATAGTGCGCGAGAATGACCCACGCAGCCCAGAGGCTGGGCCGGCCCCCATCAACTGGTCTACCAGCAATCCCTCACCCATTGAAGCGATCATGTCATCCAAACTCGTTTGGCCCGCTTCCAACACGATGTTGGTGGGCAGCGGGCAAGGTGGCGTCAGCATCTCCCGCCGGCCATTGCCCGTGCTGGGCACGCCGGCCAGGGCGGCCGTGTGCAGGTCATAGTAAAAACGCTCCAGCACGCCGTTGCGGATGAGGACGGTGCGCTGCGTCGGCACACCCTCGTGGTCGACCAGGCCACCGTCAGGCCGGTCACGCAGCGTGCCGTCGTCCACCAGCGTCAGGCGCGGGTCAAACAGAGCCTGGCCCAACTTGCCGGCCAGCGGGCTGCTGCCACTTTGAGCGCGCCGGCCTGAAAGCGCCATGATCAGGGGGCGGATCAACACGGCCACGGCCGCCGGCGAGAGGATGAGAGGCTGCCGGCCAGGCTTGACTCGCCGGGCCTGCCTGGCCCAGGCCAGCCGGCGGGCAATGCGTTCGGCGAAACGACGGTGCCCGCCGTCCAGGCGAGCGCTCCCAAAAGCGTCGAACACGACCAGCACCTCGTCACCCTGGTGCCGTTCGACCCAAGCGTCGACCAGCAAGCGAGTCGAGTGCGACGAGGTGGCCCCCCCCTCGCTATTGTGGATGCGCGCACGCTCGCGGCTGCAGCGAAGCTTGAGCTCGACCATCACGCGCGGGTCGGTCTGGCAGATGATGGCCGTCATCTCCTCGCCCAAGGCGGCCAGGTCGGACGCGGACAAGGTCGACAGCCTGGGGTCGGCCGGGCCTGACACCAGGCGAGTTGGAGGGAAGGCCATGTGCATCGGCGGTCCATAGCGCGCGGCCGACGAGGCGCGTTGAAGCAATCTCGCCTGGTCGACGCTGGCCTCGGTCGTGATGGCGTGTCCCAGGCGGCCATTCGACAGGACACGCACGGCCTGGGATTCGAACTCTTGCACCTGGACGGAACGCAAGCGATTGGCCTGGAATTCCACGCAGACTGTTTCTACCACTCGCTGCCACGACTCGCTCGAGACCGGATTTCGACTTGGTATCTTCATCGCACACCTCCACTCAAGAGCTGGGGCCAGCCCGCCCGCTTCCTGGGCGCAGCTCGCACAGCAACCCGCTCTACCCTCCAACCAAAACATCCTGGACACGAATGTGCGGGCCGCCATCGCCCACCGGCAGGCCTTCTTCACCTTTGCCGCAATCGCCCGAACCCTCGTCCCAGGCAAAATCGCTGCCAATCCTGTCGATGTTGGCCAATGTCTCGAAGACATTCGCGCTGAACGTCACATTGCGCACCACTTCGGCCAGCTCTCCCTGCCGGATCATCCTGGCGTATTGGGCCGTGAACGTAAAGTCGCCCAAGGTGGTCTCCCCGCCCAGCCAGCCGCAGGCGTACAGCCCCAGATCGACACCGGCCAGCATGCCGGCCAGGTCGCCGCCGCGGCCCGGCTCGATGCAGGTGTTGGTCATGCGCACCTGGGGCGGGTGACGATAGCTGGTAGCGCGAGCATTGCCGGTGGGCTGCTCGTCCAGCGCGGCGGCCGTCTCGCGGCTGTGCAAGCGGCCGACCAACTGGCCGGCCCGGATCAAGTACGTTCGGCGCGATGGCACACCCTCGTCGTCGTAGGCCAGGCTGCCGCGCAGGCCGGGCAAACTGCCATCGTCCACGACGTTGAGATCAGGCGGCCCCAAGCGCCGCCCCAGGCTCATCATCGCCTGGGCGGCTGGATTGGCCATGATGAAATCCGCCTCGGACAGGTGGCCAAACGCCTCGTGCACGAACAGGCCGGTCAGGACGGGGTCCATCACCACCGGGTAACGCCCGCCCTTCACAGCTTTGGCCGCCAACAAGCCGGTGGCCAGCTCCAAGGCCGACTGCACCAGGTCTTCACGTTGTTCGACCGCCTCGAAACCGGCCGCCAAGGCGAGCGGCCTTTCGACACGCTGCACCTGCTCGCCGTCGCGCACGACGAGCACCAGGTGCAAATCAATCACCGGCCGCTCCTGGTAAAGGTAACTGCCTTCGGTGTTGGCATAATAGACCTGCGCAAAGCTGTCCTGGTAAGTGACTGTGGCTGAGCACACCTTGGGGTGACCGCCCATCAACTGCGCGCTGTAACGGCGCAGCAGGGCTTGTTTTTCATCCAGCGTCACGCTGCGAAAATCGCGCACCAGGCGCGCTTCAGCGCGCGCGTTCAGCGCTTGAGCCGGCGCCAGCCGAAGCGGCTGCCCACTCAAAGCCTGGGACGTTTTCCAAGCCCGGCGTAGATGCCGCTTGAAATCCATGCGGGTAAAGGTCACGATCCCCCAGCCGCAGCCTGGCCACAACGCGCGGGCCATGCCGCCATGGTCGGCGCACGAGCTGATCAGCTCTGGCTCGCCATCCCGAAAGACCAGCCGGGTGATTTCACGCCGTTCCACGCGAATGTCGGCATACGGCGCCGGCTCACCCACCTGGCCCGTTCCGGCCAACGGCGGCCTGTCGTGCAAAGCATCGACCATTCGCTCGCCCCAATCTTGCATCGTGCACCTGCCTGCCCACGCAAAAAGCCGTGGGTGTGTGCCCACGGCCTGTTAGTCTGGACTGGCTTGCCACGATCCAGGCAAGGATGTGGATGCCAGATTTGCCAGCCACGGGCAGTGGGCCGCCATACCCCCTGCACCATGGCTAAGCCGGCATCTAGCGGCGCGCCGGCGGCCCCAACGCTGGTGCAAGGGCAAAGAAGCGGGACGGGGCTCCCGTCACCGCTTCGCCAACTCTATAAATATCGAGATCATTACTGGTCATGTCTCTAGTTTCAACACCGGGTGTGCCTTCATTGTAACATAAAAGGCCAAGGCGTGTCAATAGCTCAAGAGTTCATAGATTTGCAAAATTTGGCATATTGATCCAACGGGTGATGACCTCCATGTCCAAAATAGACCAGGGAAACCATGCAGGTGTTGCCGCGCAGAACTCGGTGTAGGTTGGGTTGAGCGTAGCGAAACCCAACATCCTCCATCGAGGACATAATGTTGGGTTTCGAAGACTCAACCCAACCTACTCGCTGCACCCTCTGCAAGCTCTGCGGTAAGATGTGGGTAATCACCAATGATCCAGCTCTTGACAAAATTATGGAACCGTTAAGTTGTGACGAATGGTCCCACCTTAATTTTCTTAGCGTCCTTCGCGCCTTTGCGGTAAAATTAGAGTTATTTCAGAGTCATGGTATAATTTCGTGAAATTCGACTAGTCATTCGCGATTCATTTCGAGCGCAAAAGGAGAACACATGAGCCGAGAACAAGCCTGGCAACTGGTGTGTGAATTCACTCAAAACGAGAACCTGCGCAAGCACATGCTGGCGGTGGAATTCGCCATGCGCGCCTACGCCCGCCGCTTCGAGCAGGACGAAGAGTTGTGGGCCTCGGTCGGCCTGCTGCACGATTTCGACTACGAGCGCTACCCCGACCTGAACGTCGAGTCCCACCCGGTGGCCGGCAGCAAGATTCTGCGCGAGCGCGGCTGGCCGGAAGAGGTCATCCACAGCGTGCTGTCGCACGCCGGCGAATACACCGGCGTCCCGCGCGAGACGCTGATGGACAAGGCGTTGTACGCCGTGGACGAGCTGACTGGCCTGGTCACCGCCGTGGCGCTGGTGCGCCCGTCGAAAAACATTGCCGACGTGACGATCAAGTCGGTCAAAAACAAGTGGAAAGACCGCGCCTTTGCCGCCGGCGTCAAGCGGGAGGAAATCGAGCAGGGGGCGGCCGAACTGGGCGTGGAGTTGTGGGAGCACGTGGGCATCGTGCTGGCGGCTATGCAAGAGCACGCCGCCGAGCTGGGATTGGACGGAAGACTGGCGGCAGCCGCGAGTGATGGCGCGCCGCACGCGTGAGCGACATTTCGACCAGGCTTTTGTGGTATAATAGACGCAAGGAGGTCACGATGCCGTCTCCATTTCCGGGCATGGATCCGTATCTCGAAGGCGATCTATGGCAAGAGTTTCACGAGACACTTGCCAACCAAATTCGTGCACAACTGCTGCCGTTGGTGTCGCCCAACTATGTCGCGCTGCTGGCCAAGCGCTACGCCCTCGACCGCCCCAGCCTGGGCATCTTTAGCCCGCCGCCGGAGCGCATCATCTACCCCGACGTCCACGTGGTGGCGCTGCCGTCCGGCCCGCTTCGCCGACCGCCAATGGCCGGTGGCATCGCCGTGGCCGAGCCGGCGCTGGAGCTGGCCAGCCCGATGATTGAAGAGATCCCCCTGTTGACGGTGGAAATTCGCGACGTGGCCGAGCGCCGCCTGGTGACGGCGATCGAAATCCTGTCGCCGGTCAACAAGCGCGGCGACGGCGCCTACGAGTACCTCCGGCGGCGCGACGAGCTGCTGCGGACAGAGACACACTTGCTCGAGTTGGACTTGCTGCGTGGAGGCCGGCGCATCGAGTTGGCCGGCGAGCTGCCGCCGGCGGCCTACTATGCTTTCCTCAGCCGCTACCAGCGCCGCCCCTTCACTCAGGTATGGCCGATCAGCCTGCGCCAACCCCTCCCTAGCTTGCCGGTGCCCCTGCTGCCGCCCGACCCCGACGTGCCCCTGGACCTGCAGGCAGCCGTCAAGGCCTGCTTCGACCTGGTCGGCTACGAGCGCCTGCTGGACTATACGCAGCCCCCGCCCCCACCTCTCATGAGCGACGAGGATGCCGCCTGGGTGAGCCAGCTCATGGGCCGTTCGTAGTTCATAGTTCTGTACTCGTCACCACGCCGGCCAATCCGGCGGCCAGGGCTTGGGATAATCGTTCAGCAGCGGCCCGCCGAACTGCACCTCGGGCTGCTCGTCCAGGTACTGCCACTGACGCGGGTTGGCCAGGTCGCGTGCGAACCCTCTCCCGAGAGGAGAGACCAACGCCAGGCTGTCCCAATCCGCCTCGATGAGGAGGACGGGGTTATAGGCGCGGGCATAATCCAGGCTGCGGATTTCCAGGTGCAGGTGTGGGCGCGAGCGGCAGGTGAGGTCTGGGTCGCCGGTAAAGCCGACCAGCTCGCCGCGCTTGAGCTGCTGGCCGACGTACAGGGGGGCCGGCTCGAGCAAGTGGCCGTAAAACGAGGCGTAACCGGCCTGGGGGTGATCGATCATCAAGTTGTGCGGCGCCGAGCCGTGATAGGCCGCGTCGATCTTGCTGACCACGCCGTCGCCAATCGCCACGATCGGCGTGCCGCAGGGAGCGGAGAAATCCAGGCCAAAGTGCAGCCCCTGCCCGGCGCGATAGGTCGTGTGGCGCCAGTAGTAGGCGCTCACCGTGTTGCCATAGGCCTGGATCAGGTACCACGTCGAGGGGCCAGGGGGATCGGCAAACGGCAGGCCAAACGGCACGGCTTGGGGCGTTGGGGCCGCCCCTACAGCACTCCCCCCACCCCACACGAGCAGCCAGCCAAGCACTATCCAGATGAAAACCTTACGACTTTTCAACGCTTCCCTCCTGGTCAAGATGGTTTCAGGGTATCATCTCAATATTTCGGGGCCGCCGGGCTTCGGGCCAGACTTCCATCCCCCGCTTTTTTGAGAAGATACGTTTCAGGTTTCAGGCGCTTTCGCCGGCGTATTGCAGCTTGTGCAGCTCGGCGTATACGCCGCCTCGCCCGACCAGCTCCTCGTGGCTGCCTGTCTCGACAATCCGCCCCTGTTCCAAGACGACGATCCGGCTGGCCTTGCGCACGGTCGACAGGCGATGCGCCACCACGAACGTGGTGCGTCCTTTCATCAAGCGTTCCAAGGCTTCTTGGACCTGCGTCTCTGACACGGAATCCAGCGCTGAAGTGGCCTCGTCCAGGATCAAGACACGCGGATTGCGGATCAAGGCCCGCGCGATGGCGAGGCGCTGTTTTTGCCCGCCCGAAAGACGCGCTCCCCGCTCGCCGACCAGGGTATCCAGGCCGTCCGGCATTTGCTCGACGAACTCGAGCGCGTTAGCGCTGTGCAGTGCCTGTTTCAGGCTCTCCTTGGTCACGGACGATTTGCCATAGGCGACATTCTCTTCGACGGTCCCATCGAACAGGATCGTCTCCTGCGAAACGACGGAAAGAAAGCGCCGGTACGTGCGCAGGTCGAGTTCGCCCATGTCCTGCCCGTCAAGCAGGATACGCCCCGAGCTGGGGCGCAAAAAGCCGATGACGAGGTTCAGCAAGGTCGATTTGCCGGCGCCCGATGCGCCAACAATGGCGATCGTTTCGCCCGGCTCGACGTGCAATGACAAGTCGTGGACAGTCGCCAGCTTGGCATCCGGATAGCTATAGCTTACGTGCTCAAAGTCAAAACATCCCCTTACAGACTGAACGACTCGCTTGCCGGCATTGTGCTCGATATCCGGACACTCGAGGATCTCTCCCACAGAGCGAACCGATTCAAAGCCTTTGCTGATCTCGGGCAGCATATTGGCCAGTTGCATCACGGCGTTCGTGATCGCGCTAAAGTAACCGGTAAAGAGCACCACGTCACCCACGCTGATCGGCAAGAAAGCCGTATAGCGCATCCAGGCGGCTGTCAGCAAGCACGCGACCTCGAAGCAGCGAAACACGATCCAGCTCGAGGCATTAAAGATGGCATTGATCGAATCCAACTGGATGCCGGCCGATCTAACGCTCTCCAGTTTTTGGCTGATTCGATCCATTTCATAGTCTTCGATGCCGTGGGCGCGCGTGATGGGGAGCAGTTGGATCATCTCGGCCATGCGAGAGGACATGCCCTCGATTTCGTGCCTGAAGGCGGCATTTCGCCGGGCCAGGCTGGAGCGCAGCGAGCGAATGAGCAGGGCCGCGGTCGGCACGGTCAGCAGGAAAAAGAGCAGGAAGAGTGGTTCCCGAGTGGCCGTGATGATGAGCGCGGCGGTCATATTGGTCAACGCCGCCGGCACCTGCTCTAACAGAATCCGGGCCAGGCGTTCGATCACCTCGACATCGCGCAGCAGCTTGGCTTGCAGCGCGCCGCTGCTGCTGCGGGCGTAAAAGCCGAACGACAAGTTCTGCAACTGCCGGCTGAGCGCCGCCCGCAGCTCGGCTTCCATCTTGCGTATGGCTGTGCTGATAGAACGTACATAGATGTAGTGAGTGGGCAGGTTTTGCACCAGCATCAGGACCATCACCAGGCCATTGATCCACAGCTCAGACAGGCTATGTACATCGGGTTGGGAGAGAATATCGATGACGTTTGCCGTGAGCAGCGGCATCACCCAGGCCGGGCTGTGCTTGATAATGTAAAAGACCATGGCCAAGGCCAGCATGCCTCGGTCATCTTTGTACATGGAAAGGATCGTGCGCAAAGGGTGCTCACCCCGGTAGGGGCGTTCCAGCAGATCCGATCTCGTGTTGGTTACTGACATAGCCGGTGACTCGAACTGTGCAACTGGCGCGCGCTGCCATGGACCGCTTTGCGAAACAAGATCAAGGGGGCCTGTCGAGCTGCACGCTCGCCGAGCAAGCCGCGAAAAAATTCAGCGAGGCGATCTACGACGAGTTCGAAGCGTCCACTACGCGCCTGATTTCAAGCGGCAAGATATTTGGATAGGGGCTTCTCAGGGTGACAGACTGCCGAGCATCGCTTCGACGGTGGCCCTGTCCGGCCCCCACACCACGAGCGTCCGAACGCCCGCGATCTGGACAAAGCCGCTGCCAAGACTGCCTGAATACCAGCGCTCCCTGGAGCTTGGGCGTTCCACGGCCGCATCGGGGCCAAGGCGTGCGCGCAGCAGCTCCGCGTAGGCCTCGAAAAAGTCGCCGGCTCGCTCCGAGTCTTCCCAGCTCAGAATCCAGGCAAACGCTTGCCGGCCGTCTCCCGTCTCCCACAACGTAAAGACATCGCCGGCCCAATCCGCAGCAATCCGGGCGGCGCGTTCGCGATCGTGGAGGAACTCGTCCAGGTGAACGCTGGTGATAAACTCGCCCAGGGTGTCCGTCACGATCCGCGGCGACCAGTCCGGCCCCAGGGCCGGGGCCAGCTCAGGCATGGCCAACTCGACCCCCCTGAGGCGCGTAAACGACAGGGGGTGCAGCACCTGGTTGCTCGTGAGCGGCGGGTCGTCGTAGACGGGATCGATTTCCCCCCACATCCCGCCCAATTGCATCAAGGTGACCACGTACTGAGCCCCCTGCTGGTACGGGAAGGACAGGATCTGGTTGACGCGCGTGGACACGCCGGTCGCCGTGATGACCGCCCGGTCGTTGAACCTGGCCCGGTAGGCCAGGTAATCCCACTCGCCGCGCGTCGTATTGCCGTACATGTAAAGCGCCATGACGACCGTGGCATCGCCCTCGACCAGCGCCATCTTGGCCAGCCGCTCGTCGCTGGTGTGGATGCCGGCCCGGTAAGCGGCCAGGTCGAAATGCTGGTCCTGGAGCGCGTGGGTATATTCGTGGGCCAGCGTCACCCGCTCTTCAACCCCCATGTTCACCACGTCGCTGACGACGTAAATCTGCTTGCTGGCGGGATCGTAAAAGCCGTTGATGTTGGCGCTGACCCACTCCACGAGCGCCGCCTGGTCCTGCCGCGCGCCAGGCTGGGCCAAACCAAGGGCCTGGTACAACGCCCACTGCCGGGCCGCTTCGTCGACCTCAGCCTCGTACTCGGCCTGGATGTAGCCGGCCAGCTCGGCGCGGGTGAGGAACGTGGCCGGCACGGGCGTGCGCAGATCCAGTTGGCGCAGCTTGACCACTTCTCGCTCGATCTGCTCGATCTTGGCCTGGTTGAGCACTTCGAGCGACACCACGCGGGTGTTGGTCGGCTGCGGCGAGGGCGGAGGCGTGAAGGTGGGGGGAGACGCGGCCCTCTGAGTAGGTGCCGGAGTGGCTGTCCCCGCCTGGGCCGCCGCTTCAGGCGGGGCGATCGTGCTGATGACGAGCTCGCCGCCGGGCGCTCCCGACGAGACGAGCCAGGCCAGGACACCCAACACACCACACACCAAGACTGCCAAGACAGCGGCGACGGCCCATTGCCAGGGCTTTATTCCAGAACGGCGCTTTCTACGCCTGGGTGGTCTATCAGTAGCCATGATCTCTATTTTATACTCACACGCCAAAACGTGCAAGTGGGTTTTCGCCTTTTACCTCCCCGAAAGCTGGGAGCTTTCGGGGAGGTCACGCCATTCCCATCTCGTCCAAGCTGGGGTATAATGAACCATTAAGAAATGGTTTTGGGCCATTAAGAAATGGCCTGGGCCAAGATTGAGGTCGAGATGGGCTACGGTCAACACGAGCTGGTGTGGAAGGTCCGCCGCTATATAGACGAGCACGACTTGCTGCCCCGCGGCGAGGCGCTCGTGGTGGGCGTCTCGGGTGGGCCGGACAGCCTGTGCCTGCTGCACGCGCTGCGGGCGTTAGCGCCCGATCGCGGCTGGACCCTACACGCGGCACACATGAACCACCAACTGCGCGGCGACGAGTCGGACCGAGACGCGCGTTTCGTCCAGGCGCTGGCGGACGAATGGGGCATCCCGTGCACGGTCGAGGCGTGTGACGTCCAAGCGGCCGCCCGGCGCGACAAGCTGGCGATCGAGGAAGCCGCCCGCCAGTGCCGCTACGGCTTCCTGGCCCGGCTGGCCGCCCAGGTGGGGGCAAGCCGCATCGCCGTGGGGCACAACGCGGACGACCAGGCCGAGTCCGTCCTCATGCACTTGCTGCGCGGCAGCGGCCTGGCCGGGCTGCGCGGCATGCTGCCAAAGACGGAGCTTTCAGGTTTAAGGTTGAACGCTTCGTGTTCCCCGATCCGCGATCCGCAACCCGCGATCCGCAATCTCTGCCTGGTTCGCCCGCTGCTGGGGACCGGGCGAGTGGAGATCGAGGCCTACTGCCGGCAGCACCACCTGGAGCCGCGTTTCGACCGTTCCAACCTGGACACGACCTATTTTCGCAACTGGCTGCGCCACACGCTGCTGCCCTTGATGGAAAGCCACAACCCGGACGTGAGCGAGGTGTTGTGCCGCACCGCGTCGGTCATCGCCGCCGATTACGAGCTGTTGCACGGCATGCTGGAACAAGCCTGGGATCAAGTCGTCCAGGCCGAGTCCGAGCAGGCCATCACCTTCAACTTGTCCGCCTGGCGCGCGCTGCCGCTGGCGCTCCAGCGCTCGACGCTGCGCGAGGCCATCCACCGCCTGCGCCACACGCTGCGCAACATCAACTTCGTCCACGTTCAAAACGCGTTGGAGGTGGCCACGCGCGGCCCGGCCGGCCAGCAGGCCACGCTGCCGGCCGGCCTGATGCTGAGCGTGGGCTACGACAGCTTGCTCATCGCCGGCGAGGGTTACACCGCCCCCCTACCCGACCAGCCCTACCTGGAGCCGGGCAGCGCCATCGAGCTTGGGACGCCACTTCCTAGTGGCACGCACATCCCCCTGCCTGGCTCGCCGTGGGCCATCGAGCTCGACTACCTGGAACCTGAAACCCTGAAACCTGAAACCGCCTCCCCTTGGGAGGCCTACCTGGACGCGGACGCGCTCGAGTCCCCGCTGGTGCTGCGCACGCGCCGGCCGGGCGATCGCCTGGCGCCGCTGGGCATGGGGGGCCACACCAAGGCGCTGCGCGACGTCTTTATCCACGCCAAGGTCCCCCAAGCCTGGCGAGCGCACGTGCCTCTGCTGGTGTCTGGCTCGCGCGTCGTTTGGGTATGTGGCGTGTGCGCCTCGCACGAGGCGCGCCTGACCCCCCTCACGCGCCGGGTACTGCGCGCGCGCTTCGTGCGGGCCTAGACTCGGGGTGGTCGTCACGTCTTTGCGCGCCAATGCGCCTGTGCCTGCGAATGAATTCGCAGGCTGATACCCAAAACGCGCCGAGGCGCGTTAGCCTGC
>JAFGFO010000467.1 GCA_016931085.1 Thermoflexales bacterium
CGAGTCGGCGCAGGCGGCGGCGCAGATGGTGGCGGGCGGGCAGCAGCAGGCGGGAGGCATCGGGCAGATTGCGATGGCGATGCAGAGCATCAACCAGGCCACGGTGCAGAGCTTGTCGAGCACGCGCCAGGCCGAGAAGGCCGCCTATGACCTGAACGAGCTGGCCCGCCGCATGGCAGAGATCGTCGAGCAGTACAAACTGTAAGGACAGGTACAATGCGCTTAAAGTGTGTTGTGCCTATGTCGGCTGTAATGAATATGACACGTGATTGTTACCCAGCGTTTACGCAGAAGGCGTATGATGGTAGAGCACACACGGTGTGAGAGGGTATTATGTCCCTGAGTGCCAAAATTCGCGAGCAATTGTTGAGCAGCTTTCGTGCTGAGCTGGCCGAGCGTGTCCAGACCATGACGGATGGCTTGTTGACCTTGGAGCAGCGCAAGATCACGGGCGAGCAGCGCCAGGAGCTGCTGCGCGATGTCTTTCGCGCGGCACATAGTCTCAAGGGCGCGGCCCGCGCTGTGGGCGTGAGCGCGGTCGAGCAACTGGCGCACGCGCTCGAAGACGTGCTGGGCGCGATGCAAAAAGACGCGATCGAGCTGGAACCAGAACTTTTTAACGCGTGTTACCGGGCGCTTGACACGATCCAACTGGTGCAGTCGGTTTACGAGTCTGGCGGGACCACGCCGCCTGCGCAAGCTTTAAAAGCCCTGGCCGACTTGGATCCGTTTAGAAGCCAGGCAGCCCGGGATGCGAGGGAAGCCGCGAAAGCAGTCGGTGAGAAAACACTCGCCTCACCGCCGCCGGCGCCTGTTGTCGGCGGTGAGGCTCGGACTGATCACCAGCCAGCGGTGACCTGGCCGGCAGAGGAGAGACTGCCCGTCACCTCGCAGCCAGTCGCAACGCCATCCGCAAGCCCAGAAGATCGGGCGGTTACCCGCCCCCAGGTGCCTGCTCTCGCCGACGAAACGATCCGCGTCAGCGTGAGCAAGTTGGATGCCCTGATGGCCCAGTTGAGCGAATTGCTTGTCACCAAGATCCACGCTGAGCAGCGCCTGGCCCAGGTGCGCGAAGCCCAGGAATTGATGGCCGCCTGGCAAAAAGAGTGGCTGGCTGTGCGCAGCACGTACAGCCGGCTGGCTCGCTATGCGCGCGATATGAATGCGGTGGCGTCGGTCGATATGCAAGGCAAGCTGGTCGAAAAACAGGATCAGCTCGTTCGTAACAAGGCTGGTGATGGCCACAGTGTGCCTCGCAAGTTGAGCCGGACGGCCGAACGGGCCAAGCAGGCGCGTCATAACCAGGAACTGTTGCAGTTGTTGAATTACGTGGACGTCAGCCAGGAAAAGCTGCGTGACATGGCAACTCGCATGAATAGCCTGATGCGGGAATATGCCGGCGACACAATGCAAATGGCGCTGGTGATTGACGGCCTGGAGGAAGAAGTCAAGCGTGTGCGGATGCTGCCGTTGGCAACGATCACTGGCACCTTTGGCCGCATGGTGCGTGACCTGGCCCAATCCGCCGGCAAGGAGGCTGTGTTGGAAGTCGAAGGCGGCGAGGTCGAGCTGGACAAGCGCGTGTTGGAAGAGATCAAGGATCCCTTGATCCACCTGTTGCGCAACGCGCTCGATCATGGCCTCGAAGCGCCGGCTAAGCGTGTGGCGGCTGGCAAGGCGCGCGCCGGCAAGCTCAAGCTGGCTGCCGAGCAGTTGGGCAAGGAAGTCATTATCCGCGTTTCAGACGATGGCGCCGGGCTAGACGTCGAAGCCATCCGCCGGGTGGCGGTGCGGAGGGGTGTGCTGGACGCTCAGACGCTCACCGAATCCGAGTTGGTCGAGTTGATCTTTGCCTCTGGCTTTTCCACCAGTCCGATCATTACGGATGTGTCGGGGCGAGGGGTAGGGCTGGATGTCGTGCGCCGCAATGTAGAGTCGCTGCAGGGGCAGCTCAGCATCGACTGGGTGGCCGGGAAGAGCACGACCTTCACGCTCAGGCTGCCGCTGGCGTTGACCAGTTCGCGTGGCTTGATGATACGCGTCTCGGGCCAACAGTTTGCCATCCCGCTCACCGTGATCCAGCGCATCGAGTACGTCCGGCCCGTAGACATTGTCTCCTTGGGAGGCTACGATACTCTGCGTTACGATGGGCGAGCGCTGACCCTGATGCTGTTGAGCGATGTGTTGGGTTTGCCGCGCACGAAGCGAGTCATTGATGAGGCGTTCACCTTCCCAGTGGTGATCATCGGTGCCGATCGCCCCATGGCCTTTGCCGTGGATGAACTGGCCGGTGAACAAGAGATTGTGATCAAGGGGCTGGGCCGGCAGTTGTCGCACGTGGGAGGGATTGCCGGCGCCAGTATTTTGGGCAACGGCGAGGTGCTCTTGATTCTCAGCGCGTTGGAACTGGCCAAGTTGGTCCAAAAGATGGCGGATAGTGGCAGGCCGCGCAGCGTGATGGATTGGCAGCCTGTTCCAGAGGAACAAGCTGCTTTGGCGAAATCCGAGCTCCGTGCGGAGCATCAAAAATCCAGGATCTTGGTTGTCGACGATTCGATCACGACTCGCACGCTGGAAAAGAATATCCTGGAGGCGGCTGGGTACCTCGTTCAGTTGGCAACCGATGGCCAAGAGGCGCTAAGCGCTATCGCGGCCGGCGGGTTACCCGACTTGGTCGTTTCGGACGTCGCGATGCCACGCCTGGATGGTTTTGGACTGACGGAACGGCTCAAGAGTGACGCACGCACGGCCGGTGTGCCGGTCATCCTCGTGACATCGCTCGACTCGCCTGAGGACAAGGCACGCGGCATTGAGGTGGGCGCCGATGCGTATATCATCAAGAGCAGCTTTGACCAACATAACTTGTTGGATACGATCGAACAACTGATATGAGACGTGGAACGTAAAACGTGCTAGAACATGGTCCCTAGCGCAGGGGGCAGATAATGGCAAAGACAAAAATTGTGGTGATTGAAGAGGATCCCGTTCTAGCCCAGTCTATCCGGGATAGACTGGCAGACATGGGTTACTGTGTGACTGTCGCGTCAGTTGGCGAGTCAGTCGACGCGCAGTCGGACGCGGTCCTCGTGGATAAGTTGAGGCGCTCCAATGCAGAATTGAAACACTATATGCACGAGCTTAGGGAGGCCAATCGGCTCAAGGACCTTTTTACAGACATTTTGCGTCACGATCTGCTTAACCCGGCCAATGTGATTCGAGATTTTGCCAAGCTGCTGCTGGCCGATCTAGGTGACGCCGGTCAGCAAAGAATCGTGTCCAGGATTATGAGCAGCGCGGACAAGATCATGGAAATGATCGAAGACGCCAGCATGTATGCCAAGCTGGAAAGCGTGGATAAACTGGATCGCGAGGGACTCAACCTGGACCGCATGTTCAGGACCGTCATCGACAACCTGGGGCCCCTGTTGGACAAGAAAGGCTTGAGCTTGGACTATCTGCCCCAGGGGGATTATTATGTGCTGGCCAATCCGATGCTAGAGGCGGTCTTGTCCAACCTACTGAGCAACGCGATCAAATACTCGCCTGATGGGAGGCGGGTAGAAATTAATATCCTGGCTTTGCCGGCTTCTCCAGATGCCCCGGCTGGCCAGAGCGGAACGACTGGCGCTCAGAATGGGTGCGTGTGGTTCTACGTCAAGGATTGGGGCTACGGTATAGCCGCCGAGGATAAAACCAGGGTGTTCACACGCTTCCAACGGGCGGACAAGACCGGCGTGAAAGGCTCCGGCTTGGGATTGGCCATCGTGAAGCGCATTGTGGAACTGCACGCCGGTCGGGTGTGGGTGGAGGACAATCCCGAAGGGGGCAGCGTGTTTTACGTCGAAATTCCCCTAGACCCCAAGGCTGGCGATCCTGCAGATCGCCTGGGGTCTCGACAAGGCATTATTAAGAAGGAGGTGCCTGATGGCAAGCGCTCAAGCTAATGGGACAGTCAAGACCGTTCTCGTGATCGAGGATAGCCAGGTTCAACGCCTGGTGCTAAGCGACTTGTTGGAGCAAGAAGGGGCTAGGGTGTTGTGTGCTGCGGAGGGGAGCACCGGCGTGTCTATGGCCCAGCAGCACCAACCGGACGCGATCGTGCTCGATCTGGAGATGCCCGGCATGGGTGGACTGGAGGCTTGCCGGGTGTTGAAGGACAATCCACAGACGGCCTCTATTCCGGTCGTGGTGCTGACCGCTTACGCCGACAGGATCGATGCGATCCTGCAGGGCTTTAGCTTGGGAGCGATTGACTTTATCCCCAAGGATGCCTTTTCAGAGAAGGTGCTCTTGGAAACACTGCGCCAGTTGGGTGTGTTGTGAGCTTGGGTATTTATGGCCGAATAGTCCACGCACTTGGCTAAAGGGAACGGCAATGGATGAAGAACACAGCGTGACGGTCAAGAGTGAAGTCGATGTCATCACAGCCCGCATGTATGTGCGGGATGTGGCGCGTGGCTTGGGCATGAACTTGGGTGACCAGGCCCGCATCTCGCTGGCAGCTTCGTCCCTGGCTCACGCAATCGGCTTGGGGAGGACGCACCAGGGACAGATCGAGATCAGTTGTGTGCACGAGCGTGACGACGCTCGTGTTGGCGTGCAAGTGATTTGTATCCGCATAGGCCTGCCGTGCACGCTTGAAGCGGGCCGGCTGGGTGAAGCCCGTTGGATGGTGGACGAGTTGATGGTCGAGGAGCGACCTCCGGATGAATTACAGGTCACGGTCATCAAGTGGTTGGTGTGAGGGATGCTCAGATGCTTGATCCCTCCAGCAAGACGGTTCTGGTGGTTGAGGATAGCCCTACCCAGGCGCTCCAATTGCAACTGCTTTTGGAAGAAGAGGGATTACAAGTGGTCTGTGCTGCGGATGGTGAGACAGGCTTGGCCCTGGCCACCCAGGTGTATCCCGATTTGATTATCCTTGACATACAATTGCCTGGCATCGATGGCTTCCAGGTGTGCCGGTGCTTGAAGGAACTGCCTGGCGTGGCCGATATCCCGGTCATTATGTTCACCCGCCACGATACACCCGAAGCCATCATGCTGGGCTTGGAGACCGGTGCGGTCGACTATATTCCTAAAGATGTATTCGCTAACGTCGTTCTTTTGGAAACGTTGCGGCAAATGGGGCTGATTCCTTCATCGGCTTCCTTAGATATAGAGGATATTGGGCTATCGGAATAGCCTGTTGAAATCGAAGCTCTGCACGCATGGAATGGCTCGAGATTAACCAGGGATTGCGAATAGCCGGGACATTGAGGTTGAACTATGAAAGAGACGATTCGCGTGCTCATTGTGGATGACTCGCCGCTCATTCGCACCATATTGAACACCATGCTCGAGGATGCGGGCGGCATTCAAGTGGTGGGGCAGGCCCGGGATGGAGAGGAGGCCGTCAGCCTGGCGGCCAGCCTGCGCCCGGATGTCATCACGATGGACATCCGCATGCCTCGCATGAACGGATTGGAGGCGACCAGGCAGATCATGAGTACCCGGCCTACGCCCATCGTGGTGCTGGCGACCAGCATTTACGACGCTGACATGAACATCGCTTTCAACGCCGTCGCCTCCGGCGCCTTGACGGTGGTTGAAAAGCCCAAGGGGCTTGATCCAGAAGATTTTGAAGCTGTGCGCGATCAGGTGGTGGGGACGATCCGCATGATGTCGGGCGTGCAGCTCGTTTCAATCTTGCCGGGGCAGGGGGTTGCGAGCAGTGAGGCGCGCCCGATCCTGCCGCTCGCCAATCGCCCCTTGGATGGCCCGGTCGAGCTGATCGCTATGGTGGCCTCTACAGGCGGCCCTGGGACGCTGCGCCAGATCCTGGCTGATCTGCCGGCTGAGCTGGCTGTCCCGATCGTGGTCTTGCAACGCGTCACGCCTGGCTTTGGACACGGCTTCGCTAACTGGTTGAGGGGTACGACGGCATTAGACGTGGCGATTGCCGAGCAGGGGCACCGGCTCGCGCCGAGCCAGGTCGTGCTCGCGGCCGAAGGGAGGCACTTGACCATCGCGCCTGGCGGCGTCGTCCAACTCGAACAGTCAGAGCCGGTCAGCGGCCAGCGCCCCTCAGCCACCCGCTTGTTCGATTCGCTCGCCGCCGCCTACGGGCCGACTGGCCTGGGAATCGTGCTGAGCGGCATGGGAGACGATGGGATCGATGGCTTGGAAAAGCTGTGGAAAGCGGGAGGGCACATTATCGCTCAAGATGAGGATAGCTGCGCTGTCTTTGAGATGCCCAGGCTGGCTATCGAACGTGGAATCGTAGACGCGATCTTGCCGCCGGCTGAAATCGTCCGCGAGATTTGCCGCCTGAATGGGTCTCGAATGTAATGCAAGTTGATAGGGATTTCCTTTTTATCCACGAAGGGCACTCGGGTTCAAAGCTAAGCTTGGTGTCGCGAAGCGTTCGTGCCCTTGGATAACTTGAGGGGGATAGTATGGACGAGATGATGAAACCGGGTATCCACTACGCAGAACCGGCCACGCTGATCGAGCGAGCCGTCCTGGCTTCTATTTCAGATGGGGTCATTGTCAACGATGTCGGCGGGCGGGCCATCATGATCAACCAGGCTGCCGTGCGCCTGTTGCACCTGGAGGGCAAGACGGCCGTTGGCACCAATGTTCGCGATCTGTTTAGCGTCTTTTCCTCGCGGGGAAGGGTAACGGTGGAAGATGCCCTGGATCGCTTGTACGCCGATCCCTATTCGTATGCACCGGGCGAGGGCATTACCGAAACGATCATCGAGATTGGCATGAAAGTCATCCAGGCTCACCTCTCACCGGTATTGACCGAAGTGGGCGAGTTCATGGGCATCGTGACCATCTTGCGCGATATCACGCGCGAGGTCGAGGCCGAGCGGGCCAAAACGGATTTCGTTTCGAACGTGTCTCACGAGCTTCGCACGCCGTTGACGGCTATCAAAGGCTACAGTGATTTGCTGCTGTCTCATGCCATCGGCCAGGTCAACGACCAACAAATCAACTTTTTGAAAATCATCCAGAAAAACGCCAACAACCTGGTGACCTTGATCAACGATTTGCTCGACATCAGCCGGGTTGAGAGTGGCCGGATGGAGTTGAACGCCCACCCGCTCCAATTGGAGACTATCGTGCGGGATGTGGCAGATATGGTTCGCCCCATGTGCGATCAGAAGCACCTGGACCTGACCGTCGACGTTCAATCCAACATCGGCTTGGTGTTGGGTGACAAGAACCGGCTGACCCAGGTCGTGAGCAACCTGGCCAGCAATGCCTGTCGCTATACGCCGGAGGAGGGACACGTCACGCTCAAGTTGTCGGGCTCTGACGAAGCGATACGGGTGGACGTGAGCGACACGGGCATTGGCATAGCGCCTGAGGACCAGGCCAAGATCTTTCAGCGCTTTTACCGCGTGAATCATCCCACCGTCAGTGCCGTCAGCGGCACCGGCCTGGGCCTGTCGCTGGCCAAGATGCTGGTCGAAATGCACGGCGGGCGGATATGGGTTGAAAGCACCCTGGGCGAGGGGAGCACCTTTACCTTTATCTTGCCTTTGCACTCCAAGGCGAGTGGCGATGGGGCCGCCCTGGCCGAACCCGACAAGCCGACGCATACCATTCTCGTCGTCGAGGATGAAGAGGACATTGCCGAGCTGATCGCCCTGCCGCTGCGCCGCGAAGGCTTCAAGGTGCTCACGACCACTCGCGGCGAAGAAGCCCTGAGGCTGGCGCGCGGCAACCCGATCGACCTGGTCACGCTGGACATGATGCTGCCGGACATCACGGGGATCGAAGTGCTGCGCCGGCTCAAGGCCGACGCCAAGACGGCCGATATTCCCGTCATCATCGTCTCGGTCATCCAGCCCAAAGAGACCGGCCCAGAGTGGGGAGCGGTCGATCACGTCAGCAAGCCTTTCGCCATCGAAAAG
>JAFGFO010000059.1 GCA_016931085.1 Thermoflexales bacterium
ACCTGCCACAGGTGCGGCGGCTATCCGCAGGACGCCTTTGGCGTAGAAAGCCGCCCTACAAAACGCTCTCTCCGACAGGCTCCTAGCAGGCGAAATTCCCGTTTCTTCCAATCTGGTGTATACTATGCTACGCATAGTATATGCGCAGCACGAGATATAGGTTTGAGCGAATCGTC
Source organism: Thermoflexales bacterium (assembly GCA_016931085.1). The sequence continues at coordinate 177 of JAFGFO010000059.1, forward strand.
CGGCTCGAGCCAACAGTCGCGCACAGGAGATAATCTTATGAGCACACCAGCCATACGCTTCTTGCAAGAGGAAAGCGCCCGCCTGCAAAAAGAAAACAAGCTGCAACAAGAACAAATTCACACCCTGCATCGCTATATCGATGCCCTGGTCGAGCTGTACTGGACAGGCCTGCACCTGCCCGATCGTGACCATCTACTCACCATCGACGGGTGCTTGCACACTATCCGCAGGACGATTGGCGCAGCGGATGGTTCCGTGACCTACCTGGATCCGTCCACCGGCGAGCTGGTCTTTATCACCGTCCACGGCGAGCTGGGGCAACACCTGATCGGCCTGCGTATCAAAAGCGACGTGGGGATCGTCGGCTGGGCTCTGAGCAACAACGAGCCGGTGATCGTCAACAACCCGCGCCAAGACTGGCGTTTTTTTGACCAGATCGACCAGGAATTCAGCTTTCTCACCCGCTCTATCATGTGCGTGCCGGTGGCCCACCACAGCAAACCCATTGGCGCGATCGAGCTGCTCAACAAAGAGGGGAACCAAGAGTTCACCGAGGTTGACGTCAAGCTCGTCTCGGTCCTGGCGCACCTGACGGCCGTCATCCTGAGCAAGCTGGAAGACGCGGGCACGCGCGAGTGGATACCGGCTAAAGCCGCGCCACGCCCCACCAGCCTTTCGCCCCAAGACCTGGAAGCTCTGCTTTAATCTCACATGAAACTGGCTGTCAACTATTCGCTGCAAGCCGCCGTGCTGCTGCGCGATGGCGCGATCGCGCTCGATGCGTTCAAGTGCCCCGATTGGCCCGACGTGATTGCGGAGGCCGGTGCCCAACACCCCCTGTACGTTCACTTTGGCTTCCGGGCTGGCTCCGGCGCGCTCGAGACGGTCGATTGGAAACACGTCGAAGATGTCCTGGCCCAAACCGGCACCCCCTACGTCAACCTCCACCTCTACCCGCGCGTGGCAGATTTTGGCGTGGACGACCCGGCCGATGTTGACGACGAGACGGTCGCCCGGCGCATGATCTGCGACGTGAAGCTGGTCGTCGAGCGCTTCGGACCAGAGCGAGTGATTGTGGAGAACATCCCCTACCCGGATCCCGACAGCGCCGTCCTGCGCACGGCCGTCGAGGTCAAGACGATCCGCCGTGTCGTGTGCGAGAGCGGGTGCGGCTTCTTGCTCGACATCGGGCACGCCCGTATCGCCGCCAGGAGCCTCCAGATGGACGAGCGTGCCTATATCTCCCAACTGCCCGTCGAGCGCCTGCGCGAGCTGCATGTGACCGGCCTCGAGCACGATGGCCAATACCTGCGCGATCACAGGCCCATGACGGACACCGATTGGCCCACGCTGGAGTGGGTGCTGGGCAATATTCGAGCCGATAACGGGTGGGCCAAGCCGTGGGCCGTGGTCTTTGAATACGGGGGCATCGGCGACAAGCTCAAGAATCACAGCCAGGCCAAGGTGCTGGCAGCCCAAGTCCCTCGCCTGTACGAATTGGTGCACCGGGGGCTATCGGAATAGCCTATGAAGTTCGCGCTTGACTCGGCCGAAATCTTTGTGCCCGACGGGCGGCCCGCTGCGCAAGCCCTGGCGCGGACGACCCACATGGCCATCGCCGCTCACCACGACGACATCGAGGGCATGGCTTGCGACGGCATCCTCAAGTGCTTTCGGCATCATGACAGGGGCTTTTGCGGGGTGGTCGTCACCAATGGCAGCCGCTCGCCCAGGAGTGATTTGTACAAGGCTTATAGCGACGAAGACATGCAAGCGATCCGGCGCCAAGAGCAAAAGAAGGCCTCCATAGTAGGTGAGTACGCCGCCCAGGTACTGCTCGACCATCCCAGCCCATCGGTCAAGGACAGCTCTAACAAGACGATCGTGCAGGATATCCGCCTGCTTGTACAAGCCGCCCAGCCAGAGGTAGTCTACACCCACAACCTGGCCGACAAGCACGATACCCACGTGGCCGTGGCGCTCCGTGTGATCGAGGCGCTGCGGGCGCTGCCGGCCGGGCAGCGCCCGCAGCGCCTGTACGGCTGCGAAGTCTGGCGCGACCTGGACTGGATGGTTGACGCCGACAAGGTGGTGTTTGATTGCTCCGCTCACGAGAGCCTGCAGGCCGCTTTGCTGGGGATATTCGATTCGCAAATAGGCGGCGGGAAACGCTACGACCTGGCAACGATGGGCCGGCGGAGAGCCAACGCAACTTATTATGCTTCGCATGACGTGGACATGGCCACCGGGCTGAGTTTCGCTATGGAGCTCACGCCGCTGATCCAGGCGACCGAGTTAGCGCCAGCGGCTTTTGTTCGAGAATTCATCGAGCGCTTTGCGCAGGATGTCACGGCGCGGTTGGCAAAATTGGCCTAGCACAGATAATATGGTATCATAGTCACGTTGAGGAATTTTTCCGCCGCGTCGAACGGGTGGGGCAATAAGGCAATTTGCGATTTGAACGAGGCTGATATGAAAGTCGCTGTGATAGGGGGAGGCTCGAGCTATACCCCCGAATTGATTTGTGGCTTCTTGGAGCGCACGCGAACGTTCCCCCTGGCCGAGTTGTGGCTCGTCGACATCTCGCAGGAACGCCTGAACATCGTGGGCAAATTTGCCCAGCGCATGGTGGCGGCGCGGGGAGCACCTTTTAGCGTTCACTTGAGCACCGACCAGCGTGAGGCGATCCGCGGCGCCAGTTACGTCACCACCCAGTTACGGGTAGGCGGCATGGCTGCCCGGCGGGAGGACGAGTACCTGGGCCGCCGGCACGGGCTGGTTGGACAAGAAACCACCGGCGTGGGCGGCATGGCCAAGGCGCTACGCACCATACCGGTCATTTTAAAAGTGGCTCAGGACATACGCGAGCTGGCGCCGGGGGCAATGCTGGTCAACTTTACCAATCCAGCCGGCCTGGTCACCGAGGCGTTGAGCCGCTACGCACCCGAGGTCACGGCGGTAGGCGTGTGCAACGTGCCCATCACGGCCAAGATGGGTATGCTCGAGCTATTGGACAAGCGGCATGGGCTGAAGCTCGACCCGCAGCAGGTCGAGCTCAAGACGCTGGGGCTGAACCACCTCTCGTGGCACTCGGGTCTCAGCGTGGATGGCCAGGATTTGTGGCCACAGGTGTTTGCAGGCTTCCTGGCTGAGCTTGAGGAGGCGGACGAGCCGGAGTGGGACCTGGCGACCATCAAGACGCTTCAACTGGTGCCCAACTATTACCTGAAATACTATTATTACACCGGCCAGATGGTCGCCAAGCAGGCAAAATGGCCGCCGTCGCGTGCCGAGGAAGTGATGGCGCTCGAAAAAGACTTGCTGGCCCAATATGCCCAGCCGGATCGCTCGGAGCCGCCGCAGGACTTGATAGAACGCGGCGGCGCGTATTATTCCACCGTCGCTACCCAACTGCTCAACGCGCACTATAACGACCTGGGCGAGACGCACGTCGTCAACACACCGCACGGGGGGGCGGTGGCCGGCTGGCCGGCCGATTGGGTGATGGAGATGCCCTGCCTCCTCGACAAGCAAGGGGTGCACCCTATCCCAACCGAGCCGCTCCCACTGGCCTGCTTTGGCCTCATCGCGCACGTCAAGGCGTACGAAATCTTGACGGCAGAGGCGGCCGTCAACGGCGAGCGAGCGGCGGCCTACCAGGCGCTGCTGGCCCATCCTCTCGGCCCCTCGGCCGAGCGCGTGCAGGCCGTCTTGGACGATATGTTGGAAACGAACCGGGAGCACCTGCCGCAATTTTGGGCCTAGCCGAGAAAGTGATGAGTGACTATTTTTTAGGCATTGACATTGGCGCCACCAAAAGCCACGCGCTGGTGGCCGACAAGGCCGGGCGCGCGCTGGGCCTGGGTGTGGGGCCGGCCGGCAACCACGAGGTCGTCGGGTACGAGGGCCTGATCAGGACGCTGAACGCGATTGCCGGCGATGCGCTCCGGCAGGCAGGCATCTCGAAGGACCAGTTGGCCGGGGCCGGTCTGGGCGTGGCCGGTTACGACTGGCCGTCGGAACGAGAGCCAACGCGTGCCGCGATCCAGACCCTGGAGCTGGCCGTGCCCTACGAATTCGTCAACGATACCATGATTGGATTGCTGGCCGGGACGACCCAGGCCTGGGGCGTGGCCGTGGTATCCGGCACGAGCAACAACTGCTGGGGGCGTGACCGCCAGGGGCGCGAAGGCCAGATGACGGGCTGCGGCCCTTTTATGGGCGAATATGGCGGCTCCAGCGAGCTGGTAGGCCGGGCAATCCAGGTCGTCGCCATGGCCTGGACGCGGCGCGGACCGGCCACGCGCCTGACGGAGGCGCTGATCGAGCGGGTCGGCGCTCGCGACGCGCTCGACCTGCTGGAGGGGCTGGCATTGGAACGCTATGCTTTGACGGCTGCCGACGCCCCACTCGTTTTCAAGGTGGCAGCCGAGGGAGACGAGGTGGCCCGCCAGGCGATCGAGTGGGCCGGGCGCGAGTTGGGCAGCCTGGCCGTCGGCGTCATCCGCCAATTGGGCTTTGAAGACCTGGAGTTCGAGGTGGTCATGATCGGCAGCATGTTCAAAGGCAGCCAGCGGCTGGCCGAGACCATGCTGGCCAGCATTCAGTTGGTCGCGCCTGGCGCGCGCCTGGTGCGGCTGAACGCCCCGCCCGTCGTCGGCGGCGTGCTGCTCGGCATGGAACAGGCGGGCGTCGAGGGGGGCAGATTGCGCGGCACCTTGATCGAGACGACCAATGCGCTATTTCGGAAATAACCGCCAAGGCGCTACGCCTAGCGGCCCGCCGCCGCGCAGCGGCGGACACGGGCAGAACGCGAAGAAGAATAAAAAAGGCTTGGCGCCCTTTGCGGTGAAAAATTCTTATTTTCGTCTTTGAGGAGCGTCGCTCATGCGTTCTATGCTTGTGAAACGAAGACAAAAACTGGTACAGCTTCTTGTGTGGCTGGCCATCTTGCTGCTGGCAACTTTTCTGCGCTTTTATCACCTGGACTGGACCGAATACAAGCTGGACGAGGCCAACATCTCGCGCCTGGCGCTGGACATGGTACGCTACGGCAAGGTGCCTGTCTGGGGCTTGGGTTCTTCGGTGGGCATCTACAACGGCGCCTTGTCAGAGTGGCTGCTGGCGATCCCCTACGCGCTCTCCTCCAACCCGCTGGTGGCCACCGGCTTTGTGGCCGCGTTCAACGTGCTGGCGGTGGCCATGACCTACGCCTTTACGCGCAAACTAGCCGGCCCCCGCGCCGCCTGGATGGCGACCCTCCTGTTCGCCGTCGCTCCCTGGGCAGTCATCAACAGCCGCAAGCTGTGGGCGCAAGACTTGCTGGGGCCGTTCGTCATCGCCTACGTGTGGACGGCTTACCTGGCCTTTATCGAAAAAAAGCCGTGGTGGCTGGTCGTGCACGCCCTGGCGCTTTCGGCCTGCATCCAACTGCATTACAGCGCCTTGACGTTGGTGTTCCTCAGCGCTTTTTACGTGCTCGTCTTTTGGTGGCGCAGGTGGCCGTGGAAGGTGCTGCTGACCACGGTAGCGGCCGGCTTGCTGAGCATGGGGCCGTTTCTGTATCTCGACGCGATCACCATCGCGCCGGACATGATGACCGGCCAGCCGCACGCCTTTCCCAACGTGACGCGCATCGTTCAGACGGTGCTGTACCGCAAAGCCGTGGTGGACGCGACCGCCTTCCAGATGGCGTGGATCATGACCACCGGCCACGACTTGCACAGCCTGGCCGGCCCGCAAGAGTTTCGCAATTTTTTGGACAGCACGCTGCCGCTGGGACCAGTTTTGACCGGCTTGGGCCTGCTGGTGACAGCCGCTTGGGGCTGGGCATTGTGGTGGGCAGTGCGCCGTTGGCGCGCGGCCAGCCAGCGGGACTCGAAACCAGCCAGGGCCGGCTTCCTGGTGGCCATGGGGGTCGTTTTCCCGATCCTGTTGTTCGTGTGGCACAGCACGCCGGTCTACCCCCATTACTTGATCTTGCTTTACCCATGGCCGTTCGTGTTGGTGGGGATGCTGATCGACTGGCTGGCCGAGCGTCGCCCGGCCTGGCGAGTGGGGTTGTGGGGCGGGACGCTGGTGGTCGTGATCGCCGCTGCGCAAGTGTACAACTACCTGGCAATCACGCACTTTGTCGTCGGGCGAGACACGCCGGGCGGCTATGGCACGCCGGCGGGTCAAACGCTGCGCGCCGTCAAGAGCGCCGAGCAAGTAGCACGCGAGCTGGGCGGCAGCATCGTGGTGATGGCCGACGGCGACAACGTGGAGGCCGACAATATCGCGTCCATCTGGGACGTGCTGGTAGATCCGGCCTTTGACCCGCGCGTGGTCGACCGGCGCAGCGCAGGTATGTATCCAGACGGCCCAGCCGTCGTGGTCTATGCACCGGGCGGCAGCGCTGGCACACCCGATGTCATCCGCCTGTCACTGCGCCCCGGCGAGGGCGAATATGAATTATTCAAGTGGCAAGGCATCGCCAAAAGCCAACTGAGCGAATTTCAGGTGCCGGAGATGGGGCGCTGGGCGAATGGCGTGCATTTACTAGGTACCGATGATTCGCACGAGCTGCGCCCGGGGCAGACGTTTGAATGGTGGATATTTTGGCGCGTCACCTCACCACCGCCGCCCGGCGCCGACTATCATTGGTTCAACCATCTTGTTGACGCCGAGGGCAAGCGGGTGGGACAGGCTGATGGGGTGGGTTTCCCGGCGCGCAGTTGGCGCGTTGGGGATATCGTTATGACCTGGTTCGAGGTGCCCATCGCGCCGGACGCCGCACCCGGCACGTACACGATGCGGGTGGGGATGTACACCTATCCGGACATTCAAAACGTGCCGGTGGTGGACGAGGCTGGCAATCCCGTGTCAGACGCGGTGGAAGTCGGGCCGCTGGAAATCGTGCCCGCCGAGCGAGAATGAGGGTAGAACGCGCAGCTACATTATGCGTCTATCTATCTCCCTTATCACCGCCGGTGAAGATGACAGCATCGCCGGTTGAGCACTTGAGACCTGAAACCTGAAACGATCTTGATACTTCTTTCCTGGTCCCAACTCGTGATCCTGGCCATCCTCTGGCTGGCGGCTTTCCTCTTTGCCCGCTGGCGGGGCGGGCCGCGCGCGCTTCACCTGGACGTAGCAGCGATTGGCGGCCTGGCCCTGGCCTGTCTGGGCTTTTACTGGCAAATCTTTTTCAACGGCGCGTGGATGCCGCCGGGCGGCGGCGACATAGCCTCGTTCTTGTGGCCCATGTACAGCTTTGCCGCGCGCAGCCTGAAAGCGGGTGTGCTGCCGTTGTGGAACCCCCACCTGTACGCCGGCGCACCCTTCGCCGCCGACAACCAGTCCGGCCTGTTTTACCCGATCAATGTGCTCGTGTTCCTCCTGGCCCCTACCCTCACCTACGAGACAGTCGAGCTATTGTCGGTCTGGCACGTGTGGTGGGCCGGGGTGGGGACCTACGTCTTGCTGCGTGACATGAGCACACGCCGCCTGCCGGCGTTGGGAGGAGCGTTGGCGTTCATGTTTTCCGACCTGTTCGTCACCCACTTTGGCAACACCAATCTCATCGCCGTGGCGGCCTGGCTGCCATGGGTATTTGCCGCCTTCAGGCGCGCGCGTGGCCCGCGCGGCTCGTATCGTTGGGCGTTGGCGGCCGGCGCGTTGTGGGGGATCGCGGCGCTGGCGGGGCACATGCAGATCACACTGTTGATCGGCCTGTGGCTGGCAGGGTACGCGCTCTATCAGGCCGGGCTGGAGCTTGCTAAGGGTGGGCCGGCTCTGCCCCGTCGAAAGCTTGGGCGGGCGCTGCGCCCCCTGCTTGTGGCCATCTTGAGCGGCGGCGTGATGCTAGGCTTTGCCGCGCTTATGCTGATACCGGCTTACGAGATGGCGCGTTACACGGGGCGGGCAGCCCTGGCCTACGACGAGGCGGCGCGTTATTCGCTGCCGCCGGCGGCCTTGTTGGGCCTGGTCGTGCCGGGCCTGTTCGGACGTGGGGCGGGCGCACTGCCTGCCTGGGAGCGGGTCGAGGTGGGGTATATCGGCATCCTGCCATTAGCCTTGGCGCCGCTGGCGGGCGCGCTGGGGGGACGTCGTCGCAAGGGAAGCGAAACAGCCTTTTTGGCCATCGCGGCCCTGGCGGCCCTGGCCCTGGCTATGGGCGGCTACAGCGTGCTGCACGGCTGGGTCTATCGTTTCGTGCCTGGATTCAACCAAATGCGCGCGCCGGCGCGTGCCGTGCTGCTGTTCGATTTTAGCGTGGCGTTGTTGGCCGGCCTGGCCTTGGACGCCTGGCTGAGCGCGCTTTCCCGCCGCGCGCGCCGCGCGCTCCAGGCAGCCGCGCGCGGCCTGGCCTGGTTGGGTGTCGGGTTGGCAGGGATGGGCTTACCGCTGCTCTATTTTATGGTGACCATGTCACGCGGGGACACCGGCCTGCTGGGGCGCAACGTGGCGGTGTTCAATGGCCTGGCCATGGCCATCCTCCTGGTAGGGGCCAGCGCGCTGTTGATGCTCGCGCGCGCCAGCGCGTGGCTCAAGCCGCGCGCTGTAAGCGTCTTGGCGATAGCCCTGCTGGCCTTTGACCTTTTCACGCTCGGCTCGCCGGTAGACATCGAACCGAACGATCCGGCCTCAGGCTCCCAATACCCCAAGATCGTATCATTTTTGAGCGAGCAGGCCGATCTCTTTCGCATCGAGGTCGCCTCTGGCCTGTGGCAGCCTGACGCGGCCTTGCTCCACGGCCTGTACGACGTGGGGGGCATCTATAACCCACTCAGCCTGGCGGCTTACCAGACCTACGTGGGGGGAATGGGCTCGCGGGGCAGCCCGCTCTACAATGCCTTGAACGTCAAGTACGTGTTGGCCGACAAGGGACAGCCGCCGGGCGACGCGCGCTTTGTGCCGGTGATGGCGGACGATCCCCGCCTGGACGTGTATCTCAACACAGCAGCTTTGCCGCGCGCATGGCTGGTGGGGAGCAGCGTCGTCGTCTCGGGGGGAGGGCAGGCCTGGCAGGCCATCCACGCGCCGGATTTCGATCCGAGCATCACAGTCGTGGTGGAGAACGGTGTGGAGCTGGACAGCAGCCTCCCGCCTGGCGACGCGCACCTGGCGATTGAGCGCTATAGCGCAAACGAGATGCATCTGTCAGCTAACGTGCCCGTCCCGGCTTACCTGGTGTTGAGCGAGGTGTATTACCCTGGCTGGCGCGCCTGGGTAGACGAGCGCCCGGTGGCGGTCTTGCCGGCTGACTTTGTCCTGCGGGCCGTGTATCTTGAGCCAGGGGTGCACCGCCTACGCTTGGCTTTCCAGCCGTCGTCTTGGACACTGGGCCTGCTGGTGAGCATCATCACCTGGTTGGCCCTGGCCGTCGTGTCCCTGGCTGCCCGGCGGCCAAAATAATCCACGAAGAACACGAACGCTTCGCGCACGAAAGGCGCGAAGGGATTTCCGTCATCGGTGAGGGCGCTCATATGTTTATCGTCCAGGCCATCGAATGTGGCTCCCGTCTCGAATTGCCCTGTTTGACAGCTTGGCCGTTCTGTGGTATTTTGTCGGCACAAATCGAGAGCTGTCTGTAGTACGCCATTTCCGAATGGCGCCGCCATTTCCGAATGGCGCCGCCATTTCTTAATGGCGCCGTGTCCTTATTCCAATACAGGGAGGCGAGAGTTATGGCCCGCATCCGGTGCCACTATAACGACTGTATCCATCTAGAGTCCAAGCTGTGCAGCGCGGATTCGATCGAGTTGGACCCCGAGATGGGGTGTCTGACGTATACCCAGGAAGAAAGCGAAGATCTGCCTGATGAAGAGGAATGGGAGGAAGAACTCTTTGACGAGGAAGACTGGGAGGAGTTGGACGAAGACGATTTGGAAGACGAAGACGAGGAAGAGGAATGGTAGTCCGTTTGCCTGGGTCGCGTGGCCCGGCAGGCCTGGCCCCACGTCTCCCGTCGCCGCCGAAGAGGGCCGAGCGGAAGCGTTTTTCCGGCCCACTGCGCTTTGCCTGGGGAAGCTTTTCAGAAACCGAGTTCTTCCTTAAAAACTCGGTTTTTGAAAAGCTAATGGTTATTTGCGAGCCTGATGCTGTTGAAGCGTACGCTGCAGAATTTCGATTTGTGTCTGGCGCTGTTGGGCTTTTTGCTCAGGCGCCTGGCTGCTCGTCTTTTTAGGTGAGACCTGCTGCGCGGACTGGAAAGCCTGTTCCATAGCGGTCGGCAACGCCTCTTCTTCTTCCTCAGCCTCGGCTTGCTCCACAGGAGCGACCTCCTTCATGCTGAGTTGAATTTTCCGCCTGCGCTGGTCGACGTCCAAAACCTTGACGTCGATTTCTTCGCCAACCGAGATGAGCTCGGATGGATCCTGGATGAAGCCGCTGGCCAGCTCGCTGACGTGAATCAAGCCATCGCGTTCGGCGCCGATATCCACAAAGGCGCCAAAGCGTTCCAGGCGGGTGACCTTGCCTCGATAGGTATGGCCCTTCTTCACCTGCTCCCAGGGGAGAGCTGGTGGTTCGAGTTTGGACAAGCCGATTCGTTCTCGTTTTTTATCGACGCTGAGAATGTAGGCAGTCACCTCATCCCCTTCAGAGATCACGTCAGATGGCTTATTGATCCGCTCGCGTGCGAGTTGGCCGGTCGGGATCAGGCCTTCGCGCGGCCCGCCAAATTCCACAAAGGCGCCAAAGTCAGTCACGCTGGTGACCTTGCCACTTACCTGGAGATCTTTTTTCAGATCCCCCCAATCGTAGCGCAGCGGCTCGAGCATCGTCAGGTTGACCATCTGCTTGCTTTGATCGACTTCTTTGACCCAAACCGAGACCTGGCTGCCAACCTGGAAGGCGTCGGCCACGCGCCTGACGCGATCCTGGCCTTCGGCTTTCATCTGCGAGATGTGCAGCATGCCAGGCCGTTCTACGCCGATGTCAACCAATGCGCCAAACAATTCAGTCTTGACGATCGTGCCCTCGACCAGCATCTTGGGTTTCAGCTCCCCGATCGAGCTGGGTGTCGTTTTTTGTTCCAATTCGTCCATAGCTTTCACCTTTCGTTAATCTATACGTCAAGAAATAGCGCGCCATTAGGAAATGACATGCCATTATACCCTCACACGCGCGGGCTGTCAATTGCCCCCGAGACCAGGCGTGCGTACAGCTCTGGCCGCCGGCCGCCTACGGTGTCCAGCTCAAACTCGCCAGGGCGGATGACCAGTCGTTTTTGGCGTGCCAGGCCAGGGTCGAACGTGGCCGTGATGATTTCCTCACCGAGGCCGGCTTGGGCCAGCCGGCCGCCGGCGGGATCCAGGATCACGCTCTTGCCGATAAAGTCAAAGCCGCGCTCGTGGCCGCAGCGATCACACGTTATCACAAAGACGCGGTTTTCCAAGGCGCGAGTAGGCGCGATGAAATCCGGCGCCGATTCGGCCCCTTCGGGCCAATTCGTGGGCAGCGCAATGATGTCTGCGCCGTTCAGCGCCAGGCAGCGCGCGGCTTCTGGAAAGCGCAGATCGTAACACACGAGCAAGCCCAAGCGCCCCAACTCCGTGTCATAGACCTGCAGGCCACTATCCCCTGGGTCTGCCAGCCTATCCACACCCAGGAAAGGCAGGTGCGATTTGCGGTAGCAGCCAATCAAGCCATGTGGCCCGACAAGCACAGCGCTGTTATAGAGCCGCTCGCCGGCGTCCTCAAGCATACCTATGACGGCATAGACACCTTTTGCCCGGCAAGCTTGAGCAAAAGCCTGCACAGACGGCCCAGGCACCGGCTCAGCGGCAGCCCGTGCCTCGTCCAGCGTGTCGAGACAATAACCGGACAGGGCCGCTTCGGGGAACACGATCAATTGCGCGCCCAGCCCCACAGCTTTATCGAGCAGATCAAGAATAATAGCGCGATTGTCCCCCACCTGCCCGATCTTGGGGTCCATCTGGACCGCGGCAACGGTGATATTCGCCACAGGCTTTCCTCGATGTATACAACGCCCTGGGTCAATGCCAGCGGCGCATTAGACGAGCGGCGAGGCTGCCGGTCCCCAATCTAGGGGATCGTTCTCAGCTTGCTCGGCCTGGAGGCGAACCCACAGATGAAGCATGTGGCCTTCGTCCACTTCTGTCCAGCGGGCCGCGACGATGTCGGCTTGCTGGCGCATGCCCATCTCGTCGGGAAAGTCCAACTGGGCCGGGCGATCTTCGCGCCAGGCGCTTTGGCAGCGTTCCACCAGGCGCGGCCCGTTGAGTGTGCGCATCTGGCAGTAAGCCACCTGGCGGGGGAGAACATCCTCGTGCAGCGACCAGGCCCACAGATCGTCCGCCGGGCGGAACTCGGGCTTGGGGCCTTCGACGATGGTGATGACTTCGTACTCTTCGTTCGATTGTTTCACGGTCGGCGCTCCTTAAAACTCGATTTTAGCGTGCTGATTATAACGCTTGCCGCCCGCTTGGTCAAGTCGGCCACTCCTGGTACAGCGTGTTGTCAAAGCCCAGCCGCAGCAGGACACGCCCGACGATGTTGTCGATCAGCTCTTGGAGGGTTCGGGGTCGGGTGTAAAAGGCCGGAACAGGAGGAAAGATGACCGCCCCGCTGCCGGCCGCCTGGGCCATCAGGTGGATGTGACCGGGATGCAGGGGAGCTTCGCGCACGACCAGGATCAGCGGGCGACCTTCCTTGAGCGTCACGTCAGCCGCGCGCGACATCAGGTCTGCGTCGTAGGAGTGGGCCACCGCGCTCAGACGCTTGATCGAGCAAGGGACGATGACCATGCCGGAGGTGACGAACGAGCCGCTGGCAATCGCCGCACCTATGTCGTGCGGCGGGTAGACGGCGTCAGCCAACGCTTCCACGTCCGCGATCGCCCAGTCGCTTTCCTGCGCGATCGTTGTACGCGCGGCCGGGCTGATGACCAGGTGCGTTTCGGCCAGCCCGGCCTGTCGAAGGACCTCCAACAGCCGGATGCCCAAGATGGCCCCGCTGGCGCCGCTGATGCCGACGATTAAGCGCCTCATGGTTTCAGGTTTCAGGTCTCAGCTCAAGACTTGCAATCGCCCTATGTCCGTCGCTCATGCATCTCCACCTGTTCTTCGGTGCCCACTTCGATCGGCCAGATTTTCGCCGGGTCGTCGATGCGGTCGATGAACAGGACCCCGTCCAGGTGATCGATCTCGTGCTGGAAAACACGCGCCAGCCAGCCTTCGACTTTGAGCTTGATCTTGCGGCCGTGCCGGTCCAAGCCTTTGACGACGACGCTGGCGTGGCGATCGACTTCGCCGGCGTAACCGGGGACAGACAAGCAGCCCTCGTTGCCAGCCACGATCTCGTCTGACTTGAAGAGGTATTCCGGGTTGATCACCACGTACAGCTTGCCGCTGCCGGGCGTATCGGCGTCCTCTTCGATCTCGGCCACAAACAGGCGCACCGACTGTGCCACCTGGGGCGCGGCCAGGCCCAGGCCCGGCGCGTCGCGCATGGTCTCTACCATGTCGTCGATCAAGCCTGAAATCTGGGGCGTGATCCGCTTGATCTTTTTGGCCGGGCGGCGCAAGATGGGATTATCTGTGCCAATGATGTCTAACAGTGTCATAGTTCTCCTATCTATTGGGCTTAGGCTGGCGGCTCGGGCTGGCGTGCAGTTTGGCCAGTCACCTGGCTGTAAATCGAGAACCACTGCGCCATGGTAGAGAACTCGCGCTCGCGTTCGCGCAGCTCTTTTTGGCGGCGATAGCGCGCCAACTGGTGGAAGATATCGCGCTGCACGCCGCGCGGGTCGAGGACGTAATCGAAGGTAAAGTCGCCGCCGGTCGCCGCCGTCTTGATGCGAACGCTGCCGACGTTGAGCAGGTTGGACCAGATGGTAGGCAGTTGCACCTGGATGTCTTGGATGTTTTCCAGATTGCCGTCCCGCCGGCTTTCTCTCAGCCCGAACGGCCAGCGTTCGATGTCGATAATATTGTTTGAGGTGAGGATATATTGGTCGTTGCCCCAGTCGGCCCATTCCCACACAAAGCGGCCGATGCCAATGACGATGACCAGCCACGCGATGGGTTCAAGCCCGACCGGCCATGAAGTGCGAGCGAACCAGGGCTGCAGCAGGGCGAACAAGCCTGCCATCACGACGCCGAGGACCATCGTGATGATCGGCCATGCCAATTGCCGGATCAGAATGAGCCAGTGCTTGCGCCAGATCACCCTCCCTTCTTCTTCGATGCGCACCTGGAAGATGTGGCCCAGTCGCCGCCAAAAAGACAGGCGCGGGGCGATTGCCGGGATCGGCGAGCCGATGGTACGCACGGACTTGAGCAGGCTAGGCAACGGCGACCCAGGCGGGCGAGTCGCCTTTTCGATCTCGTAGCGAATGGCGGCCTGTTTTTCTTCACGCTTTTCAGCTTCTACTTCTGTTTTTTGTTGGACGATTTGCTGCTGGACGGCCTTGGCATTGGGCAGGTAGGTAAAGGTGATGCCGCGCACACCGCCGCCAGCGGTTGAAATATGCACGTGAGCAAAGTGAAACCAGGTGGCAAGCAGACCCTCGTGCTGCAGTTCGACGTTCTGCACGGCTTCCATGGGCAGCTCGGTGCGCGTCTCGCTCAAAAAGGCGACCCGCTCGATATGGACGACGCGGTGGCTGGTGACGATGAGAAAATCGTTACTCCAATCGATATAGTACCATACCAGGAGCAAGAGCCAGGCCACCACAGCCGGGACGCTGACGATCCACTTCACCGGTCCCCATTTACCCATGTAGAGGAAGGCGACAAAGATCAAGGCGACACACGTAATCGCCGCCAACAAGGCGGTCGGGACGACACGCAGCACAGAGATCCAATGCCGGCGCGTGACCATGAGCGTCGTCTCATCGTCCAATTCCCAGAAAAAGTGCGGCTGCACACCCTCGATGCGCTCACCGCTTTTTTCAAGGATGTGCGCTTTAACGCGCGGCAGGCGTTGGAGCATGGCCTCGAAATGGCCTTCGACGAAGGAAAATGCGGCCACTTCGCCAACGGCAGAGGCCGTCGCACTGCGCACTTGTTTTTTCAGCAGCCCTTTCTCGCCAAAGAACTCGTCTCGCCCCATTCGAGTCAGAGTGGTCTCGGCGCCCGCCTCGTCGTGCACGCTCAGTAATATTTGGCCAGACTCGATGACATAGAACTTGTCGCTCTCATCGTCTTGCTCAAAGATGATTCCTTCCGGCTTGAAGCGCTCTTGCCCGGCTATCTCGGCGACGAACTCGAGGTCGTCTTCGCTCAGGTTGGCGAAGAGCGATAAAGTTTGAAGGCGCGGAATGATATTTTCTGGCATCTTGCCCTCGTCAGTGATGCTCCTCACGCATACTATGGCATACTGTGCCTATCCTACGCGGCACATACCCTGCGGCACATACCCTATGCTACGCATAGTATACCACAATTCGACCAGGCGCGGGAACTAGACCCTAAAGGCAATTTGAAGACCTTGAGGGTCTAGCAAGCTGTCGGAGAGACCTCCGTAGGGCAGGTTTCCATACCTGCCGCAAGCTCGGCGGCTATCCGCAGGACGCCTTTGGCGTAGAAAGCCGCCCTACAAAACGCTCTCTCCGACAAGCTCCTAGGAGCTTGTTGGAGAGACACCCGTAGGGCAGGTTTCCATACCTGCCACAGGCGCGGCGGCTATCCGCAGGACGCCTTTGGCGTAGAAAGCCGCCCTA
>JAFGFO010000468.1 GCA_016931085.1 Thermoflexales bacterium
GGCCCTGGTCGGCGACCCGGGCGTGGGCAAGACGGCCATCGCCGAGGGCCTGGCCCAGCGCATCGTGCGCGGCGACGTGCCGGAGGGGCTGAAGAACAAGCGCATCGTGGCGCTGGACATGGGCTCGCTGGTGGCCGGCGCCAAGTTCCGCGGCGAGTTCGAAGAGCGGCTCAAGGCCGTGCTCAAAGAGATCGCCGAATCCGACGGGCGGGTGGTCATGTTCCTGGACGAGATGCACACCGTGGTCGGCGCCGGCGCCGCCGAGGGCGCTATGGATGCCAGCAATATGCTCAAGCCGATGCTGGCGCGCGGCGAGCTGCACATGATCGGCGCCACCACGCTGGACGAATACCGCAAGCACATCGAAAAGGACGCCGCCCTGGAGCGCCGCTTCCAGCCGGTGCTGATCGACGAGCCAGGCGTCGAGGAGACGATCAGCATCCTGCGCGGGCTGAAGGAGCGCTACGAGATCCACCACGGCGTGCGCATCCAGGACGCGGCCGTGATCGCGGCCGCCACACTCAGCCATCGCTACATCAGCGACCGCTACCTGCCGGACAAGGCCATCGACCTGGTCGACGAGGCCGCCTCGCGGCTGCGCATGGAGATCGACTCCAAGCCCTCCGCGTTGGACGAGGTCGACCGGCGCATTTTGCAGCTCGAGATCGAGCGCGAGGCGCTGCGCAAAGAGAAGGACAAGGCTTCCAAGGAACGCCTGGGCAAGCTGGAAAAAGAGCTGGCCGATCTGAACGAGCAGTCCAAGGCGCTGCGTGCCCAGTGGCAGACGGAAAAAGAGGCCATCGCTGGGATGCGCACCGTTAAGGAAAAGATCGAGCAGACCAGGACCAACATCGAGCAGGCCGAGCGGCAGGCCGACCTGGAAACGGCCGCCCGGCTCAAGTACAGCACGCTGCGCGAGCTGGAAGGCCAACTGCTCGAGCAGGAAGCGCGCCTGCGCGAGCTGCACGGCGGCCAGCGCCTGCTCAAGGAAGAGGTCGAGGCCGAAGACGTGGCGACCGTCGTGGCTCGCTGGACCGGCGTCCCGGTCGATCGCCTGCTGGAAGGCGAGGTGGAGAAGCTGATCCACATGGAGGACCGGCTGCACCGGCGCGTGGTGGGCCAGGACGACGCCGTCCGCGTGATCTCCAACGCCGTGCGCCGCGCGCGCGCGGGTCTGCAGGACCCCAACCGGCCCACCGGCAGCTTTATCTTCCTGGGACCGACCGGCGTGGGTAAGACCGAGCTGGCGCGGGCCCTGGCCGAGTTCATGTTCGACGACGAGCAGGCCACCGTTCGCATCGACATGAGCGAGTACCAGGAAAAGCACACCGTCAGCCGCTTGATCGGCGCGCCGCCCGGCTACGTGGGTTACGACGAGGGCGGGCAGTTGACCGAGGCCGTGCGCCGCAAGCCCTACAGCGTGGTGCTCTTCGACGAGATCGAAAAGGCGCATCCGGAGGTGTTCAACGCCCTGCTGCAAGTGCTGGACGACGGGCGGCTGACCGACGGGCACGGCCGCACTGTGGATTTCAAGAACACCGTCATCATCATGACCAGCAACGTGGGCGGGGAGGCCTGGCACACGGGCGATAACGGCGACTTGAGCGACGAGCAAGCCGGCAAGCTTGCGCTGAGCGTCCTGCGCGCCACCTTCCGGCCCGAGTTCCTCAACCGCGTCGACGAGATCGTCGTGTTCCACAGGCTGAGCCGCGAGCACCTGGTGGGGATCGTGGACATCCAACTGGAGCGGCTGAACAAGCTGTTGGCCGAGCGGCGGTTGGCTGTCGAGCTGAGCCCGGAGGCCAAGGCTTGGCTGGCCCGCGAGGGCTACGACCCGGTCTATGGCGCGCGCCCGCTCAAGCGCGTCATCCAGCGCGAGCTGCAAGACGGGCTGGCGGCTGCCATTCTGCATGGCCGCTTCCACGAAGGTGACGTGGTGCGGGTAGACGTGGAGGGCGACCACCTGGCGTTTGGGTGAAAGACAATAAGGGGACATTCGTAGCAAATCGCTCAAGTGGGGCAAGCTCCCCGAAAGCTCTAAGCTTTCGGGGAGCTAAGTGGGGCGCCAGGCCGCAAAATGACGCCATTGTGGGGGATGTATGCCCGCAATTGCCTTTCGCTTCGAATGCCCTAAGGCCGTGGTGCTTGCCTCAAAACCTGAACGAGGTTAAAATATGGCTGTATGAAGACTCGATCAGGTTTCATCCTCTGGCGAGCGCTAGTCCTGGCGGCGCTGCTGGGCGGGCTGATTGACCCGTCTGGCGCCCGCGCGCAAGGCAATGCCATACGCTTCGAGCGCATCTCGGTGGAAGAGGGCCTGTCCGAAGGCGCAGTCCTGGCCATCCTCCAGGATAGCGCCGGCTATATGTGGTTCGGGACGCGCGATGGGCTGAACCGCTACGATGGCTACAGCTTTACGGTCTACAGACAAGATCAGGACCCCACCTCGCTGTCCAACAGCTTTATCACGGCCCTGTACCAGGACCGCGCCGGCGTCATCTGGGTAGGCACCTTTCACGGCGGGCTGAACCGCTTCGATCCCCGCACGGGCACATTCACGCATTACACCCACCAGCCAGGCGATCCCAACAGCCTGAGCCACAATCGCGTCCGGGCCATTTACGAGGATGGGGACGGTGTCTTGTGGATTGGCACCCAGGGCGGCGGGCTGAACCGCTTTGACCGGGCCAGCGGCGCCTTTACGGCCTTCCGCCACGACCCCAACGATCCAGCCAGCCTGGCCGACGATACGGTGCGCGCGATTTGCCAGGACAGCAGCGGGATGTTGTGGGTGGGCACTTATGGCGGCCTGAGCAAATTCGACCGTGCCACGCGCACGTTTAGCAACTATCGAAACGATCCCGATGACCCCGCTAGCCTGGGCGGCAATTACGTGCTGGCCATCGTCGAAGACAAGACGGGCGCGCTGTGGGTCGGTTCGAGCGACGGCGGGCTGGACAGCTTGGACCGCTCGACCGGGCGCTTTGTGCATTACCGGCACGATCCCGCCGACCCCGGCAGCCTGAGCAACGACGAAATCAACACCTTGTATCTCGATCCGGACGGCGTGTTGTGGATTGGCACCGAAAGCGGCGGCCTGAACAAGCTGCAGCCGGGCATCCTGGCCGGGCCGGCCACGACTTTCGTTCATTACATGAACCAGGATTTCAACCCCCACAGCCTGAGCAGCAATGCCGTGCGCGCCATCTTTCAAGACCGCTCTGGCGTGCTGTGGGTGGGGACGTATGGCGGCGGGCTGAACAAGCTCAATCCCAATGCCGAGACATTCGGGCACTATCAGCGCGAGCCTGGCAACCCCAACAGCCTGAGCCACAATAACGTCTGGGCGCTCCAGGAAGACGCCGGCGGCGCTTTGTGGGTGGGCACGCTGGGCGGTGGGCTGAATCACCTGGATCGTTCCACAGGCAAGTGGACGCACTACCGGCACGATCCCGCCGACCCCCACAGCTTGAGCGACGATCGCGCCCGCGCCCTCTTGATCGATCGATCGGGCGTGTTGTGGGTCGGAACGGACGACGGGGTTTTGAACCGCCTCGATCGCGCCGGCGGGAGCTTTGATCATTTCGAGCCTGATCCCAACGATCCCCAACGCCTGGGCGGCAACCAGATCATGGCGATCGCGGAAGACCTCGACGGTTACCTGTGGATTGGCACCTATGGCGCGGGCCTCAACAAGCTTGATAAAACCACAGGCCATGTGACCCGTTACCGGCACGACCCGGCCAACGCCCAGACCTTGAGCAACGACGCCGTCTTGACGATCTATGTGGACCGCCGGGGTGATGTGTGGATCGGCACCGAAAGCGGCGGCTTGAACCATTTCGACCAGGCCACGGGCGTCTTTAGCCGCTTTATGCACGATCCCGCCGACCCGCACAGCATCAGTTACAATGGCGTTGTGTCCATCTTGGAAGACGAGGCCGGCCACTTGTGGGTGGGGACGATTGGCGGCGGGCTGGACAAGCTGGACCGGGCCGGCGGCGCTTTTTCGCATTACGGCGCGGCCGAGGGCCTGCCCAGCGACCGGATTTACGCCATTTTGCCGGATAACGCTTACCTGTGGCTGAGCACGAGCAACGGCCTGGCCCGCTTTGACCCGCTCACAGGCCACTCGCGCCATTACGCGGCCCGCAACGGCTTGCAATCCAATACCTTTAATGGCACGGCCGCGTTTGCCTCCAAGAGTGGCGAGCTGTTCTTTGGGGGCGTCAATGGCTTTAACGCTTTTTACCCTCGCTACCTCAAGGAGAATATCATCCCGCCGCCGGTCGCCATCATGGCGTTCAAAAAGTTTAACGAAACCGTTCGCACTGATTTGGCCGATGGCGAGCGGCTGGCGTTATCCTATCGCGACAACTTTATCGCCTTCGAGTTTGCCGCGCTGGATTTTATCGCGCCGGAAAGAAATCAATACGCCTACAAGCTGGAGGGCTTTGACCAGGAATGGGTCTATGCCGGCACGCGCCACTATGCCAGCTATACCAACTTGCGCGGGGGCGATTACGTCTTTCGGCTCAAGGCCGCCAACAATGAGGGCCTATGGAACGAGCAAGGGATGGCCGTTCGCCTGGCGGTCACGCCGCCGGTGTGGGAAAGGCGCTGGTTCCAGGCGTTGGCGGCGTTGGCCGTCGTGGCCGGCCTGGCCGCGGCTTATGGATGGCGCGTGTCGAGCATGCGGGCGCGCAGTCTCGAACTGGAGCGGCAGGTGCAGCAGCGCACGGCCGAATTGCGCCAAGAGATCGAGCAGCGCCAGCGCGCCGAGCAAACGCTGGCGCAGCAGGCGGCCGGAGCGGCTGTGGCCGCCGAGCGCAACCGACTGGCGCGCGACTTGCACGACGCCGTCAGCCAGACGCTCTTTTCGGCCAGCCTGATTGCCGACGTGCTGCCGCGCCTGTGGGAACGCCACCCAGACCAGGCCCGGCCCCGCTTGGAAGAGCTGCGCCAGTTGACGCGCGGGGCGCTGGCTGAGATGCGCACTCTCCTCATCGAGCTGCGCCCCGCCACGCTGACCGAGGCCGCCTTGGGTGACTTGCTCAAGCACCTTTCGGAAGCGCTCACGGCAAGAGCGCGCATCCCCGTGATCTTGACCGTAGAGGGCCAGGAGCCCGAGCTGCCGCCGGATGTCAAAATAGCCCTGTATCGCATCGCGCAAGAAGCGCTCAACAACATGGCCAGGCACTCGGCAGCCAGCCGGTCGAAAGTGGACCTGCGCTTCCAGGCCGGGCAGTTGCAACTGGCCATCACGGACGATGGGCGCGGCTTTGACCCTGACAGCGTTCCGCCCGGCCACCTGGGGGTGAGCATCATGCGCGAGCGGGCCGAGTCCGTTGGAGCAAGGTTGATGATCGTGAGCGAGCCAGGCAAAGGGACGCAGGTGAGTGTTGTATGGGAGTGAGTAGGTGAAAGGGCAAGGTGACACGGGGACACCAAGTCAGCGTGTCACCCCCTCTCACCTTGCAACGCAAGAGAGGTACCATGACAGATTCAAAAGCTATCCGTGTGATGCTCGTAGACGATCACGCCGTCGTGCGCAGCGGGCTGTCGGCCTTCTTGCTCGCTTTTGACGACCTGGAGCTGGTGGCCGAAGCATCTGGCGGCAGCGAAGCGCTTCGCCAATGCCAGGCGGCCAGGCCCGATGTGGTCCTGATGGACCTGGTCATGCCAGACATGGATGGCGCGACGGCCACGCGACAGATCAAGGCTCAGTGCCCGCACGTCCAGGTGATTGCGCTGACCAGCTTTAAAGAACAAGACCTGGTGCAGGGCGCGCTGCAGGCCGGCGCCATCAGTTATTTGCTCAAGAACGTGTCGGCCGACGAACTGGCCGATGCCATCCGCAAGGCCTGCGCCGGGCGGGCCACGCTGGCGCCCGAAGCCGCCCAGGTCCTGGTTCGCGCCGCCCAGCAGCCGCCCGCGCCGGGTTTCGATTTGACGTCAAGAGAAAAAGAGGTGCTGGCTTTGATGGTAGAGGGCTTGAGCAACCCAGATATCGCCGGGCGGCTGGTGGTGAGCCAATCGACGGTCAAGTTCCACGTCAGCAGCATCTTGTCCAAGCTGGGCGTCTCGGGCCGCACCGAGGCCGTGGCGTTGGCGCTCAAGCACAAGCTGGTCACCTGACCAGGTAAAAAACTCTCCTTTGGGCCAATCTTCAAACTCCCCCGGCGATTGGTGCGCCGGGGGAGTTTTGGCTTTATACTGAAACCATACTCAAGCCTGCGCGAGTGCCAGGCGAAATGATTCACAAAATGAAAGGAGATAAAGCACATGAACATCAAAAGGTTTTCGCTGCTTGTTTTGAGCATCGTATCGATCCTGGCGGCGAGCGGCTGCGCGAGCGCGCCGTCCGAGGCGGCCGCGCCACCCACCTCCACCCCCTCGCTTGGGATCGATGACCCGAGCGGCAAATCCCCCGAGCAAGTGACCGAAGCGTTTTACAACTGGTACATCCGCTACGCCAGCCCGGCGGCGGGACGCAACCCGTTGGTGGATGGCGCTTACAAGCGCACCGCTTACATGACAGACAGGCTGGTGACCAGCATCGAGCAAACCCTGGCTTCCTTTGACAAGGGCGGCTACGATCCCATCCTCTGCGCCCAAGACATCCCGCAGAACATCAGCGTCAGCCGCGCCAGCGTGGCCGGCGCGAGCGCCAGCCTCACCCTCAACACCAGCTTTTCGGGCCATTCCTTCCAGGTCAACCTGGCGCAGGTGGAGGGGCAGTGGAAGCTGGACGAAATCGTGTGCCGCCCGCCTCAGACCGCGTCCAAATCCGACCCTGAAATGATCGTAGAGAGCTTTTACGCCTGGTACCTGAATTATAGCGGCGACCGCGCCAATCCGCGCAATCCGCTGGTAGATGGCGCGTACCGCTCAAGCGAGCACCTGACCCTCGGATTGGTGCAAAAGGTGGATGGCATAGTGGCCTCTTTCGACAAGGGCGGCTTTGATCCCTTCTTGTGCGCCCAAGATATTCCCGAGCGCATCAGCCTTGACAAGGCCATCATTTCGGGCGATGTGGCGCGCGTGGTCGTGCACACTAGCTTTGAAGGGCACGCCTTTACGGTCGCCTTGCAGCAGGTGGCAGGCGTTTGGAAGATGAGCGATGTCTTGTGCGAGGCAGAACAGGCCAGCGCGGGCGAGCTGCCGCAGCCCGTCCGCAGCGCTCGACAAGCCCTGGCGCAGCGCTTGAACGCCGGTCTCGAGGCCGTCACGGTGGCGAGCGTCGAACAAGTGATGTGGCGCGACGGCTGCCTGGAAATTCACCAGGCGGGCCAGGCCTGCGCCCAGGTCATCACACCTGGCTACCGCGTGATCCTGGAAAGCGGCGGCCAGCGTTACGAATATCGCACCGACGAGAGCGGCAGCCACGTGCAAGCCGTCGACGGAGCGCCGACTCCCTCGGAGGCCACACCCGGCTGGCAGAGCTATGCCAACGACGAGTACGGCTTTCAACTCCACTATCCAGACGGCTGGACGTATAAAGAGGCCAGGAGTGAGCCGGATCAGCCGCCGATTGGCCCGGCCAACGTGAAGCTGATTGTCATGTTCATGCCGCAGGCTTGGGCTGACGAGATGAACAAGGGCGGCCCACCCGACCCGAACGCGCCCGGCATTGCTCCCTTTGCGCTGGAAGTGAGCGTGGGGACGCTGCAGGACTATCAGCAGGCCTACACGCCGGCTGCCAGGAGTGAGAACGTCGCCGTCAACGGCAAGACGCTCGTCCGCGAACAAGACGTGATCAGCGATGAGCTGAGCATGTTCCGCTACCGTTTTGAAAGCTCGTCCCATCCAGACCTGCGCCTCACCTTCCTTGACCCCATCAGCGGCTTTCCGGACCGGCGGCAGGGCAATGAGCACACGCTCGAATTGTTCGAGGGCATGCTGGCGAGCTTGACGTTCATCCCCTAGCGGCAAGCCTTTTACCCGCTTCGCGCCGGGATCGAGAACGAGAGGCGAAGAAGATTATTCGCCTCTCGTTCTTTAAGACCGGACGGGGCATTCGAAGCGAAAGGCCATTGCGGGCATACATCCCCCACAATGGCGTCATTTTGCGGCCTGGCGCCCCACTTAGCTCCCC
>JAFGFO010000469.1 GCA_016931085.1 Thermoflexales bacterium
GGGTTCTATGGCGACAGCGCCGCCAGCACGCCGCGCGAGATCACGCCCCAGGCAGGAGATACCTTCACCGTCTTGGATCAATGGCTGGACCTGGATCAACAGGGGAACATCATCCAGACGGCTGCGCAAGAAGGCAAGACGCTGACCTTCGGCGACGCGTCTTTCCAGTGGAAAGAGATGGACGCCGCGGCGGGCGAGTATGTGGTCGGCTTTATCGTCGAGGACCTGGACGGCAACCAGCAGACCGCCTTCACGCAGATCGTCGTGCGCTAAGTGCGCTGTACTAAACGCGTGATTTATCTCAATTGTCGAGGGACATTACCAGGCACTTTGGGCTGTTATAGTTCTGCGCCTAGAGGTGATTTTGGAATCAATTTGCGAAAAAAGGGTGATACTATCCCCATATATTCCACCAGGCGACTGAACAAGCTCAACAAGGCGCATCGGGTGTTTCGCGTATGACCGAAACTCGTGGCCTCCACATCCACATCTCTGGTATCGTACAAGGGGTCGGTTTCCGGCCCTTTGTGTACGGATTGGCCGCACGCCTGGCGCTGACAGGCTGGGTGCGCAATACGTCGGCCGGTGTGGACATCGAGGCCCACGGGCCTCCTCAAGCTCTCGAGCGCTTTACCCGCGCCTTGCAGGAGGAAACGCCCAGCCTGGCGCGCATTGACGAATTGCGAGTCGAAGCATGCCAAGGCGGCGGCTTTACAGCTTTTGAGATCGTCCACTCTCAAGCCCATCCAGACGACTTTCAGCCCATCTCTCCCGATGTGAGCATCTGCCCTGACTGCCTGCGCGAGCTTTTCGATCCGGCTGACCGGCGCTACCGCTACCCGTTCATCAATTGCACCAACTGTGGGCCGCGCTTTAGCATTATTGACGACATCCCCTACGATCGTCCCAAGACCACCATGGCCGGCTTTCCGATGTGCCCCGAGTGCCACGCGGAATACACCAACCCGCTCGAGCGGCGTTTCCACGCCCAACCCATCGCCTGCCCCGTTTGTGGACCACACGTGTGGCTGGAGGGCCGTGAACAGCCGTCAAGCAGCAGGCAGGCCTTAACAGGGGAGGATGCCATCCAGGCGGCGCAATGGCTGCTGAGAGAGGGCAAGATTGTGGCCGTGAAGGGGCTGGGGGGATTCCACCTGGCGTGCGATGCGACTAACCCGGCCGCGGTGGTCGAGCTGAGGCGCCGCAAGCTGCGCGTTGACAAGCCCTTTGCCCTGATGGCGCCCGACGTCGCCGCCGCTGCCGAGCACTGCTTTTTGAATCAAGCCGAGCGCGAGCTGCTCGAGTCGCGTGAGCGCCCCATCGTCATCTTGGGAAAGCGACCCGAGTCACCCATCGATCAAGTCGCCCCCCGCCAGGAAACGCTGGGCATGATGCTGCCGTACACGCCGCTGCACTACTTGCTATTCTCAGAGAAGCCCCACCCGCCAGGCTCTCTAACGGGACACGCTGGCCGGCCTTTGATCCTGGTCATGACCAGCGGCAACTTGAGCGAGGAGCCTATCGCCACCCGCAACGACGAAGCTCGCCGCCGGCTGGCATCCCTGGCCGATGCCTTCCTGATGCACGATCGTCCAATCCAGACGCGCTGCGACGACTCTGTGATGAGAGTAACGGAGGTATGCCCTACTCCCCCTCCCCTCGTGGCGACCGAAGGGAGGGTGACGGGAGGGGAAAAGCTCCACGCGCCCTATTCACCCTCTCCTAACCTCCCCCATCAAGGGGGAGGGAGCAAGCTCCCCCTCCTGTTGCCCCTCCGGCGCTCGCGTGGCTACGCTCCTTTCCCGGTGCGGCTGCCGTGGAAGGCGCCGCCCCTGCTGGCCGTCGGGGCCGAGCTAAAGAACACTTTTTGCATCACCCGTGATCGCTATGCCTTTCTCAGCCACCACATCGGCGACCTGGAGAACTATGAGACCCTGCGCTCGTTCGAAGACGGGGTGATTCACTTTGAGCGCCTGTTCCGTGTCCGGCCGCAGATCTTGGTCTATGACCTGCACCCCGATTACCTGGCGACGCGCTATGCCCTGGAACGGGCCGAACGCGAGCGTATCCCGGTTGTGGGGGTGCAGCACCACCACGCTCACGTGGCCGCCTGCATGGCCGAGAACGGCCTGGCCGGCGAGCGGGCCGTGATCGGTGTGGCTTTTGACGGGACCGGCTACGGAGACGACGGCGCTATCTGGGGCGGCGAGTTCCTGGTAGCCGATTACACCGGCTACCGGCGCCCTTATCACCTGGCCTACACGCCCCTGCCCGGCGGAGACGCGGCCGTGCGCAAGCCGGGCCGGACCGCGCTGGCCTATCTGTGGCAGGCCGGCCTGGAGTGGCAGCCCGAGCTGGCCTGCGTGGCGGGCCTCTCCTCCCAAGAGCGCGCTGTCTTGCTCGCCCAGTTAGAGCGCCGCCTGAACGCCCCGCTCACCTCGAGCATGGGCCGCCTGTTTGACGCCGTGTCCGCCCTGGTGGGGGTACGCCAACAGGTCAATTACGAAGCCCAGGCCGCCATCGAACTGGAAGCATTGGCCGACCCGGCTGAAAGCGCGCTCTATCCGTTCGAGCTAAAGCCGGACGGCTCGATCGACCCGCGACCGCTGCTGGCAGCTATCTTGTCCGACCTGGGGAGCGCCACTGCGATTGAGAAAATTGCGGCGCGCTTTCACAACGGAGTGGCCAACATGGTGTATAATGTATGCAGCTTGCTGCGGGCTTCCTATGGTCTATCAGAAGTCGCGTTGAGCGGGGGCGTCTGGCAGAATGTGACGCTGCTGCGCAAGAGCTTGCAGTTGTTGGAGCAAGGCGGCTTTACGGTTTACGTACACCACCAGGTCCCGCCCAACGACGGCGGCCTCGCCTTGGGGCAAGCCGCTATCGGCCTGCAAAGTCCATCCGTGAGGGTGTTATGTGTTTAGCTGTCCCGGGAAAAATCGTCGAGATCTATGAGTTCGGCGGCATCAAAATGGGCAAGGTTGATTTTGGCGGCGCGCTGCGCGAAGCCTGCCTGGAATACGTGCCCGAGGCAGTGATCGGCGATTACGCCGTCATCCACGTCGGTTTTGCCCTCAACCTGGTCAGTCCAAGCGAGGCCGAGGAGACCCTCAAGCTGCTGCACGAGATGCAAGCGTTGGGGTCGGAGTTGGGCTTATGAAACACCTCAGCGAATACCGCGACGCTCACCTGGTAGGCTCCGTGCTGCATGAAATCCAGCGCACCTGCACGCGCCCGTGGGTCATTATGGAAATCTGCGGCGGGCAGACTCACGCCATCTTGCGCCACGGCCTCGAACAATTGCTCCCGCCTCAGATCGAGCTTGTGCACGGCCCCGGCTGCCCGGTGTGCGTGACTTCACTCGAATTGATCGACAAGGCGCTGGCGATTGCCTCTCGGCCCGAGGTGATCTTTACATCTTATGGGGACATGCTGCGCGTGCCCGGCTCACACCAGGACCTCTTTTCGGTGCGCGCCAACGGCGGCGATGTGCGTGCGGTCTACTCGCCGCTGGACGCGCTCAAGATCGCCCAGCAGAACCCCGACAAGCAAGTGGTTTTTTTCGCGATTGGGTTTGAAACCACTGCGCCCGCCAACGCCATGAGCGTGATGCAGGCGCGAAGGCTGGGGCTGTCCAATTACAGTGTGCTGGTGTCGCACGTGCGGGTGCCACCGGCCATGCACGCCATCCTCGCCTCGCCTGACAAGCGCGTCCAGGGTTTCCTGGCGGCCGGGCACGTGTGCGCCGTGATGGGCTATTGGGAGTACCCTCCCATTGCAGACCGCTATCGAACGCCCATCGTGGTCACCGGCTTTGAGCCTCTAGACATCGCGCATGGCATCTTGATGACCGTGCGGCAGTTAGAGCAGGGCCGGTTTGAGGCGGAAAACGCTTATGCGCGCGTGGTCAGCTACGAGGGCAACCGCCCGGCGCAGGCCATGATCGAGCGGGTGTTCGTAGAATGTGACCGCCAATGGCGCGGCATTGGCCTGATCCCGGCCAGCGGCTGGCGCCTGCGCCCCGAACTGGCCGCTTTTGACGCCGAGCTGCGCTTCCCGGTTAGTCAGATTCAGTCTCAAGAGTCGTCCCTGTGCATCGCCGGGGAGATCTTGCAGGGGCTGAAAACCCCGCGCCAGTGCCCTGCTTTTGGCGTGCAGTGCAGCCCCGAACGCCCCCTAGGTGCTCTCATGGTGTCTGGCGAAGGCACGTGCTCGGCGTACTATCGCTATGCAAGAGAGGTTACGTGAATATGCAACCCAACTTTGAAGGCCCGGTTTGCCCACTGCCGCTGCCTCACCAGGACAAAATCGTCATGGGGCACGGCAGTGGCGGCAAGATGAGCCACGACCTGGTGGCCCGGCTGTTCCTGCCTCCATTCGATAACCCCACACTGCGGGCCGGCGACGATGCTGGCGTTGTGCTGCCCCACCCCTTCGACCCCAGCCTGCGCCTGGCAATCAGCACTGACGCGCACGTAGTTTGGCCGCTGTTCTTCCCCGGCGGTGACATCGGCCGGCTGGCAGTATGTGGCACCGTCAACGACGTAGCCATGATGGGCGCCGACCCGCTGTACCTGACGGCCGCTTTCGTCCTGGAAGAGGGGCTTGAGCTGGCGTTATTGGAGCGCGTAGCCGCTTCGATGCAGGCCGCCACGGCCGAAGCCGGCGTGCAGATCGTGGCTGGCGACACCAAGGTGGTGCAAAGAGGCAAGGCCGATGGCTTGTACATTACGACCAGTGGGGTTGGACTGGTGCGGCCGGGGACAGACATCGGCGGCCGGCAGGCCCACCCCGGCGACGTGGTGATCGTGTCAGGGCCGCTTGGCGATCACGGCATCGCCGTTTTGGCGGCGCGCGGCGAGCTGGGGCTGGAAGCGGACGTGCTCAGCGACGTGGCGCCGCTCAATCACCTTGTGGCGGCCATGCTGGCTGCCAGCGCCGAGATCCACGTGCTGCGTGACCCCACCCGTGGCGGGCTGGCCACCAGCCTAAACGAGATCGCCTGCCAGTCCAGTGTAAACATTACCATCAATGAAACCGACCTTCCCGTGCGCCCGGCTGTCGCGGCGGCCTGCGAGATGCTCGGCTTTGACCCGCTCTACGTGGCCAACGAAGGCAAACTGATCGCCATCGTGGGACGAGAAGAGGCCGGGCAAGTCTTGGCCGCCATGCAGGCAAGCAAGTATGGTAAAGAGGCCGTCATCATCGGCGAGGTCAGAGAAGCCCCGCCCAAGCGGGTTTTGATGCAAACCGCCCTGGGCAGCACGCGCGTCGTCGATGTGCTGGCCGGCGAAATGCTGCCGCGCATTTGCTAGACCAGAAACATCAATTTGACTTGTACGTAAAATCGTGTATTCTGTGTCATCTGTGTACCAGAAGACAAGTGAGACACTTTGGACGCGCCATGTCGATCTCCCACTTGAGCGGCACCGCCGTCACCCCGCTGATGACAAGGGCGAGGATAAAGAACACGAGCAGGTAATTGACTCGCCTTCTGATCTGGTTCGCTTCCACAAAACCCTCCTATCCCATTACGGGTGATACTTTCTTGGTAGCATAGCTTCCCTGTCGCCTCGCAGCAGTCCTTACTTCCATGATCTCACCTTCCTTATCCTGCGCTGCGCCCCAGAACTCGGCAAGCGTAGGGCCATCCGTTTGATAGCGGTCGCGAAAGAAAAAATTCCGTACCTCATACGGCCATACCCGCCGCCCGATCTGATAATACCACCGTATGGCGTCGCGTATCGAGCGCTCGGGATGGGCAAAGAGGCGCCACAAAGAGCGCGGGCGCAATTGCATGACGGCCTCGATCAACTTGACCCACAGCAGGACCCGCCACGACGGCACATGCCGTGTAGCGAGCACCTGGTGCTTGTAATCCCAGCGCTGCTGATCCGCCTGGATTACCCGCCTGTCAGCCGCCTCGCGGAAATACGGCGTCCAGCGGTGCGGGGTCACGTACAACATCTGGATCTGATCGGGGTCGTAGGCGAGAAGCTGCTTCAACCCGTGCAAATAGTCGCGATCGTGCTCTTCCTCGAACCCCACCACGTAGGTCGCCATCGAGAGAATACCGTGCTGGCGCAACAACTGGATGGCCTGGCGATCCTTAGCCGGCGCCCCATCTTTGCGAATCCTGCGCAGCGTCTCCTCGTCATAGTTTTCTATGCCGAGAAGGAAGCGGGCGACGCCGGCTTTCTTGTAGAGATGCAAGATGTCGGCGTCGCGGACGATGTCATCTGCCCGGGTCGAGCCAACCAGGGTCAGGGGCACGTCCTCGGCGATGAGGGCCTCCAGAAAAGCGCGCCAGGCCGGGCGTGAGGCGGTGGGGTCCTCGTCAGCAAAGTTGATCACCTCAACCCCGTGGGCTCGGTACAGCCAGGCCAGCTCGGCGGCAAACCGTTCCGGATCCCGGTGTCTCCAACGCGTCCAAAATCCGCGTTGGCCGCAATAGCTGCATTGATGCGGGCAGCCGCGCGAGAATTGAGCCACGACCGCGCGGCGGTCTCCCCAGTAGCTGTACCGGTTGAGGTCAGCCAGCTCCCAGCCAACGCGAAAGGCATCCAGGTCGCCAATCAACGGGGCGGGCGGGGTGGCGGTGAGCAGGCCCCCTTTCCGGTAGGCGATCCCCCGCACTGCCTCGAGGGAAGAGCCTGTCTCCAGGGCACGCGCAAGGCGCACACCCGTCTCCTCCCCCTCGCCGCGCACGATGACGTCGATTTGGAGCTCTTCGGCCAGGATGTCTCGCCAATGATAGGTCGGGAACACCCCGCCATAGACGATCCGGGCTTCCGGCAGGGCCGCGCGCACCGCGCGAGTGATCTCCATAGCGGCGGGATGCCCAGACGTCGAGCCGGAATGGCCCACGAACACGGCCTCGGGCGCGATGACCAGAGCTTGCTCGACGATCTTGCCGGTAGATAGTGGGCCAAATTCCGCGTCGAGCAGTTGGACGCGGTGCCCGGCGTCGAGCAGTGGCCCGCCGACTGACAACAAGCCCAGCGGCGGCAAGTGCTCGCGCGGGATGCGACTCCCGATCGATGGATGTGGCGGATTGATGAGAAGGATGTGCATGCATGCTCCTTTTTTCGGGTTCAGGATTCAATTCTATGCTCATCCTACCTCAAACGGCGGGACATATCAAGGGTCCAGTGCCGGGGAACTCGGCACTTGAGTGCTTGACAAAGCGCCGGCTGTTGGTACAATTGTCGGAGGTGGTAGCCTGCTTCCTGGATGCGATCACCCTGAAGGATTTGTACAATCAGGCGCAAGCCGAGCCAGGCACCAAGGGACTGGTTGAGGCCGTAGGTGGATACACCTATAAACACATCAGGAGGTTATCTCATGAAAATCGCAAACGACGTCACGGAACTCGTTGGCAACACGCCGCTGGTACGCATCCGGCGCTTGACCCAGGGCTGTGCAGCCGATGTGGTCGCCAAGCTCGAGTTTTACAACCCGACCCACAGCGTGAAGGATCGCATCGGCGTGGCGATGATCGACGCTGCCGAGCAAGCCGGGCTGATCAAGTCCGACACGATCATCCTGGAGCCGACCAGCGGCAACACCGGCATCGCGTTGGCAATGGTGTGCGCGGCACGCGGTTACAAGTGCGCGCTGATTATGCCTGACACGATGAGCAAGGAGCGCCGCATGCTGTTGCGCGCCTATGGCGCGGAGCTGATTCTCACGCCAGGCAGCGAGGGGATGGGCGGTGCTATCAAACGGGCCGAAGACATGGCCGCGGCTGACCCACGTTATTTTGTCCCGCAGCAGTTCAAGAACCCGGCTAATCCCGAAATCCACCGCAAGGCCACGGCTGAAGAAATCTGGCGCGATACTGATGGCAAAGTTGACTTTTTGGTGGCGGGCATCGGCACCGGCGGAACGATCACCGGCGTGGGCGAGGTGCTCAAGGCTCGTAAGCCATTTCTTAATGGCTCGCCCTCGTTCAAGGTCATCGCCGTCGAGCCGGACGCCTCGCCGGTCCTTTCGGGCGGACAAAAAGGCCCCCATGCGATCCAAGGCCTCGGCGCAGGCTTTGTACCAGATGTGCTCAACACCAAAATCTATGATGAGATCATCCGCGTGAAGAATGACGACGCGTTCGAGACCGCGCGTCGCATGGCGGTCGAGGAAGGGCTGCTGGTAGGCATCTCGTCCGGCGCGGCGACCTGGGCGGCCTTGCAAGTGGCGCGCCGGGCGGAAAATGCCGGCAAGTTGATCGTGGTGATCATTCCGTCGTTTGGCGAGCGCTACCTGAGCACGGCGCTGTATGCCAATTTGGCGGATTGAGCAGAGGCCTGCGCAAGCACAAGACGCTTCGCCTGTGGATTCCCAATAACTGCTGCGCCGCTTCCCTGCTCACCGTGCGCAGCGAAAGCCTACGCGAGGATCTGAGATCTCGTGCGCCGAGTTGCGCGCCGAGCAGCGGCTCATGGTCTGCACCCACGCCGCTGTCCCCACTGGATCGTGCCAGGGGCCGCCGCGCAGGCAGCGATTCCAGGGCGGCTCCGACACAAAAGGGTTGCGGGCTGGCAGCTTCGAATAGTCACCCCAATTATACCAATCCGCCACCCATTCTGAAGCGTTGCCGGCCAGGTCTTGAATCCCATACGGGCTTGCGCCATCCGCGTACGATCCGACCGGCCGCAGCCCGGGCTGGCCAGGCGCCGGCGTTCTCTGCACGAGCTGCCATGTCTTATCCCAGACCGTAGGCTCGGAGGCGGTCTTACTTGCCCCGCGCAAGGTCTGGATAGAGACATCCACATTGGCGCGACGTGGTTCCCACCTATCGCCCCAGGGATAAAGGCGGGCGTCCGTGCCTCGACACGCCTTTTCCCACTCGGCCTCGGTCGGCAAACGCTTGCCGGCCCATGTGCAGTAGGCATCAGCGTCATCCCAGCTCACACCGACGACAGGATAGTCAGCCTGTCCGGGCGGGTACTCGTCGCCAGACCAGTAGGGCGGCGGCCGGCGATCTGCAGCGCGCAGGTAGCGTTGGTACTGGGCGTTCGTGACCTCGTAGCGATCCATCTCGAACGCATCCAGGTAAACCGTATGCCGCGGCCGTTCGTCGTCGCGCCCACTGTCGCTGCCCATGATGAATTCGCCGGCGGCGACGTAGACGACGCTGCGGTCGAGCAGCTCGGCCAATTGAGGGACGTCGGAAACAGCCAGTTGACGCAGCAGCCTGACGTCGCCCTCGGCGAGCCTGGGCTGGCGCAGCCTGGCCCACATCGCGCTGCCCGCCGCGCACAGCGCCAGCGCGCCGATCACCAGAACGATACTCCATCTTTTGCTTGCCTTCTTGGCTGCGTTCATCGATCCTCTGGTAAAGTGAGCACCCTGGTCATAATTGTATATTCGAACTGGGCAAACGTCAAACGTGGGGGATGTAGGGATTCCGCAGCAAGTCGCCCAAGTGGGGCGCCCTCCCCGAAAGCTTAGAGCTTTCGGGGAGGTAAGTGGGGCGCCCAGCCGCAAA
>JAFGFO010000060.1 GCA_016931085.1 Thermoflexales bacterium
GCTGACCTTCGAGACGGCCGGCGGCGGCTTTTCGCTCTTTGGCGAGCCCCCCGCCAGCCCGATGCTGACGGCCTACGGCTTGATGGAGTTCGCCGACATGGCAGATGTCTATCCCGTGGACCCCACCATCATCCAGCGGACGGCGCGCTGGCTGCTGGAACAGCAGGCAAGCGACGGCTCGTGGGATCCCTACCAGATGGACTTTAGCCACTTTGAGACCTGGCAGCGCCTGGCCAACGCCCGCCTGCCGATCACCGCCTACCTGAGCTGGGCGCTGGTAGAGGCCGGTTACGGCAGCGATCCGGGCGTGGGACGGGCGCAGAGCTACCTGGTCCAGCATCTCGATCAGGCTGAGGACCCCTACGTGCTGGCGCTGGTGGCCAATGCCCTGGCGGCGCTCGACCCGGCCGGCTCGGAGGCGCAAACGGCGTTGGCGCGGTTGGCGGCGGGCGCCCGCGTAGAAGGCGACACGGCGGTTTGGGAAAGCCAGGTCGCCTCGTACACCGGCGCCCAGGGCTACACCGCCAAGCTGGAGACGACGGCGTTGGCCACCTACGCCCTGCTGAGGGGCGGGAGCCAGATGGGCCTGGCCCAGCAAGGACTGAACGGCCTGATCGGGGCCAAGGACAGCTTTGGCACCTGGGAGACCACCCAGGCCACCGTGCTGGCGCTCAAGGCCTTCTTGCTCGCCGCCTCAAGCGCCGGCGAGACCGCTGTCGATGCGAGCGTGAGCATTTCGATGGACGGCCAGGTGTACCAGCTTGTTTTCAACGCCGAGAACGCCGGGGTGGTGCAGACCGTCTTTTTCGACGACGTGGCAAGCCGGGATCACACCCTGCGGCTGGAAGCGGCAGGCGACACGAGCGCGCTGCTCTACCAGCTCACGAGCATCACCTACGTGCCGTGGGACAAGGCGCCGGCGCCGGCGGAGGCGCGCGACCTGGGCATCCAGGTGAGCTACGACCGCAGCTCATTGGCCGTGGACGACCTGGTCGGCGTCCAGGTGGAGTTGAGCTACAACCAGCCTGGCGCAGCCCAGTGGGTCATCGTCGACCTGGGCGTGCCGCCCGGCTTTAGCGTGTTAGCCGAAGACATGGAGTCGCTGATCGCGCAGTCGGCGGGGCTGCCCACGCGCATCAAGCGCTACGAGCTGACCGGCCGCTCGGTCATCCTCTACCTGGAGAACGTGGGGGGGACGGTGCGCTTCAACTATCGCATGAAAGCGCGGCTGGTCGTGCGCGCCCAGGTGCCGGCCTCGAACGTGTACGACTATTACAACCCCGCCACGCGCGACACGCAGTCGCCGGCGACGATCCAGGTGGTGGAATAGCCGGATAGTCCGGTGGTCGGGTAGTCGAGTCGTCAAAACGTAAAACGTGACACTTGCGCAAAACGAGAAAATGCGTTATGCTGGCATCGTATAAAATGGCGACGCTATGAGGAAATGGCGGCACATGGAAGCTGATACCTTCAACCTGAAACCTGAAACCATCTTCAAGATTTGCCCCCAGTGTGGCGGGCGTTGGCCGGCCGAGCGCTCGCGCTGCCTGGCGTGCGGCGCCAGCCTGGCCGAAGCGGGGCCGGGGGCGGCCGAAGGAGGGGGCGAGGAAGAGATCGACTGGAGCTGGCTGGACGCCACGGCGCCCCAGGCCGGGCGAGCTGAGCCGGCCGGCGAGCCGGGCCGCTTGTGGGGCAGTTGTCTCGACATCGTGTCTGGATTGCTGTTTCTGGCCGGCGGCTATAATCTATTGGCGGCGGCTTTTGCACTTGTGGCGATCACTTCACCGGCTGCTTCAGACGTCGCTTCGCGCTTCTTGTGGAGCTGCCTGCTGGCGGCGCTCTGCCTGGGCCTGGGCTTTTGGCTGCGACGAAAGGCACGCCAGGTGAACGGCTAAGCGCATTCGCTTTCCTGGCCGAATGTGTTACAATGTACCCCCTGGAGTGGGGGCGGTTCGCGAATCGCCCCCACAGTAGATTGAATTGAAAGGACAGATGATGAAACGACTGTATGGGTTTATTGTGTTGTTGGCGCTGGCGGCCGCGTTGAGCGCTTGCGGCCCCAAGTCGACGCCCACGCCCACGCCACTGCCGCCCACCGCCACGCCCGTCCCGCCGACGGCTATCCCACCGCTTTCCCTCGGCCCAGTGACCGAGGCCACGATCGCGCCGGGCGGTATCGAAGTTGCCATGGGCTTGGTGGTCATCCCCGACAAGGAAACTATCGCTATCGTAGGCGATGAAAATATCTCGATGCTCAACTATCAACAAGAACTAAACCGGGCGCTTTCCTATATCACCAGTTATTATGGCGTCGATTGGAACGATCCCGAGATCCAATCCTACCTGCCCACGCTGCAGGAACAGGTGCTGGACCAGGTCATCGATCGCAGCCTGCTGCGCCAGGTGGCCCAGCAGGAAGGCATCACCATTGACCCGGAGAAAACCGAGGCCGAGGTCGTCGATCTGCAGGCCGATATCCTGGAAAGCGGAGAGTTTAGCGACTGGGCCAGCTTCCTGACCGAGAATGGACTGACGGAGGAGTCCATCCGCGCGTTGATGGCCGAGGGCTTGATGACAGAAGCCATGCTTGCGCGCCACGGCGGCTCCACGACAGCCGAGCAGGTGCACGCCAGCCACATCCTGGTCGAGACCGAGGAGAAAGGCCAAGAGGTCCTGGATAAGCTGGATCAGGGCGAAGACTTTGCCAAGCTGGCGGCTGAATACTCGATCGACACCGGCAGCAAGGGTGATGGCGGTGACCTGGGTTGGTTCCCGCGCGGGATGATGGTGTCTGAATTCGAGGAGGCTGCTTTTGCGCTCAAGGCCGGCGAGACCAGTAGCCTGGTGAAGAGCGACTATGGTTATCACATCATCCGGGTGATCGAAAAGGGAGAAAAGGAACTGGATGAGGCCTTCTACGAGCAGGTGCAACAGCAGCAGTACGAGGCCTGGCTGGAGGCTCAGAAGGTCAAGATCAGCGTCAAGCGGCTTTACATCTTCTCGACCCCGTAGGGGCGGGTTCGAAACCCGCCCCTACGTCTCTACCCCACCAAATCGCGCCGGGCCAGGATATCGGCGATCTTCTTGGCCACGCGTTTAAGCCCCAGCAGGGTAAGGCCCATCTTGACGTCCTTGTCGACCAGGGCCGCCAGCGCCGCCTCGTGCCCGGCCGGCACGACGACCAGCGCGCCGTCGTCACCCTCGATGAGCAGGCGGTCTATTTCGCCGCGCGCCAGGCGCAGCAGCACCTTCTCGCTGATAGCCACCAGCGTGGCTGCCATCGCGGCGATTTGTGGGCTGTCGGTAGGGTTATCTTCGGACTTTTCCAGGTGCTCTTCGCCGGGGGGATAGGCAGCGATAACCAGCCCTTCGATGCTGACGACGACCGCCCCCTGCACGCCCCCCAGTTCCTCTTGCAGCTTTTTCAGTTCTTTTTCGAGTAAATCAACTCGATACACTACCTTTGGCATCTCCCCCCCTTGTCAATCCATCATCTCGGCAATATTAGGCACGGCCCGCGCCACCAACTGCAAGATCAAGCCCAACTTGGCATCCTTGTCCACAATGGCCGTCAGCGACACGTGCGGGCCGGCCGGGAAGACCACGATCGTGCCCTGCTCCGCGTCGACGACGACCCGCTCTACGTCACCCTGGTCCAAGCGTTGGCTGGCCTTGCGCGACAGGTCGAACAGATTGGCCGCGATCGCGCCAAACTGCTCGGCGTCGTCCATCACAGCCGCCACCACCAGGCCGTTTTCGGTGACGAGTAGAGCGCCCCGTATATCCGACGATTTTTCCTTGAGATCTTCCAACACCCGCTGCAAGCGGTCTGCCCGGCTCAATTGTATGGCCATAATTGCTCCTCGTTACGCGTTCGTTTGTCGCAGCATCGGGATCTGGATCCCGTGCTCCTGGGCGAATTCGATCGCCTCGTCATAGCCGGCGTCGGCGTGCCGCGCCACCCCTAGGCCCGGGTCGCTCGTCAACACGCGCCTCAAGCGAGTGGCTGCCGCTGGTGTGCCGTCGGCCACGATGACCTGCCCAGCGTGCTGGCTGTAGCCGATGCCCACGCCGCCGCCGTGGTGAAAGCTGACCCAGGTTGCCCCGCCCACGGCGTTGATCAGCGCGTTGAGGATCGGCCAATCGCTGATGGCGTCCGATCCGTCGCGCATGCCCTCGGTTTCGCGGCGGGGGGAGGCCACGCTGCCGCTGTCCAGATGGTCGCGCCCGATGACGATAGGCGCCGACAACTGGCCGCGCGCGACCAGCTCGTTAAACGCCAATCCCGCCTCCGCTCGCTGGCCATAGCCCAGCCAACAGATGCGGGCCGGCAGGCCCTGAAAACGAACGCGCTCTTGAGCCAGCCTGATCCAACGCGCCAGCTTGGCATCGTGCGGGAATAATTTCAGGATGGCCTCGTCGGTGCGGAATAGGTCTCGTTCGTCGCCGCTGAGGGCCACCCAGCGAAAAGGCCCCTTGCCCTGGCAAAACAGCGGCCGGATGTAGGCCGGCACAAAGCCGGGATAGTCGAAAGCCTCCTTCACCCCGGCATCGTAAGCGCGTTGGCGCAGGTTGTTGCCGTAATCAAAGACCACGCTGCCCCGCTTTTGAAAATCGAGCATGGCCTGGCAGTGGGCCGCCATGGCGGCGTAGGCGGCCTGGCTGTACTGGGCAGGGTCCCGCTTGCGCAGCTCGTTGGCGGCTGCCAGGCTCAGGCCATTGGGCACGTACATCAGCGGGTCGTGGGCTGGCGTCTGGTCGGTGACCACGTCGGGCGTGATGCCGCGCGCCACCAGCTCGGGGAACACGTCGGCGGCGTTGGCGATGAGGCCGATGGATAGG
This sequence comes from Thermoflexales bacterium, assembly GCA_016931085.1. The sequence continues at coordinate 4,843 of JAFGFO010000060.1, forward strand.
GCTTCACGCTTGCCTTTATGCTCTTCCACCAGCGTCATCGCCTCTTCCAGGCGGTCCACCACCACGTCAATGTAGGCGTTGTCCAGGCGGCGTTGGGCGCGCTGTGGATCGACTTCCACCACCAGTCCCACGCCTTCGTTCATCGTGATCGCCAGCGGCTGCGCGCCGCCCATGCCGCCCAGGCCGGCCGTCAGGACGAACTTGCCGGCCAGCGTCCC
>JAFGFO010000470.1 GCA_016931085.1 Thermoflexales bacterium
CTGAGCTTGTCGAAGCTGAGCTTGTCGAGGGCGTGAGTGTGCCCGAGTTGGCCGAGCTCGAGTTGGCCGAGGTCGAGGCACCGCTGCCGTGGGAAGCTGAGCTTGTCGAAGCTGAGTTAGCCCCGGTCGAGGGCGTGAGTGTGCCCGAGTTGGCCGAGCTCGAGGCACCGCTGCCGTGGGAAGCTGAGCTTGTGGAAGCTGAGTTAGCCCCGGTCGAGGGCGTGAGCGTGCCCGAGTTGGCAGAGCTCGAGCTTGAAGCCGTGTATCGAGCACTCCCGGCTGCGGAGGGTGAGTACGAGGGGCCGGAGCCGACCGGCAGTCAGCCGGGACCTGAGTGGTGGTACCAGATCGCGTCGGACGAAGAAGAGCATGTGGAGGAAGAGGCGCCTGGAGAGGCGGCCCCCGCGGCGGCTGAGGCCCCGGTGGCCCAGGTGACTGAAGAAGTCGCGCCGCCGGCCCAAGCGCCGCCAGTAAAACGACCGCCTCGCCCGGCCCAGCCAGCACGACCCAAGGTGACCCCCCAGCGGCCTTCGGCGCCCGTTTTTGACCTGCAAGGGATTATGGATCGGCTGCGGGCTGATCCGAATGACCATGGGGCGCTGCTTGACCTGGGACGCGGCTGGGTGCAGCAGGGAAACCTGGAAGGAGCGGCTGAAGCTTACGGCGAACTGGTCAAAAACGCTAACTTGCTGGACGATGTGATGGATGACCTGGAGATGGCTACCGAGTCGCACCCTGGCACCCCGGCGTTGTGGCAGTTGTTGGGTGACGCTTACATGAAGGCGGGGCATTTGCAAAAGGCGCTCAAGATCTATCGCCAGGCGCTCAAGAGGATTTGACTCAGGCTTGACTTTTTCTTGAAAATCGCTATAGTTAAAAGTGCCTGATTTGTAGGCCATTTTTCGCACAGTCCCAAGGAGGAATTCCGATGGAAGGACGTCGCAGAATTTTTATCATAGCTGGCCTGGTCTTGTTGCTGGGGATCGTCGCCATAGCGGTGGTGCTCATGATGCGCGGCGGCGGCGGCGGCGGCGAAGTTGTAGAGATCGAGCCAAGCCCAACCCCGCCTCAAACGGTGGGCATCGTCGTGGCAGTCCAGACGATCGAGCGCGGCCGGCAGATCATGAGTGACACGGTCGGCCTGTACGAGTGGCCGGTCGAGCAGGTGCCGCCTGGCGCTCTGTACAGCGTGGATGAGGCACTGGGTCTGTATGCGATGTTTGATATTCCTCCTGGCGTGCCGATCCTGACGACTATCGCGGTGGATACCCGCTCGCTGGTCCCCTCCGTTCCCTCTGATTTGCCGTTCAAGATACCGACGGGTAAGGTGGCCATCGCTTTGCCTATCAATCGCCTCTCCAGCATTGGCTATGCACTCAACCCTGGCGACCGGGTGGACGCGATGGCCTCGTTTTTGGTGCTCGATCTGGACGAAGAGTTTCAGACCAAGCTGCAAAACAACCAAACCTTAGCTGTTCCAGGTAAAGAGACCATCACGTTCATGACTATCGAACCCGGCGGACGAAACCGGAATCCGCTGTTGGGATTCGCGGCGCTCGAGTACCCGTCCGAAGTGCAGCGTCCCCGCCTGGTGGCCCAGTTGACAGTGCAGAACCTGATGGTGTTGGGGGTGGGTGACTGGATAACTGAACCTGAGCCTCAACCCCAGCCGACACCGCAGGGGGGATCTGGCCAGGCTCAGGCCACGCCCGAGGGGCCAACTTTGCCGGAGATCGTCACCTTGGTTGCCGACCCCCAGGATGCGTTGGCGCTCAAGTTCCTCCGTGAGGCTGGGGCGATTATCGACCTGGCACTGCGCTCGGCCAGTGACACGGAGCAGACCTTTACGACCGAGTCGGTGACCGTGCAGTACATTTTCGCCCGTTTCGATGTGGCCGAGCCACCCAAGTTGCCGTATGGGATTGAGCCGGGAGTCTACTTTTACTTTGATACTGAAAAGCTCGACACGCAAGATTAAGGGGCGCTTGGGCGGCCCGCCCCTACTCGTTGTCGAGCGCCTGGAGCAGTTCCCAGACGAAATTTTCCGTGTTGAGGACGGCCTGGCTATCCACGTTGGCAAACACGTCACTGAGTTGGTGCCAGTGGGGCACCGACCCATCTTTGCGTAAACTGACCAGTGTCAGCACGCGCAGGCCGTTGTAGGCGGCCACGTGCCCCTCGGTATAAGGTCCCAGCATCGAGCTGCTGTAAGCGCCTAATCCAGGCCAGCGCGCTGCGACCTTGTCGGCCAGCCGCAGCAGGCCACTGTCACTGTGGGTGGTGGTGAGGAAGGTTTCTCGCGATAGGTAGCACGGGCCGCCCCCGATGCCTCCGACCGAATCCAGCGTGATGCTGTAGGCATGGTTCTCTCGTCCCCCTCCGCTGGCGAACAGTTCGTCGCGATGGCGGTTAAAGAAAGCAGCCGCACCATAACACCCCACTTCTTTGCTGCCTGAGCACAACAACCAAACGTCCGTGGCTTGAAACGGCTGCTGCTGCAAGCGGGCCGCCAGGCTCAACACAACGCCCACGCCTGTGGCGTTGTCGTTAGCGCCAGCGGTGTAGGGAGCCAGGTCAGCCTCCACGGTCAGTACGAAGAACCACCAGATCACCATAGCCGGCAAGGCCGATAGCGAGTGCCATGGGCGCAGGTCAGGCAGCCCGACCAGGAAGCCGACGATGAAGATGATGGCGTTAAAGACCATGGCGGCCAGGCTGGCCGAGATCAAGGCTTTGAAGAGGCCCATCCACCTCGACGAGCTGAACATCTTGGCGGCCCGGGGAGAGTCGAGATGAGCCACGAGCACGACGTGCCGCTTGGCACGCGCAGCGGCCGGAATCCGAGCCCAGACGTTGTGGCTGGGCCGCTTGGGCAAAAAACAGCGCAGCGGGTTGGGTTGAAAACTCATTTCGAGCAAGGTTGAGCTGAGTACGACGATCATCAACGCGGCCGCCGCGATGGTGCCGGCGCGCCCGCCGGCCACGAAGAGTATCTCGGCCAGCAGGGCGGCGCCCAAGGCCAGGGCGTGGGGACGCCAGGCCAGGCGAGTGGCGGCAAAACTTTCCTTGACCGCCTGCAAGCCGGCTTCTTCCATCACTTGCCGCGCATAGTCAGCGGCTCGCTCCTCTTGAGGTGTGGCCGAGCCGCGCGGCCCAATGACTTCGGCCAGGTGTCGGGCATGTTGGATGGCCGGCGAGCTGCTTGGTGTGTCAGGCGCTTGATTCATCTTCATCCAGTGCGTGGAGCAATTCCCACACAAAACTCTCGGCGTTTTGTACGGCCGCTTTGTCCACGGTGCTATAGATATCTGTCGCCTGGCGCCAGGCGGGCACTGTCCCGTCTGCCTGGATATTGAGCAAGCTCAGCACGCGTAGACCAGCCCGGGCTGCTTGCCGCCCCTCGGTGTACAGGTTGGCCGCAGACCCGCTGTGAGCGCCCAACTCGGGCCGGCAGGCTGCCAGCTCACCGGCCAGGCGCAGCAGGCCGGCGTCCCCCCGCACGGCCGTCAGCAGCTTTTCTTGCTCAAGATAGCACGGGCCGGGACCTGCTCTTCCCACCGCCTCTAGCGTGATGCAACTGGCCGCCTGGCCCAACTCGCCGCGATGGCGGGCGAGAAAGTCGGCTGTGCCGCGCCCGCCCATCCCCTTGCCGCCGGAGCAGAGCACCCACGCCTCGCTTCTGTGGAGGGGCGCTTGCTGCAAGCGGGCAGCCAGGTTCAACACGACGCCCACACCGCTCGCATTGTCGTTGGCCCCGGGCGAATAGGGGGTATAGTCGGCCTCAAAGGCCAGGATGGAAATCCACCACGGCACGAGCACCGGCACGTAAGACAGCGCGCGCCAACGCGCATCATCGGAAAAGATGCCGGCCACGAACAAGGCCACAAGCAAGGCGATTGCCCCTAGGCCGATGGGGATCATGAAGGGCACGAGCCGTCGCCAGCGCGGCGTGCTGAACAGTCTGGGCGTCCGGCACGTATCGAGATGGGCGATGAGCAGCACGCGCTGCTCGACTTGGCCCGAGGCTGGGATCACGGCCCACACGTTTTGGCTTTGTAGCCGCGTGGGCGGCAAAGCCTCACGCCGGAGCAAGGCCGGCAGCGTTGAGCCGGCGACCAGAACTCGCCGCAAGAAATTGTCGTGGAACGTTAGCTCTGCCAGCGCCGAGGCGGATACCAGCACCATCAGCAGGCTGGCCAGCCCGGCTCCCACCTGCCCACCGAACAAGAACAGAGCCTCGGCCATCAAGGCCAGGGCTGAGGCAAGGGCATACAGACGCCATGCGGACGGAGCCCCGGTGAAACTTTCCAGGCTCGGCTGCAACCCGGCGTTGGCCAGTTCTTGCCGGGCGTATTCGGCCGCCCAGGCTTCTTGCGGCGTGCCCGACCCGCGCGGCCCAATGATCTCGGCCAGGTGATAGACGTGCTTCATGGCCAGCGTCTCGGCGTCGTATTGTGTGTCGTCCGTGTGTTGTGTCGTCATCGTGTTGCAGAGATTATATACCAGGCCGCCTAAACTAACAAGCCGGAGTAACTACGGGCATTCGTAGCAAATCGCTCAAGTGGGGCAACCTCCCCGAAAGCTTAGAGCTTTCGGGGAGGTAAGTGGGGCGACAGGCCGCAAA
>JAFGFO010000471.1 GCA_016931085.1 Thermoflexales bacterium
GGGGGAGGGGGCCGGCTCCCTCTCCCCTTCGGGGAGAGGGTTGGGGTGAGGGGCGACCCTGGCAAAGCAAGTTTTGCTCTATTGCGATTAAACGATTATCGGTTTGGCGTATCTTGCTTGTCGTCAGATTTGATGGTATAAGGGACGTCAATCACCTGGGATGAGGGTGGGCTGCTGCTGTTGGCCTGGCCTGGAGGATTCACGTGCCGGCCGGTTTCGCCCGAGATAGCTCGCCGGTGTTCTTCGACCACGTCTGGCGGGCACAGGTTGACAAATGTCGTCAACCCCAGGGCTATGATGCCCAGGTCGTCCAGGGCGCCCACCAGGGGCAGCACCAACTCGGGCACGACGTCGACGGGCCAGATCAGGTAAGCCAGGGAAGCGGTGGGGATGGCCTTGACCCACAGCGGCACGCGCGGGTCAAAATACAATCGCCAGATCAAGCGCAATTGGCAGACGATGTCGGCAAACAAGCCGCTTCTTTCGGTTATTGCCGTACGCTGTTCGTCTTGGTCGGGGCTCATAGCTTTTCATCCTTTCGCTGTGAACACAACCTATCCTTATTATACACGCCTTGGGTGATTGTGCAACTGCTTAAAGCTAAAGCGCTGGGGAGCCCCTGATCCCCAGCGCTTATTCCGAAAGGAGGAGAAGAAATGAAACGCCCATCGCTCTACGGTTATAGTGTAGCACAAAGCGGGCTGGCGTACTGGATGTAAAGCATACGATTACCCTACGCCAAGCCAACGCCGGCCTGGTCTGGCTGTTGCCAATACGTGTACAGCGCCAGGAAGGGCGCGGCAGGCTGGCGGGGCAGGTGCTCGTAACTGCCCACGTTCCAGGTGATGATCAGCTCCTTCTTGGCTCGCGTGATGCCCACGTAGAGCAGGCGCAAGCGTTCCATGGTATACTCCAGGCGCGCCAACTGCGTCGCCCGGCCCGGAACGTACAGCGAGATGGCGTCACGGTCGGCGCTTTTCAGCGCCTCGAGCTGGGCCACCGCCTCGGCTTCCAGGTTCAGCCCGCTGCGGACGAACCAGCTCTCGCCGCGGTAGGTGTCGTGCGCTTCAACCGACGGAAAGTCATAGTTGTTGACGCCCAGCAAGTACACCCGGTCCCATTCCAGTCCTTTGGCCTTGTGCATCGTGGCGACGGTCACCCGCCCCGGCCTGGGGCTAAAGCCCAGGTCGTCTTCGCTAAAGCCCAGAAAGCGCTGCTGGTTGTTGGCGATGTGGGTGATTTCGTCGCACAGCTCGGGCAGGCGGCGCTCGGGATATTCTTGGTGCAGGCTGCGCAAGACGATGGCGATCTTGTACGCCAGGGCCAGGTCGGCCGGCTCGTGGAACAGGTCTTGCGCCAGCGTCAAGACGAGTTGGTCGATGGGCAGCCCGCGCGCGCTCAGCCAACGCCGCGCCACAATGCGAAACGCCGCCAGTTTTTCCACCACCTCGGGCGGGTGGTTCTCGGCCAGGCCGCGCAGCCAGTCCCGGTCCGGGCGCGGCCACAGGAATGACTCGAGCTCGTCACAGTAACGCAGCCCGCCCAGGCTGATTTTGTAGAGAGGGTCGTCCCTCACCCCCGTCCCCTCTCCCGAGGGGAGGGGGGAGGCCGTCCACTCCTCGTAGACGACCAGCAGCAGGCGTGGGTTCAGCGGCTCGGCCAGGAAACGCAAAGTCCGCTCGAGGCTGCGCGCCACCTGGCGGGTTGATGTGGTGCTCCGCAGCATCTCGTCGTAAGGAATGCCCTTGTGCTTGAGTTGCTCGGCCAGCTTGAAGCCGCGCCGGTTGTCTGGCACCAGCACGGCAACTGTCTCGTCTGGATGTTCTCCCAGCCACCTGGCCAGTGAGTCGAGCACCAGGCGCAGCTCCTGGCTGGGAGTCAGCGCTTTGTGGTACAAGACCACTTTGAGCTCGTCGCTGTCGGCCGGGTTAGGCTGCGGGTCGTCAGGCAGCGTCGGCTGGATGTGCTGGGGGCGGAACGAGTCTTGGCGAGCCAGCGGGTGGGGGTGGTCGGCTACCGTCCAGTCGATGAGCTGATTGGCCAGGTTGATGATGCGTTGGGTTGAGCGGCCCGACGTGTAGAGCGGGCGGGTCGCCACGTCGGCCTCGTCGAGAAAGCGGTTGAGGAAGCGCATATCTGAGGTCGTGAACGTGGTGTTGATGGCCTGGTTGGGGTCGCCCACGCGCACCCAGTTGCCTTCGCCGCTCAACAAGCGCAAGATATCCTCCTGGAGCTTGCTGCTATCTTGGGCCTCATCCTCCAGGATGTACGGCCAGCGTGCTCTCAAGCGCGACAAGAGATCGTAATCGATTTGCAGCGCCTCCAACGCCAGGCGCACCAGGTCATCGAAATCTACCTTGCCGCGATGAGCCAGCACGCGTTGATAATCCTGGTAGACCTCCATCCCCATGCGCGCCAGGCTCCAGGAGTTACCCCACTCGGGCAAGCTGAGGCGCAGCTCGGCCGGCGTGGCTTGCAAATCCTTGGCACGGCCGATAAAAGCAGTTGCCACCGAGCGCACCAGCCCCGGCCAGTGCTTGCGCGCGATCCCGGCGTGGCTCTTGTCGTCGATATCGGCCGAGATGAATTCATCCAATACCTCGGGATTGGCGCGCACCCAGTTGGCCACGATGTCGTCCAGGATCTGGCTCGATTCTTGATCGTCGGCGATTTGGAAATCGTCCGCCAGGCCCAAGAGCGCCGGACGTTCGCGAATGATGTCGTGAGCCAGGCCGTGCAGGGTGCGGACGCGGTAGCCCACGTCGGGAATAAGGCCATAGTCGCTTTCCAGGAAGAGGCGGATGCGCTGGTGGAAATTGTTGACCGCCGAATTGGCAAAGGTGACGACGAGCACTTCTTGCTCGTCGTGCACCTTGTCTCGCACCAGGCGAGCGGCCAGGTAAGACAGCGTGTGCGTCTTGCCGCTGCCCGGCACGGCCGAGATGCCCATCCGGCCTCCCGCGTACTCGAGTATCGTCGCTTGCTCTGGTCTGGGTTCGAACGTCATGGATTTGCGATTTGCTCCGACCAAAGGTCGGCATTTGCTATTTGCTCTTCTTCCGCCAATTGGCGTAGCACCTGCTGGGCGGCCATCAGCAGCGGCCCGCGTTCTTCAAAGCCGCGTTCGTTGAGCGTGCTGAACGCCAGGTACACCCGGCGGCGGCAGCGGCGGATCAGCCCCTCGATCAGGCTGTGCAGGCGGGCCACACGCGCTGCCTGCTCGTCTTCGTCCGTCCACGGCCGGCCGGCCGGCCACGTGCGCGTGAGCACGTACGGGTGCGTGAGCGGCTGGAGCAGGCGCTCCCACCAGCCCAGGCTGCCGGCGTTGATCCAGAATTGTACCTCGACCGGCTGGTTGCTGAGCAAAAAGGTGTAAGCCGGGGCTAGCAAGATGGCGTCGCTGTCTTGCTCTGACGGGCGAGGGCCGTATTCTGCCGCGATGATGCCGCTGTTCACGGCCTCGACATAAGCCCTCCCGACGGCTGAGAAGGACTGGGGATCAGCTTCGCCCGGGGAGTGCGGCGCCAACGCCTGGCGGAATTTGCGCGCCGAGGCGATCAGCCCGGCCGCCACGCGCCCGCTGTCCAGGTCGCGATGAAAGGCAAAACCGGGCTGTGACAGCACTTCGCCGAACAGGCGGCTGAGAAAATGGTCGAGCGGCAGGGGAGCTTGTTGACGCTGCTCCTCCAGCCAGGCGCGCAGCGTCTCGTAACGCTCGCCGATCTCGTAGCCGATGCGATCCTGGATCCCCGCCGCCAACGCGTCAAAGGAGCCTGCAGTTATAATGATCTGGCTCATTATAACTGGCGCTGGCGCCGCTTTCGCGCTTCCGTCACCTGGTCTGGCCGCTCTTCGCTGGTAGCTTCGCTGGGCCAGCAGGTGGGCTCGCAGCGGGTCGAGCCCGTCGATGGCCGCGCCCAGGGCGTGGGCGATGTCTGGCTGCGGCGGGTCCATCTGCCAATCGGGGTAAGCCAGGGCGGCCAGTGTCAGCAGACAGCGCGCCGCCGGCTCTTCGTTCAACGCGCGCGAGGGCCGCAGCGAACGGACGGCCACCCCGGCCTGGGCCAGGCGATTGCTCAGCGCGAAGCGCAGCGCGTCGCTGAGATAAGGCGCCAGGACGACGATCTCACCGGCTGGCACGTTTTCCTCGTCGATCAGCCGGACGATCTCGGCCGCGACCCAATCCAACGCCTGGGGATGAAAGCGCCCGCTGCCATAGCCCAGCGCCGCGCGAATGTCGGCCACTCTCTCCCCACGTTCGCTTTGCGAACGACGGGAGAGGGCTGGGGTGAGGGCCCCCACGTGGCGGCTGAGTGAGGCCGTCAAGGCGGCCGCCAGCGCCTCAAGCTCGGGCGAGCTGACGTGCGACTTGTCCAAGGTGACGTGCTCCTGGCAAGCGCTCTGCAGCCCCCAGCCTCCCTCGGGATCGGCGCCCAGGAAGCCGCGAAAGCCGGCGCCGGCGTCGTACACGATGAGCGCCGAGTCACATTCGCCCAGCCAATCGCGCAGCAGGTCGTGCGTGACGGGGGTGTCTTCTTCGACGTTGTCGGCGATCAGGTGGCGGTAGCCGCCAAACAAATAGCCGCGAAACCAGCCCAGGGTCAGCAGGTGGCGGGTGAGCAGCTCGACCTGGAGTGAAAAATCGAGCGCGTTGTTTTGCAGGCAGAACTGGCGAAAGCGGCTGGCGCAGTCTTGCACCTGCGAAAAGACGGCCGCGCGCGAGGCCGGCCCACTCCAGGCGTCCTTGAGCCGCTGGCCGATTTCGAGATGAGAAAAGCCCACCACGGCTGCCTTGTTGAGCGTGTCCAGGATCTGGCTGTAGAGCCGGTTGGGCTGGATGTGGACGCCGTCGAAATAGCCGGCTTCCGCCACGAGTGGGGCGACCAGGCGCTGCATGTGATACTGGGCCGTTTCGAGCGTGAGAAAGACCGGCGGGGCCTGGGGGTGGGCAAAGCCGCCGGTTTCCGCCACGGCCGGCCAGCACAGGCTGACCATCCGGCGGGCCAACCCGCCCAGCGTCAGCGTTTCGACCAGGCTGCTGGGCGGCAGCTCGGCCCGCTGTAATTCGTCCTGGTAGGGGCGCAGCAGGCTGCGCTGGGGGGCGATGACCAGGAGCGAATCGCCGGCCACCCCGGCCTCCAGCAGTGCTCGCAGGTGCTGGACGGCCAGCGTGGTCTTGCCGGCACCGGCTGGCCCCGACAGAAAGGTCGTGTGAGTATGTGCGATCAAAGACCGCTTGATTGTTTCGCGCTGTTTTGTCATAGGCTACCTGGGATTGCACAGCAATCCCCTATATCATAGCACAAATAAAAAGAATGTGATAAAATGGAACTATGTCAATAGGCCAGACTTGCAAAGTCTTCGAGGTGAGCTATGAAATCTGGGCGTAATACGTTATGGTTTCTCCTGACCCTGGCCGTCGTGCTGTACCTGTTGGAAAAATTGTGGCAGTTTGGCAACAGCCTGGGCAACCTGGTCATGATTTTTGCCCTGGCCTGGTTGATCGCCTTTATCTTTCGCCCCTTGGCCGATTGGCTCAGCGCCAGGCCGATTCCCGCCGCGCTGATCGAGCGAGCGCGAGCGCGCTGGGGTGACAAGGCCGCCGGACGCCTCGAAGCGATACGCATGCCTTACGCTGTGTCGGCCACCCTGATCTATGTGACGCTGTTGGGCTTGCTGGTGGTGGCCGCCGTGTCCATCATCCCGGCGATCATCAAGCAGGCCATCTTGTTGGGCGCCAACTGGGGCGGCTATATCAGCCAGGTGCCTGTCTGGTTCAACTCACTGCAGGATGATCTGGCGCGCCGCTTTAACACCGATCCACAACTGTTGTCCCGCTTGTACGACCCACAAAAGCTGGCAGGGCAAATTATGTCGATCGGTCCCAGCCTGGTCAGCCACACGGCCGGCGTGATCGGCCGGGTCGCCTCTGGCTTGAGCACACTGCTGGTGGTGTTGGCCCTGTCGTACTATATGATGCTGGATGGCAAGCGCCTGTCCAAGCAGTTTTACAAGCTGATTCCAGAGCGTTACCTGGACGAGGTCGAATTCGCCACTCGAACGCTAGACAAGACCTTTGGCGGATTTTTGCGCGGCCAGGTGCTCATGGCCGTCATCGAGGGAGTGGTGACGGCGGTGGCGGCCGGCATCGCCGGCCTGCCTTACGGCGTGCTCATTGGTGCCGTGTGCGGGATAGTGATGATCATTCCCATGATCGGCGCGCCGATCGCCATGTTCACGCCGTCCATTATTGCCCTGCTGGGCGGCGATACCGGCGCGGCGTTGGGCTTGTTGGTGTTCCTGATCCTTTTCCAGCAAATCTTGCTGCACCTTCTCGTGCCGCGCATGATGAGCGAGACTCTTGGCATGCCGTCGGTGCTGGTGCTGTCCTCGGTCCTGGTGGGGGTGCACGCGGTTGGCGTGATGGGCTTTATCTTTGCCATCCCGGTGGCCGCCGCCATTTACGCCCTGGGCGTGGTGGTGTTGGAGCGTTACAAGCGGGAGCAAGACCGGCTGGACGCCGAGGTGGTCGACGTCCTGACCAGCCCAGGCGGCGAGCATGACGCGCAGCTTGAACTATAAGCACTAGCCGCCCCCATACGCCCAGACGACGATGCGTAGGGTCAGGTTGACCTCGATGATGGCGGCGACGATCAAGAGCGGCAGCGTGACAAACAGAAGCACTTTGAACAGGTCGGCCAGCGCGGACAGCCAGTTTTCGGTCACTGTCAGGCGGGGGTGGCGCGTGATGAACGTGGCCCCCAGCCGCAGCGCGGCGCCTACCAGGATGAACGCCGCCGGCAGCTCGAATAGCCCGTGCGGCAAGATGAAGGTGGCCAAAAAGAGCAGCGGGTCATAACCCCAAATGGCAAACTCGGCCGCCGCGAAACCGATGACAGCAATCGGCGCCATCAACACCACGATCGCCAGCGAACCGAACGAAAAGATCGCCAGTAGGGTTGCCAGGACCATCACGCGCAGATTGTGAAACAGGATGTATCCGGTCGAAAAAACCGGCAGAAAGCCAAGATCGACGCCCTGGAACATTTCAGGCGACAACTGGCTTGGATCGAAGACGATGTTCGGAAGCGGCAGTTGGCCGGCGAACCACACCCCCACCCAAAAGCCGGCCAGCTGCGCCATGGCAGCGATGGCAGTCGGCATGCGGATGCGCCGCCAGATGGCCGGCAAATCGCGGCGGTAGATGCGCCCTATCGTCACGCGTTCGATCGTCCCTTCCGGCTCGACGCGCGCCCAGAACTGCTTGAAGGTGTGCCCCAACTGGCCCAGGTTCATCTCGTCGATTTCGCGCCCCAGCACTTCCTCGCGATTGAACAACTGCATCCCCATGCGCACCAGCAGCACGTCGACCACGATCAGGATGAGCACCACCCACCACAGCATGTTGTGCTTGCCCCAGAACATGATGATACTTTCAGCCTGCACCAACAGCGTCATGGGGATGATGATAAAGCTGGCAAGCAAGTTGGCCGCCCGCACGCTGGTCGTCTGGGCTGAGATGATCACCGCGCCTGACACCATCACAACTGCCTTGCAGGTGGTCAGGGTCACCACGATCACCAACAAGTCGAGCGGCGGGCGCCAAGCTCGGAAGATGAGCATAGCACCCAGGTAAACGCTGATGCCCAGGTAACTGCCCAGCACCGGCGGGATCAATGACGCCAGCATCTTGGCGAAATACAACTGGCCGTTGGTCAACGGCGTCGCCAGCAGCGGCTCCAGGCTCTTGCGTTCCTTTTCGCCGACGAACGCTTCCAGGGCGATGATCAGCGAAAACGACAGCGGGAAAAAGCCGACCACCATCAGCATAAAGGGAAAGGTCCGCTCGCTGATGAGCGCCGCCCCGCCGTATTTCTGCACCCAGTCCACGGCCAGGCCGGCCGTGATGTGCATCAGGGCCGGAAAGATCAGCGTCAGCAGCACGATGGGGATGGTGATCCGCCAGTCGCGGGCCGTGTCTAGCAACTCGCGCCGGGTGAGCACCAGCGACTCGTCGAGCCAAAGGCGGACTTGGTCAAATGCCTTTCTTTGAGTCAATTCTCCTAGCATACCCATTCTCCCGAGGACATAGTGCGTATTTCGTATTGCGTAAAGCGTAATGCGTAAAACGTAATGCACAAGCGGTCTAGTTACGTTTCACGTTTTACGTATTACGCCTCTTCCACCACTTTCAAGTACACGCTTGATCCATTTGTGGTGTGCTAGCTTGGGTGGGTTACACTTCTTCATCTTCCACCACCTTCAGGTACACGGCCTCCAGGCTGCGGGGGACCTGGCTGAGTGTCAGGACATCGGCGCCGCGCTCGGCCAACCACCGCACCAGGCGCGGGTTGTCGTGCTGGGCATCGTCAGGCCGGTAGCGCAGCCAGGTGTCACCGTGCTCGATCAGCTTGACCTGCTGCTGCAGGTCGGCCAGCAAGCCGTTGAGTGACCCTGTTAGGCGCAGTTCCATCAGCGGCGCGCCCAACAAGTCGGCCTTGAGCTGGTCCACGCTGCCGTGGGCGATGATCTGGCCGCGCCGGATGATGGCGATCCGATCGGCCAATTGCTCGGCTTCGGGCAAGTTGTGCGTGCAGATCACAATGGTGCGCTGGTCGCCGCGCATCTCGGCGATGGCGTCTCGCACCAGTTTGGCGCTGTGCGGATCCATGGCTGAGGTCGGCTCGTCCAGCAGGAGCACGCTGGGATCGTGCATCATGGTGCGCACCAGGGCCAACTTTTGGCGCATGCCTTTAGAGTACTCGCTCAGGCGCCGTGTGGCCGAGTCTGCCATGCCAAAGCGCTCGATCAATTGCAAAGCGCGCGCCCGGCGCGCGCCGGGCGCCAGGCCATACAAGCGGCCAAAAAAGTCCAGGTACTCTAGCGCACGCATGCGCAGGTACAGGCCGGGGGCTTCGGTCAGCACGCCCACCACGTGGCGCACCTGGGTCGCCTGCTCGACCACGTCGTAGCCGCCCACGCGGGCTCGGCCACCGCTCGGCGTGAGCACCGCCGACAACATGCGCACGGTCGTCGTTTTGCCCGCGCCATTGGGCCCCAGCAACGCCAAGACCTCGCCAGCCTTGACCGACAACGACAGGTGATCCACGGCTGTGAACGGCTGCCCGCTGCTTTGAACGTTGTTGTGAAATCGCTTGGTCAATTCAATAGCTTCAATCATACGCTATTCCCCAGTTTCAAGTTTCAGGTTTAACGCCTCAGGTTGTGATAAAATTATACCACGACATGTCAAGCTAATCCTGAGCACAGCCTGAACCCGGCCTGAGGCGCGGCTGACCTCCTAATTTGCCCGACCGAAGGTCGACATTCGCTATTCGCTCTTCGTCACTCGCCAGACGTGCCAGATGCGCTGGGCGGCTGTCACGTTGGTCAGGATCGCCATCAGTGCCAGCATGGGCCGCACCCAGCCGACGATCAGGGCGGCAGCGATGATGAGGACGCGCTCAAAGCGCGTGAGCAGCCCGCCTTTGCACTCCAAGCCCAGGCCCTCGGCCCGCGCGCGCGTGTAGCTGACCATCACCGACCCTACCAACGCGGCGAGGATCAGTATGACTTCCAGGCGTGCCCCGGCGTCCAGGTAAAACCAGGCCAGCCCCACGAAAACGAGCGCGTCACTGTAGCGGTCGAGCGTCGAATCCAGAAAGGCGCCAAAACGGCTTTGCTGCCCGGTCAGGCGGGCCAGCGAGCCATCCAGGGCATCCAGGACCCCGGCTAGCAGGATCAGGCCGCCTCCCCAAGCCAGGTAGCCGTTGGCCAGCACGGCGGCCACGCCGGCGTTCAACAGCAGCCCGGCCACGGTGATCGCGTTGGGTGTCACGCCCAGGATGGCCAATGGCTTGACCAGCGTCGACAGCAGCCCGCTGCTCCATCTTCTGGCCCAATCGGACAAAGCCGCCGGCCGGGGCGACTGGGGTTCTACTTGTTGTATATCCACACCTTGCTCCTCGTTGACGTATTATATCATCCCGTGCAGTCCCCGACCGAAGGGAGGGGGAGCTTGTCAGGGGACGTTTTACGTTTCACGTTCTATGTCTCAGCGTGTCCGGCTGCCAGCGGCCGGGTCAATGCCAGGTGAGGGCGAATCCGCCGGCACAGCTCTTCGTAATGCGCCATCACGCGGCCAGCAAGCACCGGCCAATCGTAGCGCGCGACCGTGCTTCGGCCGGCCGAGCTGTAAGCGGCCCGGCGAGCGGGGTCGTTGAGCAGGCCAATCAGGGCTTTGGCCAGGGCCGGCGGGTCTTCTGGCGGCACGAGCAGGCCGTCGACGCCGTTTGTCACCACGCAGCGGTAGCCAGTGATGTCCGAGGCCACGATCGGCGCGCCGGACGCCATCGCCTCCAGCAAGATGATGCCAAAGCTTTCCATGCCGGTCGACGGGGCGCAGAACACCGTGGCCGTGCGATAATAGCGCGCCAATTCCACGTCGCTCACCCGCCCGATGAAATGCACGCCCGACAAGCCGAGCTGGCGCGCCTGGAGCACGTAGGGCAGCTTGTCCATGCGCTCGTAGGCGCCCACCACCAGCAAGCGCGCCTTGGGTATGGCCTGGCGCACCTGGGCAAAAGCCTCGATGAGATACAGCAAGCCCTTGCGCTTTTCCAGCCGGCCGACGAACAAGATGGTCGGGCGCCCATCGGCAAAGCGCTCCACCGGCTTGAGGGCCGGGTTGGCAAAGCGGCTCACCTCGACTCCGTTGGGGATGATGGTATAGTTGCCCCGAAAATAGCGCATGTGATACTGCCTGGACGCTTCCGACACGACGAGCAGGCTATCCATCCGCTTGAAAAAGCGCATAAAAACCGACTTGCCGTAATAGTAGGCCCGGCTGATCTCGCGATAAGAGTGAAACGTGCCCACGCAGACGGCCTTGGGCACCAGGTCGCGATGGCGCAGCACGGCCAACGGCAGGGTAGGCATCAGCGGCTCGTGCAAGTGCAACACGTCATAGTTGCCGGTTTGCAATATGCCCTTGACGCGCCGGTACGAGCGCGGCGACAGGCTGACGCGAGCCACCGAGCCGGCAAACGGCACGTGAATGACGGAAGACGAGGCGTTGATCAGGTGATCGTCGCCGTCATAATCCTTGTTCGAGCACGGCGCGATGATGTGCGCGGTGTGCCCCATGTGCGTAAAGGCATTGGCGATACAACTGATGTGGTTGTTGACGCCGCCAGGCACGCTGTAATCGTAAGGCGAGACCAGTGCGATTCGCATCTGCACTCATAGCTTCCAGACCCTAAAGGTCTTGGGCTATAAGAATAGCCTTGGACCTTTAGGGTCTATATCCCAAATGGGTGTGGTGAGCACCCACTGGTCGGGATGGGCACTCACGGCCCGCGCCAGCGCCTGCACGCCAATCTCGAGCGCCTGGGCATAGACTTGCTCGCGGCTGGCGTCGGCCGGCGGCACGTAAGGCGGATCGATCTCCATGTGCATCTGCCCGTCCGGCAGCCGCCGCGCAAAGCCGACCACGAACGGTGCGCGCGTGCGCGCTACCAGCTTGGCGTAACCGTCAGGCATGTGGGCGTTCGCCCCCAAGAAGGGCACGTCCACGCCGCTGCCGGTCGTGTCACGATCCAGTGCCACTGCCACCACCTCGCCGCGCCGCAGGCCCCGGTATATCTCTAACAACGCGCCATCGGCTGGGATGAAACGCAAATAAGGCCGGCTGCGCAGCTTGACCATATACTGGTAGAGCTGCTCTGGCTGCAGGTGCTCGGCCACGGCCAGCACGGGCGTCCCCCACGCGGCCGGTATCGCGTGCATCATCCACTCGGGATGGCCATAGTGCGCCGAGGCGGCCACGACCCCACGCCCCAACGCCAGGGCGGCGTGAAAATGCTCCCACTTCACACGATCGAGCTGGGCGTTCAGTTGCCCCGCTTCCTCCGCGGCCAGGCGGAACAGGTCATAGTAGTTCTTGCCCAGGTTGCGGAACACCTGGCGGACCACACCCTCGACGAGTGTATCGTTGGCGTCCGGGCCCAACGCGTGCCGGGCGTTCTGGCGGACTGCTCTGGCCGCAGCCTGGCTCAGCCGGTAGTACAGCTCGCCGCCCCATTCCGCCAGGCGGTAACCCAGGCCTGGCGGCAGGCGCGGGCACAGCGCGGCCGCCAGGCGGAATGGCGCGACCCTCAGATAGTCGCCGACAGCCCTCATGCCATTTCTGAATGGTATCCCGACTCGGCTGCCCCCGCGATAAACTCTTCGGTCTTGAGGTGGGCCACGTCGTCGGTGAACTGCTGTGGCGGACTTTTCATAAAGTAAGACGAAGGTGCGATCAGCGCGCCCTTCATGCCGCGCTCCAGGGCCAGCTTGGCGCAGCGCACGGCGTCGATCACCACCCCGGCGCTGTTGGGGCTGTCCCATACTTCAAGCTTGAGCTCCAGGTTCAGCGGCACGTCGCCAAAAGTCGTGCCTTCCATGCGGATGTGGCACCACTTGCGATCTTTCAGCCACGGCACGTAGTCGCTGGGGCCCACGTGGATGTCGTCCTTCTCCAGCGCGTAGGGGATCTGGCTGGTGACGGCCGAGGTCTTGGAAATCTTTTTGCTTTCCAGCCGCTCGCGCTCGAGCATGTTCAAAAAATCGGTGTTGCCGCCAAAGTTGAGCTGGTACATGCGGTCGATCTGCACGCCGCGGTCGACGAACAAGCGCGTCAGCACGCGGTGGGTGATCGTCGCGCCCACCTGGCTCTTGATGTCATCGCCGATGACGGGCAAGCCGTGCTCCTCGAAGCGGCCCTGCCAGTAGGCCTCGCGGGCGATAAAAACCGGGATGCAGTTGACGAACGCGCAGCCGGCCTCCAGGATCTGTTCCACGTACCACTTGGTGGCCATCTCGCTGCCCACCGGCAGGTAACTGATCACCACGTCGGTGCGGGTGTCGCGCAGGATTTTGACGATGTCGGCCGTCGGGCCGGGCGCCTTGGTGATGATCTGCGACAGGTACTTGCCCAGTCCATCGTGCGTCATGCCGCGATAGACGGGCACGTTCATGCGCGGCACCTCGGCAAAGACGTAGGTGTTGTTGGGTGGGGCGTAGATCGCCTCGGCCAGGTCCTTGCCCACCTTGTTGACGTCGACGTCAAAGGCGGCGGTGAACTCGACGTCGCTGATGTGATAGCCGCCCAGCCGGACGTGCATCAGGCCTGGTACAAAGTCGTCGTCCTTGGCGTTGCGGTAGTAATACACGCCCTGCACCAGGGAGCTGGCGCAGTTGCCGACGCCGATGATCGCCACCCGCACTTTTTTGCTGCTCGATTTTTTAGCCACTCATTGCCTCCTGATAAAAGTGTTGTATAGCCCTATTCTACCACACTGCGGCGTGTTTTGGAACTTGCTTGGCGCGTCCTAATGTTCGAGAACGGTCAAGCTGGCTCCCCCGCCGATAGCTGCCAATTGGCCCTTGCCTCCGATCGGGAAGGTAAAGTGAGGGGTCGTGTGACCAAAATCGGCGTTCGCGACGACCGGGATGTGGGCCAGCTCTGGCTTGCTTCTCACAATCTTGATCAGCTTTTCTCGTTCCATGTCTGATCCCTTCTGAAACCTGCCGATCACCACGCCTTTTACTTTTTCGAATTCCCCCTGGTGTATGAGCGATTGCAGATCCCGGTCGAAATGAGCCGGCTTGGATTCGTCGTCGTCTTCCAGCAGCAGGATGCTATCCGTCAGGGAGGGCATATACTCTGTGCCTTGCAGCAGGTTTAACGTGCACAGATTCCCTCCCAGCAGTGTCCCTTCGGCCTGCCCTTCGTTGATGACGAGGAATCCTTCATTTGAGATAAAAGTCCGCTTCACTTGATCCTGGTACCAGCTATCGTCACTCCACTCTTTCGAGGGTGTTACTGCAAATGGCCCCGTCTCCATCAAGCATTTTCTAAAGCATTCCAGCGTGTATTCCAGCCCTTTTTCCATTCCAAGCGTCGAAAAGTGGGGGCCCGAATAGGTGACCATGCCTGTCTTGACGTAAATGGCTGTGCCCAGGGCCGTAATATCTGAAAACCCGCACACGACCTTGGGATTGGCCTTGATCAGCTCATAATCGAGATGGCGAAGCAGTTGATTGCTGTTATAACCGCCAATGGCCGAGAGAATGCCTCTGACCTGGGGCGCTGCAAAGGCCTCGTGGATATCGGCGATTCGTGACGCGAGCGGTGAAGAATTGAACTCGTCGCTCTCTTCGCAATTTTTGCCAAAGCTCACGCGCAGGCCGAGCGCGGAGAGATTTTGCACTGCGGTGGCCCGTGTTGTAGACGAGATGATACGAAGAGACGCGGAGGGAGCGATGACACGAACCTCATCACCTGGAGACAATTTCTTTGGGTACACGTTCATTTCCTTTTCATTTGAGTTTTTCTTGCCCGGCAAACTCGCGGTAGGGCGACAGGTACGACAAGGTCTCGCGGTCCTCGCCGGTGAGCTGGCCTTGCACGATGCGCGCCAGCAGCTCGCCCAGGCCAGGGCCGAGCATGAAACCTTGTCCACCAAGGCCAACCGCCAATAAAAATCCCTCTACTTCTTTGGCCCATCCAATCAAGGGCGAACCATCTGGGACGTTTACGTACAATCCCCGCCACGTGCGGCGCACGCGGACGTTTTTCAGCCGTGGCATCAGCTCGACCATGCGGCGGGCGACCATGGGCAAAAAGGCGCTCGTCTCGCGCACGTCCTCGCCCCAGATTGGCGGGTTGGGCGTGATGCAAAAGACGATCTGGCCGGTGGCGTGCTGGTAAAAGTAATAGTTGGTCGAGCCGGGCGCCGGGCGGATGTCCACCACCATCGGGCGGAGGAAACGCGCCACCGGCTCGGTGATGGCCGCCTCGTGCGAGTCCGGCCTGACCGGCACCTCCACGCCTGCCATCCGTCCCACCGGCCCGGCCCACGCGCCGGCGGCGTTGACGACCACGCCGGCGCCGTATTGCCCCTTGCCGGTCCGCACCCCCGTCACCCGCCCACCCTCAAGAGTGAGGCCCGTCACCTTCTCGTTGAAGTGGAACGCGGCGCCCAGGCGCTTGGCGTGGGTGTAAAAGGCGTGCACGGCCAGCAGCGGCGAGGTATTGCCGTCGTCCGGCGACCACGTGCCGCCCCGCAAGCCGTCTGGGTTGAGGTCGGGAACGACCTCCAGCAGCGCGTCCTTGTCCAACCAGTCGATGTTGAGGCCATAGTTTTTTTGGATCGCCAGCAAGTCCTTGAGGGTTTTTTCTTCGCGCTCCCCGTAGGCCACGAACACGTAACCACCCTGGCACCACTCGATGTCGTCGCCGTACAGCTCCTGCCAGTTCGAAAAGATCTCGATGCTGCGCAGGCACAGGCGGATCTTGGCCGGGTCCGAGTGGGTGGCGCGGATGCCGCCGATGGCGGTCTTGTTCGAGCCTTGCCCCACGCTGGCCCGCTCGTCGATCACCAGGCAGCGCAGCCCGGCCTGGGCCAGCGAAAAGGCCGCCGGTGCCCCCACGCTGCCCGCGCCGATGACGATCACGTCATAAGACGAGTTGTTTGCCATATGACCTCAAGATGGTTTCAGGTTCCAGGTTTCAGGTTTCAACCCCCGCGAAAACTCCCAACGGCACTTCCACGAACAGCGGGCGGCGGGTGTTTTCCGTGACCGAGTCTTGCGGAATGCCCTCTTCGCGGAACAGGCGGGCGATGAGCGCCGCGCAGGTCTTGCCGCCGCACGCGCCCATGCCGGCGCGTGACACAGCCTTGATCTCGTTGACGTCGCGCAAGCCTCGCCGGATCAGCTCACGAATCTGGCCGGCGCTCACGCGCTCGCAGCGGCAGACGATGACGTCATCCGTTAATCGCTCGACGTACTGGTCCATCGGCTCGGCCACCTGCCCGGCCTGCACGCGCAGCCCGGCGATGCGCTTGGCATACTGGCGGGGCGCCTGGAGCTTGACCAGGACGGTGCGGTCGTTGCCCTTGACGGCCCGCACGCGGGCCACCGGCACGTTGCCCAGAACCTCGCCTCCCGCGTCCAGCACCGTTACCACGTCACCCTCGTGGATGCTCCCCGCCAGGAACTCGTAGGGAACCGTCACCAGGGGATTGTCTGGATCCTGGCGATAGTCCACCAGCGTGATGGCCAGGCCGGGGCAGACGGTGACGCAGCGCTCGCAGCCGGTGCAGCGCGTGCCCAATTGCTCGGCAATAAACTGGGGCAGGCCGCGGATGTCGTCCGGGTCGATGTAGATCGCTCCCTGCTTGCACACCGAGGTACACGGGTCACACGGGATTTCCTGCGAGCAGTGAAAGACGGGGAAAACGCCCTCTTCGACCTGCGGGATGCGTTCCTCGACCACCTTGCCCGGCTTGGACTTGAGGATTTCGGCCGTGCGGTACCAGCCGGGCGGGATCTCGCCCACGTCGTAGCCGAGGGCGCGCGCCACTTCCAACCCCTTGATCTTGCCCGAGAACATGGCCGCCGAGGCCTCGGCCACCTCCTCGGCGTCGCCGGCAGCAAAAACGGGCAGGCCGAATTCGCGTGCCTTGAGGGTGAACTCGTTGACGGGGTCCAGCCCGACGGCGATGAGGACGGTGTCGCACGCAAACGAGCGTTCACTTCCGGGGATGGGCCGGAAGCGGCTGTCCACGCCGGCAATGGTGACCGATTCGACGCTGTCTTGGCCGTTGGCGCTCAGGATCGTGTGCGAGCTATAAATCGGCACGCCCAGGCGGGCCAGTTTGTCTTTGTGCACTTTGTAGCCCCCACATTCGCTCATCGCTTCGACCAGGCCGGCCACCTCGATGCCCGCTTGCAAGGCGTGGTAGCCGGCGATCAGGCCCACATTGCCGCCGCCGACGATGAACAAGCGCCGGGCCGCCCGCACCAGGTCGCGGTTGACCAGGGTCTGGAAAGCGCCCGCCCCGTAGACGCCCGGCAGCGTGTTGCCTTTGAAGGCGAGCGACTTTTCGCGCGCGCCAGCGGCGACCAGCAGCACTTGCGGGCTGACCAGCACGTAGCGGCCGTCGCCGCGCAATACGCCCACCTTGTGGTCGCTGAACACGGCCAGCACGGTGCAGGCCTGCCAGACGCGGACGCAGTCCAAGGCGGCCACCTGCCCCTCCAGTTTCGCGGCGATGTCGATCCCGCGCGTGCCGGCGTAGGCGGCGTCGACCGAGCCAAAGAAGCGGTGGGTCTGTAATACGAGCTTGCCGCCCAGGCGGCCTTTGTCGTCCACCAACAGTGCCTCGATCCCAAGCCGGCCCAATTCTATGGCCGCCGATAGGCCGGCCGGGCCGCCGCCGACGATCAGCACCGGTATTTGGATTTCCTCGATGTCTTGTGAAACTGTCGGCTGGCTCACCTTGGGCAGCACGGGCCACCCTTCGGCCGGCTCCACATGCATGCCGGGCATGACCCGCTCCATGCACGACTTGAGTGCTTTGCCGTCGGCGATCACCAGGCACTGGGCGCACTGGCCGTTGGCGCAAAAGATGCCCTGCGGCGCGCCGTCCTTGGGGTGATGGCCAAAGACACGGATGCCGTTGGCGAACAGCGCGGACGCGATCGTTTCGCCGGCTTTGGCGACAAGCTCGCGCCCTTGCCAGTAGAAGGTCACATCCTCGCGCGTCTCGATGGGCAGAATGGGGTGTTGCTCGATGCGTTGCTCAGTCATGGCGAGTTAAGTTTCAGGTTTAACGTCAAGTGCCAGGCCCGGTTGCACTAGCGCCGGGCGCTGCGCACCAGGAGCGCGATGCCCAGGGCGATGGCCAAGCCTTGCAAGATCAGCCAGCCCCAGGCCAGGAAAGGCGGGGCGGTGCCGTCGTTCAGGCTGATGCTGTACGCCGTAGGCGTCAGCAGGGGGCGCGGCTGGGGGCGAGAGCGGGGCGTGCGCGTCGCGGCGAGTGGCTTGGCAGTGACAGCCGGGGTCGCCGGCAGCCCGGCCGCCGGCGTTGGCGGCAGCGGTGTGAGCGCCGCAGCCGTGGGCAGCGCGGGGGCAGTGCTAGGGGTGGGGGGAGGCGTTCCGGACGGCTCAGGCGTATCGCTGGGCAGTGGCGTCGGGGTGTGGCTGGGTTGGGGAGTGGGAGAGAGCGTGGGCGGGACGTCGCTCAGCCGGGCCAGCGCCCACACCACGGAAGTACGGCCCTGCGCGTCGCGATATTGCACGTAGACGCGCTGCTCGGCTTGGGGCAGCAGTTGGAAGGGGATGCGCGGCTGCCAGGGCTGCCACTCGGCGTCTGTGAATTGCTCGTCGTGACCCAGCCGCACCTGCAGGGCTTGCCCCATGGTATCCATCCCTTCGCCGGCCGGCACGGCGTTCTCGTTCGTCAGCGTGACCAGCACATCAACCTTGTCCACCTCGATCACGCCATTTCTTGATGGCACGCCATCGTTGACGAGCGCCGGCAGTGTGTTAGGCTGCGCTCCCAACGTCAGGGTCCAATAGGTCCAACCGTTCTCGCCGACGACGGCGGCAATGCCGATCTCGCGGTAACGCGAGCTGAGAATCTGGCCACGGTACGTTTCATCGCTCATCCACCACTCGTAAGCGATATCCGCGTCGCCGGTGCCGCCATAAACGCTTTCGTTCACCACCGGACCAAAGCTCCACTGGCCATAGCCGGCTTCCAGGATGCGTTCGCGGTAGGCGGAACCGTCCGAGCCGGTGTGGTCCACCCGCCCGCTGGCGGCCATGTCTTGGCTGTGCCGGCTGGCGGCCGCCATCAGCGCGTCGTTGGCCGCGTAGGGGATGAGACCCTGCGTCAGGCGAGCCGTGTTGATGCGGTTGAGCATGTCTATGACCAGATCGCCTTGGGCAGCCGCCTTGGGCGTTCTGCCTGGCAGTGCCAGCAATAGCGTGCTCACCAGCAGCCCAACACATAGCGCCGAGTGTGTGCCCAGGGAACGGTTGTGAAGCTTTAACATAGCATCTTTCACGTTTTACGTTTTGCGTTTCCCGTTTTACGTCTCACGCTTCTCCCACTCGGCCAGGAACCGCGCCAGGCAGGCGTCGATTTCTTCAACCGAGCGGTAGCTCTGGACTTGTATGTGCGGGTTGCCGGTGATCATGCGCGACACGAACAGGTCCTGGCGGTACAGGCACAGCACCGGCTTGCCCAACTGCACGGCCAGGGCTATTTCGTAACCCACGCCCAGCGAGGGCGTGGACACTTCGGCCACCATCGCGTCGCAGCCGTGCACCCAGGCCACGTCGCGCTCGTAGATAGCGCGTTCGGCCAGGCGCGCCTCGCCGGCCAGCACATCCGGATCGGCCACGTGCGTGGTGGGTACCGTGTGGCCGGCTGCTTGCAGTGCCCGGACGATGTATTGAAAGACGGGCATGTTATCTCGCCCGCCGGCGATCGAAGCGGAAAAGTAAACATCCATAAATCAACTGACCTGATTGTATCACAACTGTCGCCGGGCGGCAACCGCCGGCATAGGGGGCATTCGTAGCAAATCGCTCAAGTGGGGCAACCTCCCCGAAAGCTTAGAGCTTTCGGGGAGGTAAGTGGGGCGACAGGCCGCAAA
>JAFGFO010000472.1 GCA_016931085.1 Thermoflexales bacterium
GCCAAGGCCCACATCGAAGAGATCGGGCGCGGCAAGGCCAACATCATCGTCACCGAGCTGCCCTACCAGGTCAACAAGTCCAACCTGATCGAGCGTATCGCTGGCTTGGTGCGCGATGGCAAGCTGGAGGGCATTACCGACGTGCGCGACGAGTCGGACCGCAGCGGCATGCGGCTGATCATCGAGACGACGCGCACGGTGGAGCCGAAAGAGATCCTGGCCCAGTTGTACAAGTACACGCCCCTGCGCAGTACTTTTGGCATCATCTTGCTGGCGCTGGTGGACGGCGAGCCGCGCACCTTGTCGCTCAAAAAGATCCTGCAACTGTACGTCGAGCACCGCCAGGAGATCGTCACCCGCCGCACCCGCTACGACCTGGCCCGCGCCCAGGAGCGCGCCCACATCCTGGAAGGGCTGCTCAAGGCGCTTGCCTCGATTGACGAGGTCATCCAGATCATCCGCCGCAGCCCGGACGCCGACACCGCCCGCCAGAGGCTGATGAAGCGCTTCAAGTTGAGCGAAATCCAGGCCAACGCGATCCTGGACATGCCGCTGCGCCGCCTGGCCCGCCTGGAGCGCGACAAGCTGGAGGCCGAGTACAAGGAGCTCAAGGCCCGCATCAAGTCTTGGCAGGACTTGCTCAAGCACCCGGCCAAGATCCTGGCGCTCATCAAGGACGAATTGCTGGCGATCAAGGCCAAGTACGCTGACGGCCGGCGCACGCACATCGCCGAGCACGCCAAGGGCGAGCTGATGACGACGCACGAGCTGACGCCTGAAGCCTCGGTGTGGATTGGCCTGGGGCTGGATGGCCAGCTCTCGCGCCTGGGTGAAAGATTGCGGATGCCTGGCGAGGGGGCGGTGGCCGCCCTGGTGCAGGCCAACACGCGCGATACGCTGTACGTTTTCAACGACCGGGGCCGGGTTGGCCAGACGCCGGTTCACCAGGTGCCCGACGGCGGCGTCAACGCGGCCGACCTGACCGGCCTGGCGCGCGACGACCGCTTTGTGGCCGCCCTGGCGCTGCCGCACGATGAAGACATGGCCGGCTTTGTGCTGTTTGGCACTCGGGGCGGCGTGGTCAAGCGCGTGACCCTGTCCGATTTCGTCCGGGCTACCGGCTCGGCCTTTGGCGCGATCAACGTGGACGAGGGTGACAGCCTGGAATGGGTGCGCCTGAGCCAGGGCGACGGCGAGATCGTCCTGGTCACGCTGGGCGGCCAGGCCATTCGCTTCACCGAAGAGAGCGTGCGCCCCATGGGCCTGAACGCTGGCGGCGTCTTGGGGATCAAGCTGAGTGGGAAGGATGCCGTGATCGGCATGGATCTGGCGCGCCCACGCGCCGATTTGCTGATCGTCACTGAAAATGGCTATGGCAAACGCACCTCGCTTAGCGAGTATCCCGTTCAGGGCCGCTATGGCAATGGGGTGATCACGGCTCGCCCCAGCTCGTCCAGCGGCATGCTGGTGGGCGCGGCAGTGGTGAACGCCGGCACGCACTTGGCAGTGGCGACGGATAAGGGCCAGTCCAAGTTGTTCAAGGCCGGCCTGGCGCCCTCGCGCAAGCGCGACGCGCGCATGGACGAGTACCTGTCGCTGCGCCGGGGGGACTCGGTGGCCGCACTCGTTTTGCCCTCGCAGGCCGAGCCGGGAGAAACGTCTCCCTCAACGGGGGCTGAAGCTCCCGCTCAAGCAGAGCTGCCTGGCCTCGCCCGCCAGCCGGCAGCCAGGACGCCCGCTGCTAGCCGCAAGACGGGCAAGGCGCCCAAGGCCAACAAGACGAGCAGGGCAAGCACGACGCGCAAGACGCGCAAGCCGGCGGGCGCGGCCAAGCCACCCGCGACGCGCAAGGCAAGCAAGAAGACGGCCAAGACGCGCAAGAACGTGAAACGTGAAACGTGAAACCCACCATGCGCATCGGCATCGATATCACGGCGGCTGTCCGGCAAGGGGCCGGCATTGGCCGCTTTACGCGCGAGATCGTCCGTGCCCTGCTGGCGCTTGACGACACCCGTCTGCGGTCTCATCACTTTGTGCTGTTGGCTGCGACGGCGGGCCTGCCGCGCGCGAGTTGGCAGCCCCGCCTCGACTATATCACGCAACCCGCCGGGGCGGGCGATGTGCGATTTGCAACACCTGCACTCGCGAAGCGCAGCGCAGGTGCAAGTGTTTGCAATTTGTCCTTCGTCTCCGACGATTGGCTGCACCGCCTGTGGCACCGGGCCCGCCTGCCTGTGCCGGTGGAGCTGGCCTTGGGACGCCTGGACTTGTTTCACGAGCCGGATTTCGTGCTGCCGCCCACGCTGCGCGGCACGCTCACGCTGCTGACGGTGCACGATCTCACTTTCAAGCGTGACCCTGACTCAGCCTATCCCAAGCTGCGCCGCTATCTCGACCGCGTCGTCCCCGCCTCGGTGCAGCGCGCCAGCCACGTGCTGGCCGACAGCACCGCCACCAAGGATGACCTGGTCGAGCTGTTCGGCACTCCCCCCGACAAGATCAGCGTGATCCTGGGTGGGGTGGAGAAGCGCTTCGCGCCGGTGACGGATCCCGAGCGCCTGGCCGCCGTGCGCCGCAAGTACGCGCTTGGCGACGGGCCTTTTATCTTGGGCCTGGGCACCATCCAGCCGCGCAAGAACTACCGGCGGCTCATTCAAGCCTTTTTAATTGTTAATTGTCAATTGTTAACTGTTAATGGTCAATTGGCAAGCCCGGTAGCCAAACCAGGCGGGACGCAGTACGGTGAACAGTCAATCCAAAATTCAAAACCCACGCAGGGCGTCGAAAATCTCAAGTTGGTCATTGCCGGCGGCAAGGGCTGGCTGTACGAGGATATTTTCGCCGAGGTGAAGCGATTGGGGCTGGAAGGCAGCGTCGTGTTTCCTGGCTTTGTGGACGACGACGATCTGCCGGCCTTGTACAGCGCTGCGTCGGTCTTGGCTTATCCGTCGTTATACGAGGGGTTTGGCTTGCCGGTGCTGGAGGCTATGGCGTGCGGCACGCCGGTGGTCACCTCGAATGTCTCGTCGCTGCCTGAGGTGGCAGGTGTTGCCGCATTGACCGTGACGCCGACCGATGTGGACGCCCTGGGAGGGGCGCTTCTGGCCGTTCTGACCGACGAGGCGCTGCGCCGGCAGATGATCGAGCGCGGCCTGGTGCATGCCTGCCGCTTTACATGGGAAGACTCGGCCCGCCAATTGCTGGCGGCCTACGAGCGCGTGGCGGCCCAGGCCAAATCGCCAATCGCCAATCGCCAATAGCAAATCGAAAGAGGTTGTCGATGCGTGCAGTCGATATCATTGTCCGCAAACGTGATGGTCAGGAGTTGAGCACCGAAGAAATCCATTTCTTTGTTACCGTGTACACCTGGGGCGACATACCCGATTACCAGGCGGCTGCTTTGCTGATGGCGATCGTGTGGCGCGGTATGACGGCGCGCGAGACGGCCGACTTGACGCGCGCCTTGGCCTACTCGGGCGATGTGCTGGACCTGCACGACATTGCCCCGCTCGTGGTGGACAAGCACTCCAGCGGCGGCGTGGGCGACAAGGTCAGCCTGGTGCTTGCGCCGCTGGTGGCAGCCAGCGGCCTGCCGGTCGGCAAGATGTCCGGGCGGGGCCTCAGCTTTACCGGCGGCACCTTGGACAAGCTGGAGAGCATCTCTGGATTGAGCGTCGAGATGAGCGTCAAGCAGTTCCGCCAGCAATTGCAACGCGAGGGCATCGTCCTGGCCGGGCAATCGGCGGACCTGGCGCCGGCCGATGGCCGGCTGTACGCGCTGCGCGACGTGACCGGCACGGTGCCCAGCTTGCCGCTGATCGCCAGCTCGATCATGAGCAAAAAGATCGCCGCCGGCGCCGACGCCATCTTGCTGGATGTCAAGGCCGGCTCGGGCGCGTTCATGAAGACGGTCGAGGAGGCTCGGACATTGGCTGAAATGATGGTGCAAATTGGACACGACGTGGGCCGCCGCTGCGTGGCGCTTCTTTCGGACATGAACCAGCCCCTGGGCCAGGCAGTCGGCAATGCCCTGGAGCTGAAAGAAGCCATCCAGGTGCTGCGCGGGGCCGGCCCGCTCGACGTGCGCGAGCACTGCTTGCTGGCGGCCGCCCACATGCTGTGCCTGGGCGGCAAAGCCCAGACGGTGGACGAGGGCCAGGCCGTGGCCACCGCTTTGCTGGACAGCGGCCAGGCATGGGGAAAGTTTGTGGCGCTCGTGCGGGCACAGGGCGGCGACGTGCGCCAGGTAGAGCAGCCTGAACGCTTGCCGGCGGCTGCCCTGGTGGGGGACGTGAGCGCGCCGCGTGCCGGCTTCCTGATGAGGGTAGATGCATTGGAGGTAGGCTTGGTCTCGCTCGAGTTGGGCGCCGGCCGCAGCAAGAAAGGGGACGCGGTCGATCACGCGGTGGGAGTCGTGGTGCATCATAGGGTGGGCGACTGGGTTGAAGCCGGCCAGACGCTCTTCACCGTGCACGCCAATCAGCCGGAGCTCTTGGCGCCCGCCCAGCAGCGCCTCCTGGACGCCGTGAGCTGGAGCGATGTCCCAGTTGGCCCGCTGCCGCTGTTCTACGGCGTGGTGACGTGATGGTAGGTGGGGAACGATGGCAGCCACACGCTGCTTCTGCCCTGGATCACCTGGATCTCGGTGCGGTTCAGGCGTACCACGTCCCCGTCGAACGGCGCGATGACCTGGCCGGGAAATGACTCGCTGGCATCGCGCACCCAGACCTCCTCGCGCCCGTATGAACTGGGCCCCATGTGCACGAGCGCCAGCATGCGGCAGCTCGCCTGGCGGGCGGCGATCCCGGCGCTCCGCCCGGTCGAGTGATAGTAGCGTGGGGGTGGGGTGTCAAAGTAGGCTTCGTGTACGAGCAGGTCGCAGCCCTGCGCCAGGTTGGGCACCTCCTCGCACGGTGAGGTGTCGGACGAATACATCACGCCGATGCCCTCGCCAAAGTCCAGGCGCACGCCAAGCGTGGGTGTGCGCGGGGGACCGCCGACCGGCCCGGCCGTCAGGCGGAGATCCGGCGCCATCTCGACCGTGCTAATTTCCCCCTCGGGTAGTGCGTGCCACGTGATGGCGCGCAGCGTCTCGCCGACTTCGGGGTAGACGGACAAGGAGATTTTCTGCAAGGTCTCGACCATGCTGACCGGACAGAAGACGTGCAGTGGCGCGGGGGTCAGCGTTTTGCCGCTGATCATGCGCTCCAGCATGACCATGGGAAAGCCGAGCATGTGATCCCCATGGCAGTGCGAGATGAACATGTAGGGCACCTGGCTCAGCTCCAGGCCGACGTTTCGTGCGCCCGATGGCGCGGTCGGGCCACATTCGACCAGGACCGCGCTGTGCGCCGAGCGCACGACAAAAGCCGTGTTCCCCCGCCCAGGCAGCGGGAGACTGCCCCCAGTGCCGATAAAAATGACTTCTACCACCTGTGTCCTTTACGCGTGTTGGATGAAGAGATATCCTCATCAGCATTATATCACCTGGGGGGCTTGGTATGGTTTCGGTTAGGTTACGCGTTGGGCCTACTTGTTCGGCAAGCGACTGGCCTGCTCCACCAGCCTGGCCCGGTTGGGAATGCCGGCCTCGACGTGGACGATTTGCCCCTGCCCGTCGAACACGATAAAGGTGGGCAGCCCGCGCACGCCATAGCGATGGGCGGCCTGGTTGCCGACGTCGCCAAGCACGTTGATCCGCAGCACGCGCGCCTGCTCCTCCAGATCCTGTGCGAGCCCGTCCACGACGGGCTTGGCCAGCAGGCAGGCGCTTCAGTAATCGGAATAGAACTCGACGAGCTTGGGTGTGCCGTCCGCCAATTCGGCGTCCAACGCTTCAAGCGAGGGCAGCGACGTGGCCGGCGAGCGCAGCAAGATAAAGGCGCTGGCCAGGACCGCTAATACAAGCAGTGACAACCAGTTGTCACGCAGGACTTGCACGATTGGGTTCATGGAGTGTCCTCGATAATCTCAAAACTGTGCGTGATCTTGGCCACACAGCGCAGCGTGGCCGATACTGAGCAGTATTTCTCTTCCGAGAGATCGATCGCTTGCTGGATGGCTTTTTCTGACAAGCCTTTGCCGCGCAGGACGTACTTGAGGTGAATGGCGTTAAAAGCCCACGGCGGCTCTGGGTCCTGCTGCCCCTCGACGCTAA
The DNA here is from genome assembly GCA_016931085.1 of Thermoflexales bacterium. The sequence continues at coordinate 6,158 of JAFGFO010000472.1, forward strand.
CCTCCAGGCCGGTCAGCGCCTGGCGCTTTTTCTGCAAGATGCTGACGACGTCCACCGCCGAACAGCCCGCCAGGGCGATCATGAGCATGTCAGACGGCTTGGCGCCTGTGCCGTCGCTGCCGGTGGACAGCACGACCGAGTGCTTGGTGCTGTCGACGCCCACGAACTGCCCGCCCTTTACCCACGTCAGTTGAACTTCAGACATAGCTTTTACTCCTGTTTACGGCCTATCGGAATAGGCACACGAATGGACAAGCCGGCATACATGCCCGGCAGCCGTAACAGCGTGCGCTGTCTATAAAAGGCGCTTCGCCGGCCTCGGGGCTGACAATCGCCCTGATCCGGCAGGCCTTGCGCGCCGCACACTTGGGGCACGCCTGGCACACGTCATAGTCGATGACGGGCAGGGCGATGGTGGCCGGACTGAGCGTTTCCACTAGGTCGCTTGGGCCAGGACCTGGATCAGCTCGTCCACCACGGCCTCGGCCGGGCGTGAATTCTCCCCAGCCTGCGCCAGGCATTCTCGTGCGTAGGCGCGTGCTACCAGCAGGCTGGCCTGGTGAGCCGCCGCACGCACCGCCGACAGTTGTTGGATGATCTCGTGGCAACTGCGACCCTGCTCGACCATCTTGTTGACACCCCGCACCTGCCCCTCCAGGCGATTCAGCCGCTTGAGCAATTCAGCCTTGTGCTCGAGGTCGTTCGTGATACCTGTTTGATTGTGACTCATGGATAGCCATAAAAACTTGGCGTTCTTCGCGCCTTTGCGGTAAAAATCTTTATGCCCTCGTCCCCAGGCGCACACGGCGCCTAGCCGATCGCTCAGGTGGAGGGGCCGCACGACGCGCCGGCCAGACCGGCGCCGGAGGAGACGCTGTCGCCGATAGCGCCGAACAGCGAGACGGACTTCTCGGCCTGCCGCTGCCCGCACTTGGGACACACAATCTCCTCGGTCTTGGTCGACATGCGCACCAGCTTGTCAAATTTTTCGCCGCACGCTTTGCATCGATATTCGTAAATCGGCATCGCTTGTACCTCACTAGATCGTATATGCTATACTGGGGTACAGTATATATGATGAGCTTGTTTTTGTCAAGTCCTGATTTTTGAACCAAAAGGGCGACTCGTGCGACTAATATATATGCATGGAGACACAAGTGGAGTTCCCTGTGCCACTTGAAGCCAGGGCAGCAAAGGAGGTGGTGCGATAGTGCTTTAAACTCTGATTTTTGGCCACAACAACTGCTTCGAAAATAAATCGTTTTGTAGGGGCGTCCCCCCTGTGGTCGTCCATGGCAGACATAGAGGGCTGCCCCCTACGTGGACTAGTTTGCCAGTGAAATAAATGGAGGAAATATCATGAAGGAGAACGATCGTCTTTTAATCCGCCGTTGGCCTGTTTTGCTCCTATGCCTGCTCGTGCCGCTGGCTTTGCTGTCGGCCGGCATGGCTGGCGCGGAACAGGGGCGGCAGCGGGATGCCGCGGCCGACCTTGGGCGTGGCTCACAGCAGGTGGCGGCGGCGCTGTCTGGCACGGTCGTCAATCCCGACGGCTCTGCCATCACCGGGGCGGCCGAGGTCTATTTGTGGCACATGGATCCCAGCGGGGATTGGCGTGACTGGGAAACGCAGGTGTCTGCGCCTGCCAGCGGTGGCGGTTTTAGCTTTGACCTGGGCGCTATCCCGTCCGAGTACTTGCCGGGACCTTTCTTCCTCCAGGCCGAGTCTGCCTGGAACAGCCCTTACTTTCGCTCGCTGGTGAGACAGGTCAACGTGCCGGATGTTTCCATCCCCATCACGTGGGGTAACGTAACGCTTACCTACGCCAGTTTTGCCGGCGTCGTTTTCGAACCTGACGAGGCGACGCCGGCCTCCAATGGGCGAGTCGGCGTGGACAAGCTTGTCGCCGGCCGGCTGCACGAGGTGGCCTGGGGCGATTACGATGAAAGCGGCGCCTATGCCGTTGGCGGTGTGCCGGGCGGCGATGGCTGGCTGGTGGCGCACGCGCCGGAGGATTCCATCTTTTGGGGATCGGCGCCAGCCTCGGTCACCGTGGAGCCGGGCAGCCAGTTTACCTCCGCCACCCAGGCGCGCAACTTGACTTTGCAGAATCCTACCCTGACCGGTACAGTGGTTTATCCAGAGCCGGCCCCGGGGGTATTGGTACAGTGGCTCCTGTCCGACACTGAGCGTATAGGCTGGGCCGACGTCAGGTTGGCTGGCGACAACTCGGTCGAGCACGAGCGCCCCACGGCTTCTTGGGGTGAGTTTGGCTTCAGGGTGCCGGCCGGCTCGTACCAGGTGCAAGCCTGGCCGGAAGGGTCCCTGGTGATGAGCTACACCAGCTCGCTGCCTGCCCCGGTCGATGTTCCAAGCGATACGCATACTGGCCCGCTGACGCTCACTTACCCCAGTGTGGCCGGGCAGGTGCGCGGCCCGGCGGGCGAGGTTGTGCCGGGCTGCGCTGGTATCTGGCTGGAGGAGCTGGCCAGCGGGGATTGGGTGGCCTCTGACGAGTACTGTGGTGATCGGAATGGCGGGGCGTATCGCCTGGGCGGCGTGAAGGATGGGCAGTACTGGCTCAAGGCCGACGCGCCCGACGGCTCTGGCTTTTTCCCCCCGGCGCCGGTGTCGATCACCGTGGACGCCGGCAGCCAGTACGATCCCTACGCTACCCAAGCCGTGCCGCTTCGTCTGGCGTCGCCGCAGGTCGAGGTGTACGTCAAGGACCCAGCGGGTTACGCCGCGGCGGCTCGCGTTGTGCTGTGGAACGAGGGGCACGAGGCCTGGAGCAACAGCTTGCCCGATGGGCGGCCGGCGGCGTTTGGCAACCTGGCGGCTGGCCAGGCCTTCAAGATCGTGGCCTGGCCGCTCGACGACGATATCCCAACCTGGGCCAACTCAATCCAGGCTGAGGTGATCGCCCCGGCGACTGGGACAGTGTCCGCCACGTTGGCCCTGCAGGAACCGAGCATCGTTGGGACGGTGACGACGCCCGAGGGCGGGCCGCTGCCACAGGCTTACGGCGAGGATGGCGCACCCTGGCCCAACCCGGCCTTTGTCGGGGTTCACAGCCTAGACGGTAACGTACACCTGGAATGGACGACCAACATGAGCGGCGAGTTCAGCCTGGCCGTGCCGGCCGGAGACTACACCCTGGTGGCCAACCCGAAGGGGAGCAATGGCGATTTGTACACCCCATCTGTCCCGGAACGCTTTGGGCTGCTTGCCAGGACGCTGCGTGATTTGGGCGCCGTCCGGCTCACCTATCCCAGCGTGGCGGGGATGGTGTATGCCTCGCAAAATCACGATCCCATCCCGGCCTGCATGGACGTCTGGCTGGAAGATGGAGTGAGCGGCGAGTGGGCGGCGTCCGAGTGGTACTGCGGCGATAGCCCCTATCGCCTGGGCGGCGTTCCCAGCGGCCACTACTGGCTCAAGACCGGCGGGCTGCCCGAGCAGAGCCTCTTCCCGCCCGATCCGTTGCGGGTGTACGTCGCGCCGGACAGCCAGTACAGCCCGACGGCGACCCAGCCTATCTCGCTTTACCTGATGGGTATGCAGGTGGAGGCGCGTGTTCTGGATCCAAGGTCGTGGCCCACCGCCACCGTCGAGCTTGCCGGTCGTGTCATTCTGGGGGACGAGTGGGGCGAGCGGGTGCAAGTGCGCAGCGCTCCCGGCAGCCCGGCCCAGTTCGGCGGGCTGGAGCCTGGCCAGTACTGGGTGGCCGCCCTGCCGGACGAGGGCGATATGCCGACCCTGGCCAACTCGGCCAAGCGCTGGTTCTGCATCGGCGACTCGGCCCTCTGCCCCGTCCCGCGCTTCATCGACCTGTTCTTGCGCTTGCCCGATGTGGTCGGCGTCGTCAGGCTGCCAGGGGGCGGCGCTTTGCCGCAGGCTTTTGATTGGGAGGGCAATCCCGTGTCGCACCCGGCCATGGTCCGCGTGCACAACCAGGACTGGAGCGTGGATTTTGAGCTGCCCACCAATCTCAACGGCGAATTCAGCCTGGCCCTGGGCAATGATGGTTACCAGTTGCTGGCTTATCCAGAGTGGAGCACGGTCTTTTCCTACACCAAGTCGATGCCCGTGCCCTTTGCCCTGACGAGTTCGGCAGTCCGCCCGCTGGACCTGGGAGAGGTATGGCTCACCTATCCTCGCCTGGTGGGCGTGGTGGTGGACGGGCAGGACCGCCCCGTCTCGACCAACGTCAAGGTCTGGAAAGACGATTACAGCTACGAGGATTGGGACGACACCGTCGTCGAGCCAGGCAAGCTCAAGCCCTTCCGCTTTGGCGGCATGCCCGAGGGCGCCTACTCGGTGCAATCGGAGCCGCCCTGGGACAACCCGAACGCCTATGGCTCGTCCAACATCGAGTCGTTCAGTGTCGATGCCGGCAGCCAGTATCTGCCTACCAGCACCGAGCAGATCACGCTTTACCTGGGCGTGCCCAGCCTCGTCGGCGATCTGCGCTTCCCGCTTGGCTACACGCCCACTGGCGCGCTCTGCCCGCCGGAGGGCTGCGGTGTGAAGGGCGTAGACGTGCGGGCGCGCACGGCCGACTGGTCCTACGAGGACTGGGCGCACACCGACGCCGGTGGGCGCTTTACCTTCAGCGGGCTGGACGCGGGTATGTCGGTCACGCTGGACTTTTTCCTGCCCGACGAGCTGCGGCCTGACTGGGATCCGCCGCGGCCGCCGGTCACCTTCGATATGCCCGCGGGCACTGAAACGGTCACGGTTACCTATCGCCTGCTCCCGGCAGTGCGCAACAAGCGCATCTATGGGGCTGTGGTGGACCAGCACGGCAACCCGGTCGGGCCTGGCGCGGGCGCGCCGGGCGAGGCCATGGTCTATGCCCGCCGCGAAGACAGCGGGCAGTGGATCGACGTGCCGGCCGACAGCGACGGTGCTTACGAGTTCTTTGTCAGGGATGGCCGTTGGACGCTGGGTGTAAAGCCTGTCCTTGACAACGTGGACTGGTACTTTGACCCGGCCTGGGAGCGGACGGTGGCGTTCACCCAGCCGGTTGGGATCGCAGAAAGCCGGCAGGTGACGCTGACGGTGATGCGGGCCGACTTTGTCACGGTGTATGGCCGCGTGCTGGATCCGGACGACAACCCGCCGCCGGCCGGCAGCACCTGGGTTGACTTGTGCAGCGACAACGGGCGCTGCTTTGGCGCCCCGGTCAATGAATATGGCCGGTTCAACCTGCGCGTCGTGCCCGGCGTGTATCGCGTCTGGGTGCGCGTGAACGACGCCAACCTGGCGCCCCCGGCCAACAATGGCTTTTTCGTCGCTGTCGACGGCGGCGTTACGCTGGATACGATCTATCTGCGCTGGGCCACGCGCCCCAGCCGCATCAGCGGCCAGGTGGTCATCTCGCCGGCCGGCCTGGGTTTGGCCGGCGTGACCCTGCGCGGCTGGAGCGACACGGGCGACTGGGCCAGCGCCCAGAGCGTTACCAACGGCGTGTACGCGCTGGACGTGTTCCCCGGCTACTGGCACGTCGAAGCGGCGATGCCGGCCAGCCTGGCGGACAGCTACGTCGTCTTGCCGCCCAAGCTTCGTGAGAGCGAGGTGGGATCCGGCCAGACGATCAGCAATGTCAACTTTTACGTGCGGCGGCTGGACGCCACCCTCCGCGGCCTGGTGGTCGACGCTGGCGGCGCTATACTGAGCGACGTGGATGCGGTCGTCTTTGTCGAATACTGCACCAACGCCAATGTCTGCTTGAGGCGCGAGGCCAAGGTGCAGGCTGGCGCGTTCTCACTCAAGGTCGTGGGTGGCTACACCTACACGCTGGGCATCTGGCTGCCGCCCGGCTCGCCCTATGTCCCCGGCCCCATCGCGCCGGCGGCGGACGTGTACGTGGGCGCCGGCGGGGCGCGCTCGGACGTGCGGATCAGCTTGCTCCTGCCCGGCGCGCGCATACACGGCTTTGTGCTGGACGCCGGCAGCCTGGCCCGGCTCGACATCCCGGCTGCCATCTATGCCAGCACCCCGGGCGGTCTCTTGGTGGAGGACAAGCTTGGTCCCGGCAAGTTCGAGTACAACTTGCCCGTGCCGCTTTCCAACGCGGCCGTGACCTGGACGGTGGGCGTGTGGGTTGACCCGGCCAGCGGGTACGTCGTCAGCCGGCCCAACCCGGTGCAGCTCGTCGTCAGCCCGGCCGTCACCGACGTGGTGCAGAACCTGTACGTCAAGCCGTTGGCGCAGGTCATCACCGGCGTGGCCAGGCTGGACGGCCCACTGGGTGCTCCGGCCCGCTACGTGCAGGTCTTTGCCAGGGGCAAGCCGGAGACCGACAGCGCCGGGCGTGCCTTCGAGACCAGGGCCGACGCCAGCGGCGTCTTTACCATGCCCGTCCTGCCCGGCGTCTACCTGGTGGGCGCTTACCCGCCGCCGGACGCCAGCTTTGGCTACTTGCCGCCGGGGCTGGTCGAGTGGGACGCCGAAGCCGACAACCCCGTCTTGCTCGTCTTCCGGCCCAAGCCGCCGCCGGCGCAGGTCATCGAGATCACGGGCACGCTGTCCGTCACGCCGGCCGGCGCCATCGCGACTGACGCGCCGATCCTGGTCTTTGGCCACGGCAGCGACGGACGCCGCGCGCAGGTCACCGGCACGCTGGCGGGGGGCTATCGCATGGAGGTCGTCTCCTCCACCACCGCCGCCGGCGTCACCTGGTACTTGTGGGCCGTCTACGAGGACCCGGCCAACAACGCCTACTATCACAGCGACGAGTTGGAAGTGACGGTGCGCACGGCGAGCGTGCCCAACGCCAACCTGGCGTTGGAGCGGGCGCCCTTCGAACTGCCGGCCGCCGTCTGCCAGGACGTCGACCCGTCGCGCTTTACGCGCATCTTTTTGCCGGCCCGCTCGGACTTGCCCGAGCCGCTGCTCGAGATCCAGGCCGGCACCTTCTCCGAGACGGTCCAGGTCTGCGCGAGACCCGCCGTGGCCGCGCTCGATGGCCAGTACCTGGTCGGTTTCAGCTACGAGATGGAAGCGCGCGACAGCGCCGGCAACCTCATCACGGCCAACTTTAACAAGAAGGTGCGCTTTATCTTTTACCTGGACGCGGCGGCCATCCCGGCCGGCGTGAACGTGGAGGACTTGATACCGGCTTACTACTCCACCTCGCGCCAGGCGTGGACTGAGTTGGACGATCCCTTCGTCGACGCGGAGGACCTGTTTGTCACCGGCAAGGCCGACCACTTCTCCAGGTTTGGCGCCTGTTCGCCGCCGAACATCGAGGAGCCGACCGCTGTGCGCCTCCTCAGCGCGGCGGCCCGTGGCCCGGCCGGCCTCCCCATCGCGCTGGCTGCCTTGTTGGCGGCCGCGCTGTTCGGGCTGGCCTTGCTCAGCCTGAAGGCGCTGCGCCGCTCGAGGGCCTAGATGCTCAGTAGGGGCAGGTTTGAAACCTGCCCCTACAACAACCCGGGCCGGCCCCTCGCGGGCCGGCCCTGTTCTTTGTTCGAGGATTTGATTGCCACTTAGCTTTGGAGCAGCCCGGACAGCTCAAGCACGTGTTCCGACATCACGCGCGCTCTAAGCGCCAGCAGGGGGCGAACGGCTTCCAGCGGCCAGGTGCGCCGCCACAGGCACAACTCGCGCTGAACGTTGGCCAGGTCCAGGAGGCTATCTGCGGGCGCGTCGTCGGCGGTCCATTCGATGAACCAGGCGCTTTCCCGCAGCAGCTCGATGATGGCTTGGTCGCTGTGTCGCATCTGGGCCCAGTTGCTCAGTCGCAACAGGTTTGAAGCCAGGTTGCCCAGGCGCACCGGCCAGGCGTCCCGCATGAATCGCGCTTGCCTTTTCTGTATGTCTTTCATGGTGTGTGTCCCTCCAATAAGCGGCGCACGATCGCTTCGATCTGCTCGCACAGCGTTGGATCGCCGATATCCATCTGAAAATTGCCCTGGCGGGGACGGATGTTGATCAGCGCGCCAAACTGGATCGTGCGAGACACGGGATACCAGTCGGCGCCCCAGATAGACTCTTGGCGGCTGCCATCATCCAGCAGCGCCTGCTCGCAATCGGCGTGATATTCCCCGCCGCCAGCCAGTATGCCGCGCTCCACGTCCACGGCCAACTTGATGTACGAATCCAGTTCCTGGAGCATGTCATCTATTTGCCCGGCCGTTGCCGGCTCACGTATAATGTGTACACTCATCGCCTTGTCTCCGCTTCGCGTCCCCTCTCTATCTGTTCCCTGGCTTCCTCCGCCTCCTTCTCCGCCCCCAGCTCGCCAAACAACGCCGCCGCCCGCTCCAGGTGGACCGTCCCCTCCTCCCCGCGCCCCGGCTGCTCCGCCAGCAGCACGCCCAAGGCGTACAAGCTGCGCGCCAGCTCCAGCTTGCTTTCGGTCTGGGTCAGCAGCTCCAGGCTGGTTTGCAGCGCGGCTGCCGCTTCTTCGCTAAGTCCCTGGCGGGCCAGGATTTGGCCGCGGATGCGCTGTACCGTGCCCTGGTTTTCCAGGTTGCCGGCCTCGGTTGCCAGCTCAAGCGAACTGTTGGCGTACCGCATCGCGGCGTCTGCCTTGTCCTCAGCCAGCTCGACCTGGGCCAGCAGCCAGTAGGCCTCGACCAGCTCGGCCTTGGCCTCAAGCCGGCCCAGCGTTTCGACCGCCGTCCCAAGATACTGGCGTGCCAGGCGATAGTCATGCTGGGCGTGGTAGACCTCACCCAGGTTGATGTAGGTCTGGCCCATCCCCCACGCGTCGCCGATGCGCTGGCGCAGCGCCAGGCTCTGCCGGTAGTGCTCGACCGCCTGGGCATAATCGGCAGCCTGGTAGCTCAGCACGCCCAGGTTGTTGTAGCAGAATGCCATCACAGAGCTGTAGCCGAGTTTTTGGCTGATTTCCAGGCTGCGCTGCACGTACTCACCTGCAGCGGCGTAATCGCCCCGCCCCCAATATGGGATGGCCAGGTTGTTGTAGGCGCGAGCTAACTCTTGCAGGTCGCCAATCTGCTCACGGAGTCGGGCGCTGCGCTGATAAAACTCGGCCGCCTGTGAATAATTACCTTGACTGGAATGAATCGTGCCCATGGTGTTGTACAACTCAGCTTCGTCCTTGGCTCTCGCCTCGTCCCTGGGCAAATCGGACAGCACGAACAGCCCCTGCCCGCACAGTGTCATCGCCTGGTCGAAGTTCCCCTGCCGGGTGCGCACCCAGCCCATCAGGCTGTACAGGCGCGCCATCTCGGGGCAGTGCTCGTCGCCCTCCAACGCGGCCCGCCCCTGCTCCAGGTAACCCAACGCCTCGTCAAACTTGCCTTGCAGCTCGCAGGCCTTGGCCATCTTGCGCCACAGATCCGCCTGCTTGAAATTCGCAATTCGCAATTCGCAATTCGCAATTTTATAGTGCTCGATCGCCTCCGGGTAGCGCCCGACCAGCGTGCACACGTCGCCGGCCGCCTCGCGCGCCGCCAGGACTTGCTCTTCTACACCTTCCAGCCCCGCGCTCTCGGCGATCTCCAACGCGCGGGCGTAGTAAGCCAGGGCGGCCTCGTTGGCGTACTCGTCGCGCGCGCGCTCGCCGGCTCGCAGCGCGTAGGCAAAGGCCTTGTCCCAGGCATGACCTTGGTCAAAGTGGCGCGCAAGCTCCCCATAGTGCTCGGCCAGGCCGCTCGCGTGGCGCGCCTCGAGATACTCGCCGATGCGGCGGTGCAGCTCGCGCCGGCGGGCGTACAGCAGGCTCTCGTAGGCCACTTCCTGGGTCAGCGTGTGCTTGAACAGGTACTCCCTCTCCGGCTCGGCCCGCCCCGGCAGCGTCAGCTCCAGCCGGACCAACTCCTCCAGCCGGCCCGGCAGCGTGCCGTCCAGGTCGCCGTAGGGGTAGACCGAGTCCAGCACCGGGTAGGCGAAGGTGCGGCCGACGACGGCGGCGACTTGCAGCACGCGCCGGTTGACCTCTTCCAGGCGGTCCACCCGGCTCATCAGCAGCCCCTGCAGCGTGGAGGGTACCCCCTCCACGTCGATCGTTCCCGCCAGTGCCCAATGCCCTTCCGCGTCCGCCCGGGCCTGGCCGGTCTCGACCAGTGTCCGCATCACCTCTTCCAGGAAGAGGGGATTGCCCTGGGCGCGCTCCACCACCGGCGCGCACAGGTCGTCACCCGAGTGACCGCTGCCCAGGATGGCGTGCACCAGTTGGCGGCTTTCGCCCTCGTCCAGCTCGGCCAGGCTGATGGCGGTGCAGTGGGCCAAAGTCTGGCACTCGGCTAAGCGAGCTGCCAGGGGCGAGTCCTCCGCTTCCGGGCGGTAAATGACGACCAGCAGCACTTGCGTCTCGGCCACGTTACGTGCCAGGTACGATAGCAAGTCCAGTGAGGTCTCGTCGGCCCACTGCATATCGTCGGTGACGATCATCAACGGCGACCGGCCGGCGCGTGCCTGGAGCACTTGCAGTGTCAGGTCGAAAAAACGCTCGCGGCGCAGGCGCGGATCGAGAGACGTCGTCAGCTCGTTGTCGGGCACCTCCACGTTCAGCACGCTGCCCGCCACCGGCGCCCAGTCGGCCTGGCCGATTGCGGACAGCCGGGCCTCCAACTGCTCGCGCTTGCTGCCCGCCGAGGTCTCGAGGCTTTCCTCGACCCCATACAACGCGCGCAGGATGCCCAGCCAGGGCCGGTAGGGCACGCCGCGCTCGTAGGACAGCGCCTCGCCGCGCAGGATCGCTGCCCCGCGTGCGCGGCCGTACTCTTCGGCCTCCTCGACCAGGCGGGTCTTGCCCACCCCGGCTTCGCCGCACAGCCCGGCTACGGCCCCGCGCCCGGCCAGCGCCGCGTCGAGCAGCCCGCGCAGCGTGTCCAGCTCGGCCTGCCGGCCGACAAAGGTGGCGCGGTGGCGTGCCGCCGGCGCGGCCTCGCGGCGGGTTGTCCCCAGCACGGCATAGTTGGCCACTGGCTGGCTTTTGCCCTTGACGCGCACCGGCTCGCGCTCCTCCAGTTCGAACTGCCCGCGCACGTGGCCGGCCGTGGACGCGCTGATCAGCACCAGGCCCTCGCCGGCCACGCCCATCAGGCGCGAGCTGAGGTTGACCTCGTCGCCCATCACGGTGTATTCCTGCCGGGCGGCTGAGCCGAGATTGCCGGCGAACACGTAGCCGGTGTTGACGCCCACGCGCTGCTTGAGCGTGAACTCGCCCCCGCTCGTTTGCAAGCATGCAAATTCGGCGGCTGCCGCTTGCATGTCCAACGCGGCGTGCACGGCGCGGGCCGGGTCGTCCTCGTGGGCGCGCGGCGCGCCAAAGATGGCCATGACGCGGTAGCCCACGGCGTACGAGTCGATCTTGTTGACGATACCGTCGTACTTTTCGACCACGGCCTGCATGGCGGTGTAATGCTGGTTGAGGATCTCGGTCAGCTCGTCGGCGTGGTCGGGCGCTAACGCCTGGATCATCTCGTCGATGCCGTAAAAGTTGGCAAAGGCGATCGTGGCCAGGCGGTGTTCGCCCTCGGCGCTGACCTGATCGCCCCCCTCCCGCAGCGAAGGTCCCTCGCGTAACGAGGGGGGCGAGGCGACGATGCGCGCCAGAAGACTTTCAGGCAAATAGGGGGAGAGGGCGTCCAACTGGGCGAGAAGGGTTTCGAGATTTTTGATTTTTGATTTTTGATTTTTGATTTCGAAATTCGAAATTCGAATTTCGAATTTCGAATTTCGAATTTCATCCGCGATCCGCCAGTAGCCTTCCTCGACGGGCTCGACCGTCACCGCCTCCCCGGCTGCCTGGCGCGTGGCCTCATCCATGACGATGCTGCCGGCCTCCGCGATGTGCTCGGCGTGCGCCATGCCGGTCAAGGCCGGGCCCATCACGGCGAACTCTAGCCGCTCGGGCGTGCCCAGGCTGGCGGTGAACAGCAGCCCGCTGCCCAGGCCGATCTTGATGCGCAGGCTGAATACCCCCTGCGGGGTTTGGATTTCGGCGAACTGTCCCATGGCCTCCTGCATCGCCTGCGAGGCGCGGCAGGCGTTGGCCGCCCCGCCCTCGTCCAGGAAGGCGACCAGCATGGCGTCCCCGCCGAACTTGAACAGGTCGCCGCCGTGGGCCATGGCGATGCTGAGCATGGTCTCGAAGTAATGGTTGATGATGCCGGTGATGACCTCGGCGCCCTCGCGGCCCAGGGCGGACAGGCGCTCGGACATGGCGGTAAAGCCGGACACGTCGGCGAACATCAGCGTGCCGTGGGCGAACTCGCCATGTACCGCCGGCTCGGGGGCTCCGGCCTGGACGGCGGCCAGGCGGGCGCGCGCGATCCTGGCCGGCAGGTAGGGGAGGATGTCGTGCAGCACGGCCTGCAGGTGGGCCGCGCAGCGCTTTTGCGCGGCCTTGGAGCGGCTGCGCAGTCCGGCGTGCAGGTGCGCCGGCAGGTAGCGTTGGGCAGAGTCGAGATCGACGCTCATCCTATCCTCCGGCTTGCATTGTATCACATGAGGGGAGGAGAGACAAGGGGGCGGGACGCAGGGCATTCGAAGCGAAAGGCAATTGCGGGCATACATCCCCCACAATGGCGTCATTTTGCAGCCTGGCGCCCCACTTACCTCCCCGAAAGTAGGGGCGGTTCGCGAACCGCCCTACGGGAGGTTGCCCCACTTGAACGACTTGCTACGAATGCCCGGTTGCCCCTACATTTTGAGAAGATACAAATTAGGGTATAATAGGAGAGGAAAAGGCAGTTCGTATGAACACAACATCAAACATTCAGAAATCGTACATCAAGGTCAAGCTGCAAGATCAGACGAATGATTTTGCCTATTGGCAGACGCAATCCTACCAGGTCCGCCTTGCCACATTAGAACAAATCCGACAAGAGTTCCATCGCTGGAGGTACGGTGCTGAACCAAGATTTCAAAGAGTTTATTCAATCGCTAAACGATAACCACGTCCGTTAC
>JAFGFO010000473.1 GCA_016931085.1 Thermoflexales bacterium
CGGCATCCACGGCGCCACCTTTTCCTCGGCCGAGCTGACGCACGAGACCGGCCAGACGGTCGGCTCGGTCGTCCAGATCGGCGACCCTATCACCGAGAAGGCCACCCTGGAAGCCGTGATGGTGGCCCGCGACGAGGGGCTGTACACGGCCATCAACGACTGCGGCGCTGGCGGCTTTTCCTCGGCGGCCGGGGAGATCGGCAAAGAGGTCGGCGTCGAGATCGAGTTGAGCGATGTGCCGCTCAAGTACCCCGGCCTGCGCCCGTGGGAGATTTGGCTGTCGGAAGCCCAGGAGCGCATGGTGATGGCCGTGCCGGCCGAGAAGCTCGACCGGCTGCGCGAAATCTGCACCGGCTTTGACGTCGAGCTGACGGTAATCGGGCGCTACACCGGCGACGGCCGGCTGCGCGTGCTCTACGGCGGCAAGCTGTGCGCCGACCTGGACATGGCCTTCGTGCACGATGGCTGGCCCGAACCGGCCCTGCACGCCGAGTGGTCGCCGCCCCACTTCCCCAGCCCAGACAATCTCCCCCTCCCTGACCTGATGGCTGTCTTGCTGCGCATGCTGGCCGATCCAGATGTGGCCAGCAAGGAGGCCGTGATCCGGCGCTACGACCACGAGGTGCAGGGCGCCACGGTGGTCAAGCCCTTGGTAGGTGCCGCCAACGACGGCCCGTCGGACGCGGCCGTGCTGCACCCCCTGGCGACGCCCGGCTGGAAGGGACTGGCTCTGGGCTGCGGCATCTCGCCCTACTACGGCATGATCGACCCGTATGCCATGGCCTGGGCGGTGATAGACGAAGCAGTGCGCAACGTCGTCGCCGTCGGCGCCGACCCCGAGCGGATCGCGCTGCTGGACAATTTCTGCTGGGGCAACCCGCGCCTGCCGGATCGCCTGGGCGGCCTGGTGCGGGCGGCCCAGGGCTGCCACGATGCTGCCCTGGCCTACGGCACGCCCTTTGTCTCGGGCAAAGATAGCCTGAACAACGAGTACGTTGACCCGGGCGGGCAAAAGCGCGCCATCCCGCCTACGTTGTTGATCTCGTCGTTGGCCATCGTGCCCGACGTGCGCCAGACCGTGACGATGGACCTGAAGACGCCCGGTAACCTGGTATACCTCCTTGGCGAGACGCGCGCCGAGTTGGGCGCTTCGCTCTATTACCGGCTGGCTCAGCCCGACGCGCTGGGTGAGGCCGTCCCCGCGCCGGTGCCCGATGCGCTTGAAACGATGCGCGCGCTGCACACAGCGATGCGCCAGGGAATCGTGCGCGCTTGCCACGACCTGTCCGAGGGCGGGCTGGCCGTAGCCGCCGCCGAGATGGCGTTGGCCGGGCGATTGGGACTCGATCTGGAGTTGGCCAAGATGCCGCGTGCACCTGGGGTGGACGCGGATGACACGGCCTTATTTGCCGAGAGCAGTGCCCGCTTCCTGGTTGAGGTTGCGCCGGAGGACGGGGAGGGCTTTGAGCAGGCGCTGGCGGGCCGCCCGCTGGCTCGGATAGGCCAGGTCAGCGCCGAGAATCTGCTACGCGTGCGCGGCTTGCAAGGGGAGGTGGTGATCGAGTGTCCCATTGACGAGCTGCTGAAAGCCTGGCAGGGAACGGAGGTGATGTAGCGATGACTCAAGTCAAGGTGCTCATTCTTCAAGCCACCGGCACCAACCGCGACCCGGATACCGCCTGGGCGGTCGAGCGGGCCGGTGGGCAGCCGGTGATCTTGCACGTCAACCAACTGCGCGAGCGCCCCGCCCGGCTGCACGAGTTTCAACTGCTGATCTTGCCCGGCGGCTTTTCGTACGGTGACGCGCTGGGCGCCGGCCGCTTGTTGGCGTCCGATCTGCGCTGGCTCTTCCAGGAAGAGCTGGCGCGCTTTGTGGCGGCCGGCAAAGCCGTGCTGGGCATCTGCAATGGCTTCCAGGCTCTCGTCAAAAGCGGCTGGCTGCCCGGCCCGCCGGATGGCAAGGCCGGGGCGACGCTGACCCGCAACGAATCGAATCACTTCGAGTGCCGCTGGGTCTGGCTCGAGCCGGACCCAGCCAGCCCATGCATCTTTACACGGGGGTTGACCGAGCGCATCTATTGCCCGGTGGCCCACGGCGAGGGGCGCTTCATTCCCCGCGACCAGGCCGAGCTGGCGCGATTGCGCGCAGCTAAGCAGATTGCCGTGACTTATGTCTCCCCTGGCGGCGGGGCGGCCGCTTATCCCGATAACCCCAACGGCTCGGTGGCCGGCATCGCCGGGATTTGCAACGAGCAGGGCAACGTCTTTGGCCTGATGCCCCATCCGGAAGATCACGTCGTCCCCTGGCAGCGCCCGCGCTGGGGGCGTGAACAGGGCGGGCTGGGGCTGCCTCTGTTCGCCCAGGGCATCCGCTGCGCGGCGGGGTTGTGAAATGTGAAACGTGAAACGTAAAACCTGAAACCACAAAACATGATCGATCAAGACACTTTACGCCAATACATCCCACAAGCGCTCAAAGCGGTCGACGTGGACTGGCCCTACGCGCGTGAAAGCGGCAAGGTGCGCGACATCTTTGGCCTGCCAGGCCGCGGCGCCATTAAGAAATGGCGGGCGATTGTGACAACCGACCGCCTGTCGGCCTTTGACCGGGTCCTCACGGCGGTCCCCTTCAAGGGCCAGGTGCTCAACCAGCTCAGCGCCTTTTGGTTCGAGCAGTCGGCGGACATCGTTGCCAACCACATCCTCGACTTGCCCGACCCCAACGTCAGCCTGGTGCACGACTGCGAGCCTTTGCCGGTCGAGGTCGTCGTGCGCGGCTACATCACCGGCGTGACGCAGACGGCGCTGTGGTATCTTTACTCGCAGGGCGAGCGCTACATCTACGGCTACGACTTTCCCGACGGCCTGCGCAAAAACCAGCCGCTGCCGGAGGCGCTCGTCACGCCCACGACCAAGGGGCGTGGAGGCTTGCACGACGAGCGCCTGAGCTGCGCCGAGGTCGTCGAGCGCGGTCTTTTGGACGCCCAGACCTGGGAACAGGTCCAGTCCGCCGCCTTGGCCATCTTCAAGCGCGGCCAGGACATTGCCGCCCGGGGGGGCCTGATCCTGGTAGACACCAAGTACGAATTTGGACGCGCGCCGGACGGCGAGCTGATGATCATCGACGAAGTGCACACGCCCGACAGCAGCCGCTTCTGGGTGGCGGCCAGTTACCAGGATCGCCTGGCCGGTGGGCAAGAGCCGGAAAACTTTGACAAAGAGATCCTGCGCTTGTGGTACGCCGAGCGAGGTTATCGCGGCGATGGTGATCCGCCGGCGGCCACCGAGGAGCTGATCGTCCAGGTCAGCCAGCGCTACATCGCCTGCTACGAAAAGCTCACGGGCATGAACTTTGAGCCGGCATCCTATCCGGCCGGGCCACGCATCGCCGGTGTGTTGAGGGGGTTATTATAATGTTGGTCGTCATCATCATGGGCTCGCCCGGCGATGTCGCGTTCGGTGAGCAAATCACGCGCGCGTTGGATGCTTTTGACATCCCGTGGGAGACGCGCGTCGCTTCGGCGCACAAAACGCCGCGCTATTTGCTGGAACTGCTCGACACCTACGAAGCCGACCCGCGCCCCAAGGTGTACATCACCGTGGCCGGGCGCAGCAATGCCCTGAGCGGCATGGTGGACGGCCAGGTGATCGCGCCGGTGATCGCCTGCCCGCCTTATTCGGAGCGCTTTGCCGGCGGTGACGTTTTGTCTTCTCTGCAGGTTCCTTCGGGCATCGCGCCGGCCGTGGTGCTGGAGCCGGCCAACGCGGCCCTGTTGGCTGCCAAGATGCTGGCGCTGGCCGATGCTGGCCTGCGCCGCAAGGTGCAGGCCACGCAGGAAGAAGGACGCCGGCGGCTGCTGGAGGCGGATGGGGTATCTTGAGACTTCCGAAGTCTTGGAGACTTCGGAAGTCTGAAATGTGGGGAGTATTATGACTCAATTCGACGACAAGGCACGCGAAGCCTGCGGCGTGTGCGGCATCTACGCCCCCGGCGCCGACGTGGCCCGCCTGGCTTTTTTTGCGCTCTATGCGCTTCAGCATCGGGGCCAGGAAAGCGCCGGGATCGCCACGAGCGACGGGCGCGTCGCCCACATTCACAAGGCTCTCGGCCTGGTCTCCCAGGTCTTTAACGAAGACAATCTGCACTTGCTGCGGGGACATTTGTCCATCGGCCATACTCGCTACTCGACCATGGGCGCAGTGCGCTTGCTCAATGCCCAGCCGTATTTGATCGAAACATCTCTAGGGCCACTGGGAGTATCGCACAACGGCAACCTGACCAACGCGCCTGTTTTGCGGCGCAATTTGCTTCAGCGGGGCGTGGGGTTGAGCTCCTCGTCCGACAGCGAGATCATCACCCAGATGTTGGCCGGCGAGCCGGGGGGAACCTGGGAAGATCGCATCGCCGCTTTCATGCGCGAGGCCCAGGGCGCCTATTCCTTGACGATCCTCACCCGGAAAGCTGTTTACGCCGCCCGTGACCCGTGGGGGCTGCGTCCACTGTGCCTGGGCAAGCTGAACGGCGATGGCTGGGCCGTGGCCTCCGAGTCGAGCGCGATGGGGACGATCGGGGCAGCCTTTCAACGCGAGATACGGCCGGGCGAGATCGTCCGCTTGGACGAGTCTGGCGTATCTTCCTGGCAGATGGAGCCGGCACACACCTCTTCTTTGTGCGTGTTCGAATACATTTACTTTGCCCGCCCAGACTCTGTCCTGGAGGGCCGCTCCGTCCACCGCGTGCGCCGCTGGCTGGGCGCGTGCCTGGCCCGCGAGCACCCGGTAGCAGCCGACATGGTCATCGGCGTGCCCGACTCGGCCACAGCCCACGCGATTGGTTACGCCCACGAGGCCGGCATCGCGTTTGGCGAGGGCTTGATCAAGAATCGCTACATCGGGCGCACCTTCATCCAACCCGACGACCGCCTGCGCCGCTTGGGCGTGGCGCTCAAGTTCAACACGCTGCCAGACTTGCCCGGCAAGCGCATCATCATGGTGGATGACTCGATTGTGCGCGGCACGACTACCGGCCCGACCGTGGCGCTGCTGCGAAATGCCGGCGCGGCCGAAGTGCACGTGCGAATTGCCTCGCCTCCCCTCCGCCATCCATGCTTTATGGGAGTCGACATGGCGACCCACGAGGAGCTGATTGCCGCCCGGATGTCGGTGGATCAGATTGCCCAGTATATCGGCGCGGATAGCCTGGGCTATCTGTCATTAGACGGCCTGGTAGAAGCCGTCGCGGCGGCCGGCATCAGAGACGGTGTCAAAGAGCCGAACAGTCACTGCCTGGCGTGCTTCAACGGAGAGTACCCTGTGCCAATCGCCGATGGAACCGCCAAAGGGGCGTTCGAGCCAGGCCAATAGGAATGTAGGTGCAACGCACCTTAAAGGTGCGTTGCACCTGGTTATTCGGAACAGGAGCAAAGCTATGCGTATACTTGTGATCGGTTCAGGTGGACGAGAACACGCCCTGGCCTGGAAGCTGGCCCAATCACCCCAGGCCGAGCAGGTGTTCGTGGCGCCGGGCAACGGCGGCACGAGCCGGGTGGCCCAAAACGTGCCCATCGCGGCCACCGACATCCCAGCCCTGCTCGCTTTTGCCCACCAGGAACGGATCGGCTTGACCGTCGTCGGTCCAGAAGCGCCCCTGGTGGCCGGCGTGGTCGATGCGTTTGCCCAGGCGGGGCTGGCGGTCTTTGGCCCCACCGCGGCGGCCGCCCGGCTGGAAGGCTCCAAGGCCTTTGCCAAGCACTTTATGATCGAGGAGGGCATCCCCACCGCGCCGGCGGCGATCTTTCGGGATTACGCGGCTGCCCAGGCTTATCTGCGCCAGGAACAAGCGCCGCTCGTGGTCAAGGCCGACGGCCTGGCGGCCGGCAAGGGCGTCATGGTCTGTGCGACGATGGAGGAAGCCGAGACCGCCCTGGGCCAGGTGATGGTGGAAAGAGCCTTCGGAGCCGCCGGCGAGCGGGCCATCATCGAAACTTGCCTGCAAGGCGAGGAAGCCTCACTGCTGGCCTTTTGCGACGGGCGGCGGGTGGTGACTATGCCGGCCGCGCGTGATTACAAACCCATCGGCGACGGCAACACGGGGCCGAACACGGGCGGCATGGGAGGCTACGCTCCCTCACCGTCTGTCCCCCCAGCCTTGCTGGAAGAGGTGGTCGCGCGCGTCCTGCAGCCAGCCGTGGACGGCATGCGCCGGCGCGGCACGCCTTACGTCGGTGTGCTCTACGCCGGGCTGATGCTGACCGAGCAGGGATTGCGCGTGCTAGAGTTCAACTGCCGTTTTGGCGACCCCGAAACGCAGGCCCTTCTGCCCTTGCTGGAAAGTGACCTGGTCGATATTCTACTGGCCTGCGCCGAAGGACGATTGGACGAGGTCGAGATCCGGTGGAAGCCGGCTTACACGACGTGCGTCGTCGTGGCCTCGGGCGGTTATCCAGGCCCTTACGCGGTGGGCGAAGAGATCACGAGCCTGGGAGACACCAGCCCGCTCTCAACTATCGTCTTCCACGCCGGTACACAGCAAAAGGGAGAGCGCCTCCTCACCGCCGGGGGGCGGGTCCTGGCCGTGACTGCCTTGGGAGCCAGCTTGCCCGAAGCCCGCGCCCGCGCCTACGAAGGTGTGGCGCGCATCCACTTTGACGGGATGCAGTATCGTCGCGACATTGGCAAGTCAAGTTAGCAAATCGGCAAATCGGCAAATGCCGACCTTCGGTCGGAGCAGATCGCATATGAACAACTTGAAACTTGAAACCTTGAAACCTGAAACCCCAAGCTCTTACGCCTCGGCTGGCGTGGATATTGAGGCCGGGGAACGCGCCGTCGAGTTGATGGCGGACGCCGTTCGCCGCACCTACACCCCGGCCGTCCTGGCCGGCATCGGCGCGTTTGGCGGGCTGTTTGGCCTCAACGCGGCCCAGCTCGACCTGTCAGACCTGGTGCTGGTGGCCTCGACCGACGGTGTGGGCACCAAGACGATGATCGCCTCGGCGCTGGGGCGCTACGTTGGCGTGGGGCACGACATCGTCAATCACAGCGTGAACGATATCCTGGTGCAGGGTGCGCGCCCGCTCTTTTTCATGGACTATATCGCCTCGGCCAGGGTCGACCCTGAACAAGTCGCGACCGTCGTCCGGGGCTGCGCCGAAGCCTGCCGGGCCGTCGGCTGTGTGCTGCTGGGGGGCGAGACGGCCGAGATGCCCGGCGTGTACCAGCCGGGGGCGTTCGACCTGGTGGGCAGCATCGTGGGTTGGGTCCGGCGTGGCGCGATCGTCGACGGGAGCGCCGTACGGGCCGGCGACGTCTGCCTGGGACTGCGCTCGTCGGGCTTGCACACCAACGGCTATTCCCTGGTTCGGCGCATCTTTGCCGATACAGGCTGGGAGACGACCTTGCCCGAGCTGGGCACGTCGCTGGGTGAGGCCTTGCTCGCCCCGCACCGGGCCTATTTGGCCGAGATCGAGGCCCTGTGGGGCGCCGGCCTGGCGGTCAAGGCCATGGCGCACATCACCGGCGGCGGGTTCGTGGGGAACGTCCCGCGCGTGCTGCCTGCCAATATCGGCGTGGAGATAGACCGCGCCGCCTGGCAAGTGCCGCCCATCTTCCGCCTGATCCAGGAGCGGGGCAACGTGGACGAGATGGAGATGTACCGCGTCTTCAACATGGGGATCGGCATGGTTGTGGTGGTGGGGCGAGATGACGTCGATCGGGCCTTGAGTGTCCTGGGGGGCGAGGCCGTCGTCATCGGCCAGGCCGTTGCCTGGGACGAGTCCCGCCCCCGCGTGCAGTTGTAGACCACGGTTCAGTTTCTGTTTGACACTATCACGAGATGATAGTATCATGGGGATGGGAGGGACGGCATGGACTTGTGTTTCGATTCGACTGTGTGGAAGCGAATGGCGAAAATCGCTCCCCCTGGCAGCCGGGAGCACGCTTCTCTTCGCCGGCTAGTTTTGTTGGGTATCATGCGCGAGCACGAGGGCAAAACACTCACTTGCGCCGTGTTGATGGGACATGCCTACACACTGCTCGGGCCACATTCATTCGGCGACGACCCTGAGCAAAGCTTCTGGCGGGATATCCAGGCCCTGCGCCGCGCCGGTTTCAATCTCCGCTTTATTCGCGCTGGCTCTCAGCCTGGTTATTGCTATTCTTCTCAGCTTGATCCGATACAGCGTATGCGTGAACAGATTTCGCGCCTGCACCCGCTTCAGATGGCTGCCTGGCGGCGCATGACGCCTGCCATGCGCTTGGCTCTGGCGGATCAGCTTTTTGTCGAAGCACGCGAGGCCGCGCGCCGTGATGAGCGGCGGCGGCGCCCCCACCTTTCTGAACAAGAGATTCAACAGCGCGTCTTGCGCCGGATGCACGGCGCGGGGCTGGAGGAAAAACTTGGAACAGACGACGCCTGACGAATTGGCTTCCTTTGTCGCGCGAGTTACCACCGTGCTTGAAGAGCTTGGCATCGACTACTACATCGTCGGGGGTTATGCGGCGATTGCCTGGGGTGAGCCAAGGCTGACCATAGACGCCGATATTGTCGTGAACATGGCCAGCACCCACGTAAAAGCCTTTGTCGAGCGTTTCCCTATTGACCAGGGCTACTATGTCAGCCAGGAGGGGATCTATGACGCACTGCGCCGCCGTTACGCTTTTAATGTCATTCACTCGTTTACGGGCGCGCGTGTTGACTTGATGCCCGTGCCGGGCCGTGACGCGGCGACGAGGCAGGCCATGGCTCGCCGGCGGAGAATAGAGTTTGGGAGAGGATACACGGCTTACTTTGCCTCCCCCGAAGACATCTTGCTGTTCAAGTTGCGTTACTATGTGCAGACGGACAGCTCCAAGCATCTGCGCGACGCCCGCGGCATTCTAGCTGTGCAGGGTTCTGATCTGGACATGGATTACATCTCGGCCCAGGCTGCTCGCCTGGGCATTACACACGCGTTGGAGGCGCTCCAACGATTGGTAGACGAACAGAGCACTGACGAGCGCTTGAACATTGAATGAGTCAAGAATGGCAGGAGTTCCTTTTTTAGTGGCAAATCATAGCGCGGCACGCTTCTCGCCGCCACCAAAGCTGTTTTACCGCCGAGAGCGCTGACGCAAAGCGCGCCGAGAATTTTTAATCTCACGAGGGCCGATTTTTGTCGTTCGTCTTTGCTCCTTCATCATGGACACAAAATTATACTCTATGGCCGCGCCCGGCATAACTTGCTTCGGTACACACCTCGTGAGCGTTGACCAATTTGGGATTCTCGCGTAAAATACCCAGACGCTACAGCAACTTTTCGCATAACGTGAGGATACTATGACGCGCATAGCCATCTTGATTTCAGGTCACGGGTCGAACCAGCAGGCCATCATGGACGCCGTGGCAGGCGGGCGACTGCCCGGCGTTGAGCTGGCCCTGGTCGCCTCGAACCGCAAGGACGCCTACGGCATCCATCGGGCAATCGAGCGCGGGGTGCCGGTGGTGTATTTCCCGCTGGCGCCCTACACGCGGGCCGGGCGGGACCGCCGGCAGTACGATGCCGACCTGGCTGCCATCCTGGGCGCGTTCGACGTGAGCTGGGTGGTGCTGGCCGGCTGGATGCACGTCCTAAGCGCCGCCTTCCTGGGCCGCTTCCCATCGCGGGTGGTCAACCTGCACCCGGCCTTGCCCGGCAGGCTTGCCGGCACGCACGCTATCCAGCGTGCCTACGAGGCCTACCGGCAGGGCCAGATCGACCACACCGGCGTGATGGTACACCTGGTGCCCGACGAGGGCGTGGACGTGGGGCCGGTCGTGGCTCAGCTTGAGGTGCCCATCCAGCCGCAGGACAGCCTGGACGAGTTGGAAGCGCGCATCCACGCTGCCGAGCATAGCCTGCTCGTGCAGGCGCTGCATAGCCTGTTGTGCGGCTGAATTGCCAAACTGGCTGAAAACAGCTATAATCACTTGGCTATTCGCGCTATCTGGTTGATTTCGATACAATTTCTGTGTGCGACGCTTCGATGTCAACAGGCTATTCCGATAGCCCAATCACCACCAGCCCGGCGCGGGTCAAGCAGGATGAGTGCCGTTCTGCGTAGGACTTTACCTGAGACTTGAACTTGAAACCTGAAACGATTTTTCTTTCCGTCATCATCCCTTGCTACAACGAGCAAAAGAACCTGGAAGCCAGGGTGTTGGACGAATTGCATGCTTATTTGAGCCAACAGGCCTACACCTGGGAGGCCATCGTCGTCAACGATGGATCCACCGATGGCAGCCGGGGTTTGGTCGATCGTTTCGTCCAGGGCAAGGCGGCCTTCTCGTTGGTGGACATTCCACACGGCGGCAAGCCGGCCGCCGTGTGGGCGGGTGTCCAGCAAGCCAGGGGGGAGATCATCCTGTTCACTGATATGGACCAATCCACCCCGATCGACGAAGTGGGCAAGCTGTTGGACTGGTACGCGCAGGGTTTTGATGTAGTGATCGGCTCGCGTGGCGCCGAACGGGAGGGCTTTTCCATCATCCGTCAGGCCGGCAGTTTTGTCTTTCGTACCCTCCGCCGCCTTTTTTTGCTGCGCGGGATCAGCGACACACAATGCGGCTTCAAGTCCTGCCGGCGCCAGGCCGCTTTGAATGCTTTCCCACACCTCCAGTTTTTCAAAGAGAAGGACAGGCCTCCCGGTTGGAAGGTTTCGGCCTATGACGTTGAGTTGCTGTACCTGATGGAACGCGCCGGTTACCGGATCAAAGAGGTCGTCGTCAGGTGGCGCAACCGCGATCAGAGTGACACCAAGGGCCAGGCGGGGGACCTGGCGCGCTACGTCAAAGAGTCTATCGAGATGGCGCAGGAAGTCACGCGCGTGAAACTCAACCAACTCAAAGGACTGTACGATAAAGCTTGAGGGCGATTGCTCCCTCTCCCTGCCGGGGAGAGGGCTGGGGTGAGGGGCGAGGTCGAGTTTACGTTTTACGCAAGTCGTGCTAAAATTAGCTTAACGTGATTTGTGACTCGTGACCATAGCCCGTGACCATCAAACATGTCTGTGCCACTCAATGCAGTCGTCGGTGATTTGTATATCGTGAACGGCGCCCGCCAGCCGGAGATGCAGCCGGCGGCCTCCTTGGTCCCACCGCGTGGCGCCGCGCACGGGCGGGCGGGCGACCGTTTATTTGTGCTGGTCGAGCTGCACTCGGACGATCCAGGCTCGCCGCTTGAGCCGAGCAGCTTCCTGTACGCCAAGCTGATTGATCAGCTCTCCACCAGCTATTGGCATACCAAGGGTAGCGTCACCGCCGCATTGCGCGAAGCGATTTCGTCTGCCAGTAATTGGCTGATGGACTATAACCTCGAATCGCCGGTGGGCGCACGCCTGAACGCCGGCGTCAGTTGTGTGACATTGCGCGAGGCCGATGTCTTTATTGCGCAGGCTGGCCCTTCGAACTGTTTTGTAGCGCACCAGGGACAGGTTGAACGCTTTCCTGGCCGCAGCACAAGCCTGGTCCTTCCGCCCCTCGGCTCATCTCGCGGCTGCGAGATACGCTATGGCCACGCCGAGCTGCACCATGGCGACGTGGTCTTGCTGTGCGACTCGGCCACAGCCGAGCGCTTGTCTGACGAGACGGTGACCAAGGCCATCGTTTACGTCGGCGCTCCGGCGGCCATCGCCAGCCTGGAGCGATTAGCAGGCGAGGGCAACTTGTTCGCACTGCTGATCGAAGTTACGGCGGAGGCTGAAACGACCAGCCTGGAACCCCCAGCTGTCCCCGCCCCTGCCCTTCCCCCTGCCTCAAGCGCTCCGGCCCCGATGGAAATGGACCAAGAGCCGGCTGCTACTCCTCGCGAAGCCGGCCCCTCGCTGGGTGAGCGCCTGGGGGAGGCCAGCTCGCGCTTGAGGGAGGCTGTTGGGGGTGTTGCCCAGGCTCTCCCGCCGGCTGCGCTACAAGAACGCGTTCGCCAGGTCGGGCAGTCGGTGGCCCTTGGCTTACTGGTGGCCGGGCGCAACGCGGGGGAACTGTTCAGACGGATTCTCCCCGAGCGCGGCCCGTCCAAGCGGGCGGAGCGGGAGGCTCCCCTCACCATGAGCACTACGTTGATCATGGTCGGGCTGGTGATCCTCATCCCACTGTTGATTACCATGGTGGTCTTTGACTATTGGACGGAGCGCCAGCGGCAGGCTGATTTCGAACTGCAGTTGAATTTGGCCCGCGAGCAGGTGGCGTTGGCGCAAACGAGCCCAGATCCACAGGCGGTGCGCATGTATTGGCAGACTGCCTGGCAACACACGGACTTGGCCTTGGGCTACAAGCCTGACGATCTGGACACAGTCGCTTTGCGGGAGCAAGTCCGTGGACAATTGGATCAGATCGATCGTGTCACGCGTGTCAGGAGCGCGTTCCTGATGGATTTTGGGCCGGGGAGCGCTTACAGCCTGGCCTTGCAAGGCGCCAATGTTTTTGTGATGAACACGACTTCTCTATGGCATGTGACGCTAAACGAGACAGGCAGCGGCCTCTTGGAAAGCCAGTCGCCGGCGGCGACTGGCTACACAGGTGCCTCGGTTGGCGAGCGGCAAATTGGCACCTTGCTCGATCTGGCTTGGGTGAGTGCCTATCCCCCGCGCACCAAGAGCAGCTTGTTGATCTTGGATGCGGGCGGCCTGCTGGAGTATGACCCGGCCTGGAACATTCGAGCCGTTGCGTTGGGGCAAGGCGGCCTGCGGCCTGGCATGCACTTGATGGACACCTTTGGCGGCAATCTGTACATCCTGGACAACAGCCAACTCTGGCGTTACAAGCCGGTAGGTGCCGGCTTCGGCGACTTGCCCGAGCCATACTTTAACAGCTCGCCCGGCGACTTGACGCCGGTGATCGATATGGCCATCGATGGCAGCATCTACTTGTTGTATTCCAACGGTCACATCCGCAAGTTCTTTGGCGGTGATGAACAGACTTTTACGCCGACTGATTTGCCCGAGCCGCTCGCGCGGCCTGTCGCATTGGCCGTCGATGCCGAGAGCGCGCAGGGGGGGATCTATGTGGCCGACGTGGACCAGGCCAGCGTGATGCAATTGACTCCCCAGGGTATTTTCGTCCGCCAGATCAAGACCCTCGATAAGACCATGGACGCTCTCGAAAGCATCGTCGTCGACGAGAGCGCCCAACGCTTGCTTTTTATCAGTGGCGGGAAACTTTACGCCGTTGTCTTGACCCCGGCCCGCTCACCCTGAGTTGGGAGGGGGCAAACGATGACAAAACCTCAGGAGTCGACGGTTGACTTGCTTACAGAGACAGAGTATAATCTGTCTAACCTGTATGTGCGCTCGCGTTCAGGAGCGCATCTGCATTGGAGACGATTGGAAACATATCATTCTAGTACCAGGGGTGAGGTACAAGGTAGGGCACAATGGCTTTAAAAGGAAATTTGCGTGACTTTAGCACGACGCAACTGCTCAACCTGGTCAACCTGGCCCGCAAGACAGGCACGCTGACCATCGAAGGCAGAGACAGCACTGTCCACGTTTGCTTTAAAGAAGGCAAGCTGATTTACGCGACAACTGGCAGCCAGGATGGACACTTGCCGCAGATACTCTTGCGGGCTAGCAAATTGACAGACGAGCAGGTGCGTATCATCCGCGAGCGGGCCGGCACGAAGGATGACAAGACGCTGGCTGTGATGCTCATGCAGGCCGGTTACGTGACCCAAAACGACATCATCAAGAGCGTCCGCAGCTACGTACTGGACATCGTTTACCGGCTGTTCAATTGGGGAGAGGGCGTCTTTCGTTTTGAGCCTACGCTGGCTCCCGCCGATGACCGGATCACAGTCCCGATCGAGCTCGAAAATGTCATCATGGAAGGCAGCCGCCGCCTTAAAGAGTTCGAGCGGCTGCAGGAAGAACTGCCGGACCTGGACATGGCATTGCGCTTCACCGATCGGCCCGGCGCGCAGTTGCGCAACTTTCAGTTGAGCGTCGAGGAGTGGCGGGTGATCTCGTTTATCAACCCGCGCAACACGATCCGGCAAATTGCCCAATCCAACAACGTGAGCGATCACCAGATTCGCAAAATCGTTTATGGCATGCTGCAAGCTGGATTGGTTCAATTGGTCCAGCCTGAGGGTGTCGCGCCCAAAGCGGCGGGCAAGCCAGGCGAGCCTGCCCATCGCGTACCGGCGGCGCCGGCGGTCAAGCGCTCGGTAGTCACCCGGCTTATTGATCGGATCAGGAAATTATGAGCTTGCTCCGTTGACGAGC
>JAFGFO010000474.1 GCA_016931085.1 Thermoflexales bacterium
GACACCGACCAGGTGGTGGTGGTCAACATCACCGGGCTGCTGATCTGGCGGGCGGTGGCGAGCGAGCCGCGCAGCCAGGAGCAGATCGCCGCCGCGTTGGTCGAGCAGTGCGACAACGTCCCGCCGGAGCAAGTGACCCAGGATGTGGACGAGTTCCTGGAAAAGCTGCTGGCCAAGGGCATCGTGGGCATCTACCAGGGGATAGTAGGTAGGGAGTAGAGAGTAGGAAGTAAGGGAACACCCTATGAGCGATATAGTCTTACCCCGCGTGCCATCCGCGCCGACGTCGGTGGACATCGCCGTCACGGGCCGCTGCAACCTGGCCTGCAAGTACTGCTTTTACGCCGACGAGATGGCGGCGTTGAGAGACCTGCCTACAGAGCGCTGGCTGGCCTTTTTCGAGGAGCTGGGCGAGCTGGCCGTGCGGCGCGTGTGCCTGACCGGCGGCGAGGCCTTTACCCGGCCGGATCTGTTCGAGCTGATCGACGGCGTGGTCGCCAACCGCATGCGCTACCACATCCTGAGCAACGGCACGCTGATCACGGAAAAGGTTTTGGCCCAGTTCGAGACGGGCAAGCGCCGGCTGCGGCTGGACTACATCCAGGTCTCGATCGACGGCTCGCGGGCCGAGATCCACGACAAGAGCCGGCCGGGAAGCTTCGAGCGGGCGCTGCGCGGGCTGCGGCTGCTGACCGAGGCCCACTTCCCGGTTACTGTGCGGGTCACCGTCAACCGCCACAACGTGGACGACATGGAGGCCATCGCTCGCCTGCTGCTGGACGAGATCGGCCTGCCCGGTTTTGGCACCAACGAGGCCTACCCGTGCGGCGTCGTGGAGCGCGGGGGCAGGACGGTCATGTTGAGTCCGGCCCAACGCCGGCAGGCGATGGACACGCTGACCGAGTTAGCCGCCCGCTACGACGGGCGCATCAGCGCTTCGGCCGGCCCGCTGGCGTTGGCGCGCGAGTTCAAGATGATTGAGGAACGGCTGGCGGCCGGCGAGACGGGCATGCCTGGGCGGGGGACGCTGAGCAGTTGCGGCGGTGTATGGAGCAAAATCGCCGTGCAGCACGACGGGGGGCTTGTGCCGTGCCATCAACTGGGCACGCTGCGCCTGGGCACGATCGGCGTGGACGACCTGCGGCAGGTGTGGCTCCATCACCCCTTGATGCAGGCCGCGCGGCAGCGGCGCGCCATTCCGCTGCAATCACTCGACACCTGCCGGGATTGCCCCTACACGGGCTTTTGCACCGGCGGCTGCCCGGGCGGGGCGGTGTTCTTGAGCGGCGAGCTGAACGCACGCAACCCGATGGATTGTTACCGGGTGCACAAGGGCGAGGATCCGTATTACACGCTGGACGAATAAACATGACCATCTGCAACCCTGAAACAGAAAACACAAACCTGACCGAAACCCGGCCGCCGGCCCTGCCCGAGGGCGTGCCGCTGCTGACCTCGTTCTACCTGTACCTGACGAGCGGCTGCAACCTGCACTGCCGGCACTGCTGGATCGCGCCCAGGTTTGTTAACGGGCAGCCCAGCCCGGGCGAGTACTTGGGCCTGGACTTGCTGCGCAAGGCGGTGGAGGAGGCCAAGCCGCTGGGGCTGAATCATGCCAAGCTGACCGGCGGCGAGCCTACCTTGCACCCACAGTTCATCCAGGTGGCAGACTATTTGACCGCTGAAGGGATCTCGTTGACCATGGAGACCAACGGCACGCTCGTCGACGCCGCGTTGGCCCGGCACCTGAAAGAGCGCACCAGCCTC
Source organism: Thermoflexales bacterium (assembly GCA_016931085.1). The sequence goes on from JAFGFO010000474.1 coordinate 1,768, forward strand.
AGGCACGTCTCGGTAAGCCTGGACGGCCCCAATCCCGAGGTACACGATCCCTTCCGGGGCGTGGCGGGCTGCTTTGAGGCGGCCGTGCGGGGGATCAAGCACCTGGTGGCGGCAGGCTACCGGCCGCAGGTCATCATGTGCCCGCACAGGGGGAATGTACAATACGTCGAGGATGTGGTACAATTAGCCGTGAGCTTGGGCGCCGGCTCGGTCAAGTTCAACCCGGTGACGCGCAGCGGGCGCGGGGTGGCGATGCACGAGCGCGATGAGACGCTGGATTACACAAAAGTTATGACATTGGTTCGCTTCGTGCGCGGGGAATTGCAAAGCCACACACCAATTCGCTTGAGCATTGATACGCCTTTAGCATTGTACACAGTGGACGAGTTGGTTCGCAAGGGGAACGATGGTATGTGCAACGTCCGCCATATTTTGGGGATATTGGGATCAGGTGACATGGCTCTCTGCGGCATCGGGCAAACAATCCCGGAACTATGCTTTGGGAAGATAAGGACCACAAGCGTCACAGATGTATGGCTCAATCATCCCACTCTCCAGCAATTGCGCAATGACCTGGATAGAGAATATCCGGGGTTATGTGGGCAATGTATCCACGCCCGCCGTTGCCTGACTCACTGCGTGGCTCAAAACTATCAAGACACCAAACAACTCGTTGCACCGGCCAGGCTGTGCGCTGAAGCGTACGAGCACGGTTTTTTTCCCGTCAGCCGGCTGCGAAAGCAACCAGATTGGCGCAGCCCTGACCCGTTGGGTATACTAGCTATTCACGCCTCAGCAGTCAGTGTAGGAAGGCAAGCCATGATCTTTCTTGGGCCATCCCAGAGTGGTAAAAGTACCATTTGCCGCCTGCTAAGCACACACTGTCAACCGCTGGCCGACGACAAAGTGTATCTCATTCCCCGGGCAAACGGGAGATGGGACGTAGCTAACGCGGATCAGCGCGTTTTCCACGGGTCTTTGTCTGTAGAACAAGCAATGGCGCTCGAAGGTATCCCGTTGCGGGCAATCTTTTATCTCCACAAGGCTGCGGAGCCAAGTGTGGAGCGGCTTGAGTCAGTAGCACTTGGCCGTTACCTGACCAATGCTCTGTTTGAGCTTTATTGGCCACAAAAATATGAATTTGGAACAAAGAGGGCCTTATTTGCCAGCGCCTCAGCGGTTGCCCGGATTGTACCCGGATATCATCTCTATTTTAATCGATCTCTTGAAACTTGGGATATCATCAATAAACAGACCAGTCTTGGTAAATCGTGATTGGCCGATATGGAGAATACTCGTGAAGAATACAAATACAGAAAAAATCGCTTACGTGAAACCATCGGTACTTGATTTAGGACCTGTCAATCCTATCTACGGTGAATGCCTAGATGGAAGCTCTGCTATAGGGGATTGGGAACCCTGTGCAAGTGGAGGAACTGCAGGTGGTGGATGTAATCCGACTGGCGGCACCCCTAATCAAACCTAGTCATTTTTGCAACACCGGTTGCTAACCGAGTTGCCGCTGGATTACGTGCTCCCACTGACACAAGTCAGTGAGGACAAGTGTTTGGTTTAACAAGCATGCAAGCCCGAAGTGAGGTTACGACAAGGTGTAGACTTGTCATGACACGAGAGCTGCTACTCGATAAAAAAAACCGTCCCTCTCTAAAAGAGTGCGATTGGATTTTGCCATACTTGGGGTACAGTATGAAGGGCACCTTTCACCAGGGCGATATTCTCGTTGTCGCTCCAATCGCATTTGAAAACATACGCCCGGGCGATGTGATTGCTTTCCACCGTCATGTGCCAGGTGGAGATATCAAATTAGTAGCCCACCGGGTTCAATGCCGGGTGGCAGAGGGGCTTGTTACTCAAGGCGACAACTTGGCATTCCCCGACCCAAAGCTAGTCAATGCACCCAATCTGATTGGCCGCGTCAACGGTGCTCAGCGAGGCACAACAATGCGTCCGGTTCAAGGAGGGACAAAGGGGCAACTGTGGGTTACTTGCCTGCGTTTGCGCCGGCGCATTACGCCTATGTGGCATTCATTATTGTATCGGCTGGCGCAAGTCAGTGGGATAATACGCTTGCTATGGCGGCCGCGCATCATCCAAATTCGTCTTACAACCAGTGACGGCCCACTCGTCAAGTACATCCATAAACAGCAAACCATCGCCTACTGGTGGCCCGAGCAAAAACGCTTCTGGTGTTGCCAACCGTACAACCTGGTCATCCGGCAACCAGAGGACGGAATCGCGGAAGCGCTGATGGGCACTGACACAGCCCATTGAGTGCGGCGATGAACACCTGGTTTGCTTCTCTCAAAGGCGGGTTGGCGCGCCAACTGCCGGCCGAGCGCATCGCCGGACACAGCGGGACCGAGCCTCAAGCCAGCCTTGATCGCCTCCGGAATTTGCGCCCTTTTGTCACCCGCCACTGGCGCAAGGGGACACTGGGCCTTTTCCTGGTCGTTTGCGGCACGCTGCTAGCTCTCCCACAGCCACTCGTCACCCGTTACCTGATCGACGATGCCATCCTGGGCCGCCAACTGGACGTGCTGGCCGTCACCGTGCTACTTTTGGCGGGAATCGGGCTGTTGAGCAAGCTGGTCAGCCTGCTGCAGCAATATTACTTTGTGCGCTTCGAGCAAGAGCTCATTCTAGACATCCAGGCCAAGCTCCTCGACCATACCCTGCGGCTGCCCCAGGCCTTCTTCGACGACAAAGAGGTCGGCTACCTGATGTCGCGCCTGTCATCCGACGTGCAGGGACTGCGCTGGTTCTTTTCCGGCACCATCGTCCAAATCCTCAACAACCTCCTACGCTTCGTGGGTGGCGTTGGCCTGCTTTTCTACCTGGAATGGCGGCTGGCCATCGCGGCTTTGGTCATCTTGCCCGGACTCGTGCTGTGCGTACGTTACTTTTCAGGCAAGCTGCGCGTGCTCAGCCACCACCGCATGGAGCAGCAGGCCGACGTGTCGCGCCAGATGCAAGAGTCGCTGTCAGCCGCCGCGCTGATCAAGGCCTTTTCCTCGGAAGGTCGCACTGTTGGGCGCGTGACAGCCAGCTTGCAAGACGCGCTGCAGCTCTCGCTGGAGCAAAGCACGGTCAGCTCGCTGGCCAATCTCGTCATTAGCTCGATGCCGGAGATTGCCCGCGGCCTCATCCTGGCCGCCGGCGCTTACTGGATCATCCGGGGCGAGTGGAGCCTGGGCAGCTTGCTGGCCTTTCAGGCCTACCTGGGCTATGTGTACGGCCCGGCCCAGTTCTTGGCCAACGCCAATCTGCAGCTCCAAAACGCGTTGGCGGCGATGGAGCGCGTCTCGGCCCTGTTCGACATCGTGCCGGAGGAGAAGGCAGGCCAAAAGGTCGAGCGGCTCAACGGAGAGATCGAGTTCAAGGACGTTTCCTTTGCTTACGACAGCAGCGAGCCGGTGCTGCAAGACGTGTCGTTCCTCGTTCGCCCTGGCGAGCACGTGGCCATCGCCGGGCCCAGCGGCGTGGGCAAGACCACGCTGCTCAGCCTGCTGCTGCGCCTGTACAAGCCAAGCGGGGGTGAGATCTGGTTCGACGGGCGGCCGGCGCCGGAATACGATCTGGGCTGCTTGCGCCGGCGCATCGGCTACGTGCCGCAGAGCACGCTGCTGCTGGCGGGGACGATCGAGGACAATCTGCGCTACGGCAACCCGGAGGCCGGCCAGGATCAGGTCATCCGGGCGGCCAAGGCGGCCGGCATCCACGACTTTATCGCCGGCCTGCCCGACGGTTACGCCTCGCGCGTGGGTGAGCGGGGCGTCAACCTGTCCGAAGGCCAAAAGCAGCGCATGGCCATCGCCCGCGCGCTGGTCAAGGATCCCGACATCCTGGTGCTGGACGAGCCCACCTCCGCGCTCGACAGCCTGGTGGAAAAATCCATCTTTGAGGCGTTGCCGGCGCTGGTGCAGGGCAAGACGCTGTTCATCGTCGCGCACCGGCTGTCCACCATCCAGAACGCCCATCGCATCCTGCTGCTCAATCAAAAGCAATTGGTGGCGGTCGGCACGCACCAGGAGCTGCTGGAAAGCAGTGAGTACTACCGGTCGCTGGTCGCTAACCAGCAGATCGCAGGGCTGCAGGCTTAGGGGTTGCAGGTTTCAGGGTTGCACGTTGCAGGTTTAAAGGTTGTAGGTTTAAGAATTCGAGAGCGATCTGGCACAATCCTGGCGGCCGTGCAGTGCCAGCAGTGTGTCAGGCCTAGCGTAGTGTCTTGACGTGCAAATAATCGAGAATTCTGTTGTCTGCTGTCAGTAGCGAGCAATCATAGATTCTGGCTGTGGCGACAATGATTTGATCGGCCGGGTCGCGGTGGAACGTGCCAGGGAGTCGAGTGGATTCAATGGCGATTTGCGGTGTCAGATCGAGCAGGCGAACGCCAGGATAAGCCAAGGCCTGGTCAATCCAATCATGGATAGAGTGAGACAAGGCCAGGCGACCCACCTCGACCAACTTTGCTACTTCCCAGCACGAGATAACGCTCACGCCCAGCCCATCAGCTTCATGTGCGCGCAAGTGTTGCGTTTGATTTTGGGTTAGGCGTGCACTTCCATCAACCCACCACACCCAAACGTGGGTGTCCAAAACGATCACCGCAGGGCCTCCCAGTCCATTTCTGCAACGGGCGCGAATGGGTCATCGTAACGCAGCACCGTGCCGCGCAGTGGATATTGCAATTCGGGCAAGTTGGGGCGCAATTGAGATATCCTGCGCACAATAACTTGAACGTAATCCCCGGCCTGAAAGGGTAATTTGTCGAGGACGAGCGCACCGGCTTTTCTCAAGGTAATATCAACCTTATATTCTTGCATAGCACATGTCTCTTTCAGTTTTGCAACCTGCTTGTCGCCTGAACATTTTACTGTGTCACTTGTCTGGTTGGTCTGCAGTCACGCAGATCATTACAACAAGTATAGCCGAAGCGAGCCAAATTGTCCAGCCGGATGGCATCCGTATTATCCCCCCCTTTGACATCGTTAGCTTATGCGATTATAATAGATTTGTGTGAAAGCAACAACCAGCATTGCAATGATCACACACACTAGCCTAGTCACATAGCTATCAAGAAAGCAGTATGGAAGAAAATAAAGCCGCCACTCTGCCGCGCTTCTGGTCTCTCGACGAACTGGTGGAATTCTTTGATACCAACGACATGGGCGATTATTGGGATGAAATGCCCCAAGCCGACTTTGAGATCGACCTCACAATTTGACGTCATACACAATACGGAATATGTAATACGCAACACGCCTCGACCCATTTTCATCCCCCCCGGCGACTATAGTTATGAGCGAACATCTCGACACACTCGCGGACGAAGCACTGGCCAAGATGGCCAAGGCCGGCAAGCGGGCCGCTTTCGAAAAGCTGTACGAGCGGCACCTATCACCCGTTTACAATCGCCTGCGAGCCATGCTGCCGCCCGAGGCGGTGGAAGACACGACCCAGGAGGTCTTTATCGCGGCTCTGCAAGGCATCGGGCGTTACCAGGAACAGGCGCTCTTTCGCACCTGGCTGGCGGGCATCACGCGCCACAAGGTAGCCGATTACTACCGCAAGCGCAGCCGCCGGCCAGAAGCAACGCCTCTCGACGAGGAAGCGGAAAACGTGGCCGACCCCGAGGCCTGGCAAGCAGACCAAGCCGCAGTAAGTCTCGCGCTGTGGAAGCTGGAAGATCACTACCGGGAAATCATCCTGCTGCGCTTTGCCGAGGGGATGCCTTTCGAGCAGATCGCGCAGACGCTGGGAGAAACGCTCGACGCGGTCAAGTCCCGCTACCGGCGGGCGATTGCGGCCATCGCGCGGCACATAGAGACAGATAGAGATGTCAGATAGAGATAGTGCCGAACGCAAGGCGTTCGGTGAGAGATAGAGAGATGACAGAACACACCCCCAATCAGGAATTGGCAGATGCTCGAGAGCTGTGCGCCATGACCGACGCACTGCTGGCAGGGCAAATACTAGAGGGGAACGAGCAAGCACCGCTGGCCGGGGTCGTACAAAAGCTGGCATGCGCGATCGCTCCCCAGGCGCCGCCAGAGCACCTGCGCCGCAGGATCGAGCGGCAGATCGCGCTCGAGTGGTCCCAGTCTCACCCCTCTCGTTTTCAAAGCGCACTCGCCAGCCTGGGCCAACAACTACGCTGGCTGTTCACCTCGCCCCAACGACGATTGGCCTGGGCGGGACTGGCCGTGGCCGCTGTGGCAGTTGTCGCCACGGCGCTGTTGATACCAGGCGGCGACCAGCTCACGGCCACCGCAGCCGGAGGTGGGACGATCCTGGTGGTGGGCCTCGTGGTGGTGGGCCTGCTCGTCGTCGGCTGGCTGGCCTCGCGCAGAAAGTGACTGGGGATTTCTCTAATTTAACAATTAATAATTAACAATTAATAATTAATAATCAACAATTCTTCCCGACCCTTTTTCCGCCCACGCGGCGACTATACTCATAGAATGGAATCAACCATTTGTATAATAAATGAAAGGAGAAAATAAAATGTTTAGGAAAATCAGTCGATGGTTAAGAAGCAAGACCGGCAAGCAGACGCTGGCCGGTGTGTTGGCGGTGCTGCTGATCATCAGCATCACCGGTGAATTGATCGGATGGTGGAACCTGGTGCCCGGCCTGGGCACCGCGGTCGAAGGGCCCTACCCCAAGCCATCCGGCGGCTACTCGTGCATGCCCACCTGCGCGGAAAATGACGGCAAATTCATATCCTTGCCCGGCGAGGACATGGCCAGCTTTGGCGGTGAAAGTGCCGTCTTTTGGGTCAGCGTCCCCGGCGACTATGCTAACAACTCGTTCAGCCTGGGCTTTTTCGATGGCGACTCTGGCAAGAACACCAACGGGGATCTCACGCCAACAAGTTGGGCATCCGGCAACTGGGATAACACCACCACCAAGTGCACCTACACACTCTACGCCGATCCGGTCAAGGACGGCAAGGGCACCCAGCAAATTGCCCAGTGGACGAGCGACGAGATGCCCAACAATGCCTGGTTCGACATCACCCTCACCAACGTCGAGGCCGCCAAGGCCCCCAGCGGGCACTACTTTTACCGGATCGAGCTGAGCCGACCGGTCCAAGGCTATGGCATCAACGCGCTCAAGCTGCGCTCGAACGCCTACCTGAGTACAGGCCAGTCTGATCTAGTAAATTCCAACTTTGCCATTGTGGGTATGATCGCTAACACTCTTGACTTACGAATCCTATATCCACAATATCAAAGCAGTACAAACCTAGGAGCATCCACCTACACCGGCGACTGGCAGTTTTACTTTTTCCTGCCCAACGATCTCACCACCATGGAGATCTGGGATGGCGATTTTGACCGCGGCACTTCAGCCACAATCGCACCCGACACGAAGGACCCCAACACGCACGGCAAGCCCGAGTGGGCCGGCCCATTTGCTGTGGACGAGCGAGCCGGCGGCCAGGGAGCGCCAGCCGACAATGCTGCGTCGGCCTCGAAGAGGAGAGAACCTCCCGTCACCTACTCCATCCTCGACCCAGGTGGGGAGCCTCTCTACATCAACGAGGAGCCGTCGGGCACCGAGGAATGGGAAGTCTATATCATCTCGACCGATCCCGACGTCCACGCCGACTATACGCCCCCGCCCGGCCGCATCCAGCCCGGGCTGTACCGCTGGCACATCGAAGGCCTGGACGTTCACAACACAGTCTGGATCCGCATGAACTATGAGATCACGCCGCCGCCGTACTGCCCGGAGACGGATCCCAACTATCCCACCTGCCTGCCGGACAATCCTCCGCCGGTGTGGCCCGATCCGCCGGAGGGGCCCGAGAACCTGTGCCCGCGCACGATCGGCTACTGGAAGAACAACGTCAACAAGGTGCTCATCCAGGGCAAGACGCGAGGCGTCCAGGAAAGCCCTGACAGCCTGCACGCCGCGTTGGACGCGGTGGCCAAGGCCAGCCCGCTCTTCCGCAGCGGCATCAACGTGGCCAACCCGCAGCCCATCGCCACCGTGGCCCGGCTGACCGACGCGGAGGCCAACATGATCCTGCAGCGGAGCAAGAAGGATTATCCAGCCGGCGCGGATCGCAACTCGATGCTGGCGCGCGCGCTGCAGCAGAACCTGGCCACCTGGCTCAACCTGGGCTCGACCAAGATCGGCTACAACACCGTCATCCACATGGAGCCGTCCGGCGGGGCTTTTGACGGATCGATGATCGAGGCGCTGCGCGAGGCCGAGGACTATATCCTCAACTATCAGAACGACGCGGCCAAGCTCGAGCGCGCCAAGGACATCGCCGACCTGATCAACAACGGCGCGCTGACCGTGGGCGAGGAATCCGACGTCGAGCTGTCGTGCAAGGAATACAACGAGAAATTCCCGGAGCGCATGCCCAAGGACAAGCAGCCGCCCAAGCACAAGGACATGCCCAAGCAGCCCAAGCTGCCCGAGCCGCCCAATCCCACACCCGTGCCCACGCCTGACACGAATACCTGCACGGTCGATCACGAGAACACCTACTCGGTGATGGTCGAGGGCAACAATCCCTTCGCCGGGCTCAAGTTCGAGAATCCATCCTTCGAGGTCAAGAACGGCGCCTACGACGAGTTCCGGCTCACACTGCCCTCCAGCGAAGTGGCGGCCCTGACATCGGTCCAGATGGAGGCCAAGGCCGGCACCGAGCAACAGATCGTGACGCTGGAATGCGATTTCAGCGGCGGCATCCCGTGCAGCATGATGTCCGACAACAGGACCTTCTTCTTCAGCTTTGAGGAGGCTGTGGACAACGGCGACGGGACGACGACGCTAGTCTTCCGGGTGCAGAACCTGACGGAGCACGCCATCAGCCACGTGACGATCGGCCTGCCAACCGCCACACCCAACAGTGGCCAGTACACCAGCAAGGTCTGCGTGTGGTAAGCGAGCAGTCAGGTAGTAGCCATTAGGAAATGGCGCAAGTGATGGGGAGGGAGCCGTAGGAACGCGCTCCCTCCCTCTTTCTTTACCTCCCCGAAAGCTTAGAGCTTTCGGGGAGGTTCGCCTCACCCAATTTGTGTAATCCCGCTTTCAGTGTATAATTAGGCCGTATACGGCGTATACACCGAGCACCCCATTCTATGGAGGAATGCCATGGGACTATTCAACCGCTTGCAGGGAGAGTTAGAGGCCCAGGAAAAAGCCTCCGGGTTGAGCATGGCCGACGTCCTGAGCCTGCCCGACTCGCTGCGTAAGCTGTGCAACTGGATGCTGAAGCAAAAGCGAGACGTCACGCTGGAGGAGGTGATCGCCTTCAGCGGCCAAAGCGAGGCCGAGACTCGCCAGATGCTGGCCGACCTGGTCGAGAAGGGTTTCGTGCGCGAGCTGCCCTTCAAGACCGGCCCGGCCTACCGCGTGCGGCTGGCCCGCAAGGCCGGCAAAGATATCCCCCTCAATCTGTGGGACTCGCTGGGCGAAAAGACGGAGTAAGGTATGCTGTCCGCGTTGCCCGCACTGATCGCCGGCATCGCCCTGCCGCTGCTCTTCCTGTGGCTGGTGCGCACGCTCGATCTGTACGCCTCCGGCTC
>JAFGFO010000475.1 GCA_016931085.1 Thermoflexales bacterium
CACCGTCAAGCACGTGATGAACATCACCGACGTGGGGCACCTGAGCTCCGACGCCGACACCGGCGAGGACAAGATGGAAAAGGGCACACGCCGGACCGGGCTGTCGGCATGGGAGATCGCCGAGCTCTACACCCTGGCTTTCAGGGAGGACATGCAGCTCTTGAATATCCAGGAACCGGCGATCTGGTGCAAGGCCACCGAGCATATCCAGGAGCAGATCGACACCATTCGCTGCATCGAGGAAAAAGGTTTCACCTACCGCACATCGGATGGCATCTATTTCGACACCTCCAAGCTGCCTGACTATGGCCACCTGGCGCGGTTGGACGTGGAGGGGCTGGAGGCCGGGGCGCGCATCGACATGGGGGAGAAACGCCACCCGACCGATTTTGCGTTGTGGAAGTTCAGCCCGGCCGGCGAAAAGCGCCAGATGGAGTGGGACAGTCCGTGGGGGGTGGGCTTTCCCGGCTGGCATATCGAGTGCTCGGCCATGTCGGCCAAGTACCTGGGTGAGTATTTCGACATCCACTGCGGCGGCGAGGATCACATCTCGGTGCACCATCCCAACGAGATCGCCCAGACGCAGGCCTGCTACGGCACGCGCCTGGCCAATTTCTGGATGCACGGTTACTTTTTGCAGTTGAACGAGGCCAAGATGGCCAAGTCAGCCGGCACTTTTGTGCGCGTGGCGGGCCTGATCGAGCGCGGCTACGACCCGCTGGTCTACCGTTTCTTCTGCATGGGCGGGCACTATCGCGCCAAGCTGAATTTCACCTGGGAGAGCCTGGACAGCGCGGCGACGGCCCTGGATCGCCTGCGGGCGGCCGCGTATGAGTGGGGGGAGCCGGGTGTGGTCGACGAGGATTACATGGACACCTTTGCCGCCCAGGTCAACGACGACCTGAACATGCCGCGCGCGTTGGCGGTGATGTGGGAGCTGGTCAAAAGCGACTTGCCACCCTCGGCCAAGAAGGCCACGCTGCTGCAGTTCGACCGCGTGCTGGGGCTGCGCCTGGCCGAGTGGCGGCCGGCGGCGGAGGAAGCTATCCCGGCCGAGATCGAGGCCCTGGTGCAGCAGCGCCAGCAGGCGCGGGCCGACAAGCGCTGGGCCGACGCCGACGTGCTGCGCAAGCAGATAGCCGACGCCGGCTACGAGATCAAGGACACGCCGGCGGGTCCGCAGGTCAAGCGGGTGCGCGCGAGGGGGGAAGGATGACAAACGAAGGCAAGCAAAATATCTGGGTGGTGGTTCTGGTCGAGAGTGGTATACCCACGTTGGCCGAAGCCTACCGCGATGAAGCAAGCGCCAGGGCAAGAGAGCAGTCCCTACGCGAGGATATGAGCTTGGATTACGATGAGGTCGGCCTCTTTGAAGTCGAGATAAGACCATAACGTCTATGAAGGGCATTTGCCCGAAGTTGGCCAGAACCCGTCACACCAGGAGCCCTACAAAGGCGTGCCAGGATAGTCGCCGCTTAGCTGAACGATGAGACGGAGACAGTCGCAACAGCCGGGTTTGTTTGCCAAAAGGCTATAATCGTGGTACTCTTGAACCTGGAGAGAATACACGATGGCTACACTTGAGTTCGAATGGGATCAAGAAAAGGCCCAGATCAACCTGGAAAAACACAAGGTCGGTTTCGAAGAGGGTGCCACCATTTTCCACGATTTGCTCGTGGCCACACTATCTGACCCTGACCATTCTGAAGATGAGCAACGATACATTGCCATTGGCTAATCGGTAAAAGGGCGTATCCTGGTTGTAGCGTACACAGAACGTCAAGACAAAACTCGCATGATCAGTTGCCGGAGAGCGACTCCGAGGGAGCGGAAAGCCTATGAAGAAGGCCTCTTCTAAGCCAATTCAAGATGACGAGATGCGTGAGGAATATGATTTTCGAGGAGCAGTGCGCGGCAAGCACTACAAACCTCTCCATGAAGGATATACGGTGCACATCCATCAACCCGATGGCTCCACAGAACTACACCAGTATGTGTTGGCTGAGGGCACGGTATTGCTTCAGCCAGATGTGCGTAAATACTTTCCCGATTCGAATGCGGTCAACGCTGCATTACGTTCCCTAATCGCTTTGATGGAAGCGATGCCGCATAGGGCCGTTAGCAAGAAAAAGAGACCAAGTGCTCAAGTCATAAAGCGACAATGAGACGAGTCATTGACGCGAGCCAGGTAAAATAGCGCCATGCTCCGTTTCAATCCTAGCTGGTTGATCAGGCCGCGCAGGAAGCGCGGCGGGCTGTCCTTGCTGGCCCTGCTGGCCAGCGTGCTGGCGTGCGCCTCGGGCTGTATGCTGTCCACGCTGGTCGTGTATTTTAGCTGGAACGAGGCGCGCCAGGCGGCCGCCCTACCCCAGCCGGCCCCGGCCGAGCTGCGCACGCTCCAGCCCGGCACACGCGTATTGGTCCAGGCCAGGCTCCCCTTCGAAGCACGCGACGATTCAGGCTTGACGCTATTTTACGTGGAACGCCAGGCCAAGAAGGAAGGCTACCAAACACCCTCGCCTTCTTCTCAAGACTGGCAGATGGAACAGGCCCTGCCGGCCAGCCTGGAGATGGAAATGGCCGACGAGACCGGATTGCTGGTCCAAATCCCGCCCAAGGCCGCCTGCTTGAACGCGCAGACCGTCGAATCGGCCGACGACGACAGCTTTTATCGCCACGTGGGTTACCTGCCTGGCCAGGCACTGACCGTCCACGGCACGTGGGAGGGAGACGGGGTGCTCACAGCCAAAACCTTTTACGCCGGGCGCGTGGACGATTACCTGGATGAACTCGCGGCCCGGCCGGGCACTTCCCTCTTGAGTGGCCTGGTGTGTGCTGGGGTGGGGCTGGCCCTATTGGTCGTGGGCCTGGTGCTGGGCGTGCTAGGCAGATAGAACATCAAACCACAAAACAAAAAATGCTCCCAGCGGGATTCGAACCCGCGTCTCAGCCTTGAGAGGGCTGTGTCTTGGTCCCCTGGACGATGGGAGCGTGCGGGCATGATTGTACCAGCGAACGGGCAGCATGTCAAGGCGCGAGCAGCGTGTGATTGTTTGGCTGCCTTTTCCCCCTCCCCTATCCCCTCCCACGAGGGGAGGGGAAGGTGCGGCGCGGTTGTCAAAATGGTGTAGGCATGCTACAATCACCCCATTCTCTAAAACGTGACACTTGCGCCTGCGCGCAGTGCAGGTGAACGTGAAACGTAATTCCTGTATCCTGCCCTGATCGCAATCAGTGGAACAAAACGAGCTTACTTTACGTCCAATAGGTTGTGCACCATAACATTTTACGCCTTATGTCTTAGGTGTTACGTTTTACGTCTTGCATCGAAAGGAGCGTACAGATTAATGGGATCAGACTTTAAACTATCCGACTCGGCCCGGCGCTTGGGATTGAGCCTTAGCCAATCTCTGCCTTCTGGCAACGTCGTCATCGACTGGCTGCGCCGCAGGTGGATATATGTTGCCATTGTCGCCATGGTGCTGATTGGCGTTAGTCTGCCGCCCATCTCTTTGCCGGGACGCCTGACAGGCGGCGTGGGCTGTACCGCCCTGGGCGAGCAAAACCCAGAGCTGGCCCATTCCGACGGCATCAGCGTCAAGGTGGCGCCCGGCAGCCGGCTAAGCGTCAAGCTGAGCAGCATCCCGCGCCTCAACTTGTTAGAGGGTTCGGCCGGGGGCGAGTGGAAAAAGGCGGTGGAAGCTCTGCCAGCCAACCTGGCGGTCAAAAGCCCACTCTACCAGGTCGGCGCCTGCGGCAAGCGGCAAGGCCAGGCGGAGCTGACAGTGGCAATACCTAACGAGGCTGAACCGTGGGAGACGCTCGATCTGTACACCTGGACCGGCAAGAACTGGCAGTGGCTAGGCAGCAGCGTCGATAGAGCCAACGAGCGGATTTCGGCCCAGGTAGACGAGCTGCCCGCCAATCTCGTCGTGGTGCAAAGCGAGGCAGTGGCGCCGGCCATCGCCTCGGATATCACAAGCAGCCAGCCTGAAGCCCCTGCCGGGGTGTTAGCCATGATCAACGAGGTAGTGCTGCCGGGCTTGCTGGTGAGCAACCTAGGCGGGGTGCAAGGCGCCCCCCTCATGCCAGCCATGCCGGACCAAGCTGCCACCTACGCCTCGATTCCGGCCGTGCGCAACTGGAGCGCGGACAATGTGCAGGCCAAACCGAACGTGGGCCTGGTGCTGGATATGCTCGGCGACGTCAAAGTGCGCGCCGAGCACGTCAAGCAACTGACCGACGTCGTGTCGGATGCGCCTTACGCCGGCCTGCGAATCGACTACCGCGACGTGCCGGCCGACTCGCGGGCGGTCTTTACAAAGTTTATCGCCGAGTTGGCGGCTGCGTTGCACAAAAACAACAAGCTGTTGTCGGTGGTTTTGCCGCCGCCGGCGCCCACCGTCGAAGGCGGGTGGGACACCGGCGGCTACGACTGGCGCGCGATCGGCGCGTTGGCCGACGTGGTGGTGCTCGAGCCAACGACAGACTTGCTGGCGTATGGCCCTAACGGGCAGGCCGAGCAGATCGTGCGCTGGGCTACCAGCCAGGTCAGCCGCTACAAGCTGCAACTGGCGTTCAGCGCGTTGAGCGAGCGAGTCGCAGGCGATTCCTCTCCATCAGTGGCAGGAGCCGAGCGCGTCGCCTACGAAGAAGCGCTGGAGGCTTTTGGAACCATCACCGCGATGGGCAACACCCAGGTCACGCCGGGCGAAGCGGTCACCCTTCAGCTCAACGGACAGTTGCAAGACCTGAGCTACGACCAAAACTCTAAGCTGTATCGCTTCACGCCGGCCGGCTCAGACAAGCAGACGGTGTACCTGGTCACCGCGGCCGCCCTCGGCGACCGGCTCGACCTGGCTGGACGCTACCATTTGCGGGGTGTGATGATTTACGGCCTGCTGAGCACACCTGGCTCCCTCGATACACGGCTGATCAACGCTCTGCAACAGTACAAGGACAAGTCCAGCCCGGCCGTGCCTGGCGCGTTGCAAGTAGTCTGGACCATGCGAGACCAGGCTGGCGCCCAACTGCCCGGTGCGAGTTCCCCCCTCACCGACACCCGCTACGTGTGGACAGCGCCGGCCACGCCCGGCCGCTACATCGTCGCGGCGGCCATCCCGGGCGCCGCCTCGCGCGGCGAGCTGCCGATCGATGTCCTGGCGGCCACGCCTACGCCATCTCCCACACCGGCCCCCACACCTACCCCCACACCAGATGCCTCGGCCTCGACGCCCGACGCTGCATCGGCCCAGGCGGCCGACTGCTGGAAGGCATCTTACGTGGCCGACGTCACAGTGCCCGACGGCCAGCAGTACGACAAGAGCACCGCCTTCACCAAGACCTGGAAGGTCAAAAACACCGGCTCGTGCGATTGGCAGACGGGGGTCGCGCTTGCCTACGAATCGGGTGAAAGGATGGAGGGGCCAGATTCGGTGAGCGTGGGCGCTCTGAAAGCTGGGGGCGAGCTCGAAGTCAGCATACCTATGAAGTCGCCCGCCCAGGACGGGAACTATAAGGGCGTGTGGCGCTTTAAAAACCCGCAGGGCCAGGCTTTTGGCGAGCAATTGACCGTGCTGATCGTGTCTGGCAATCCCGCGCCGGCCAACGTGCCGGCCGCTGCGCCGGCCGGCGCCCCGGCGCCGGTTGCCGTCGGCGGCTTTGAAGTCGGAGGGCACGTGTCGGGCTTTTCGCGGCCTGACTTGATGAAGCAAGCCGGCATGAACTGGATCAAGGTCCAGGTTCACCACGGCGCGATTCCGTCCGACCTGATTGGCACGGCGCACGCGAACGGATTCAAGATCCTGTTTGGAGCGCTGGGCGACAAGGGGCGCGTGATGCAGGCCGATTATCACAACGAATATGCCCAATGGGTAGCGGCCCTGGCCCGCGCCGGCGCTGACGCCATCGAGGTCTGGAACGAGCCGAACATCGATCACGAGTGGCCGGTCGGCCAGATCAACGGCGCCAACTACACCGCCCTGCTGGCCAAGGCCTATCCAGCCATCAAGGGGGCCAATGCCGGCACGCTGGTGATCAGCGCGGCCCTGGCGCCTACCGGCTACTTTGCCACCGGCTGCGCGGACAACGGCTGCAACGACGACGTGTTCCTGGGGCAGATGGCCGGCGCCGGCGCCGCGAACTATGCCGACTGCATCGGCGCTCACCACAACGCCGGGGCCACCGCCCCTTCAGCCACCTCGGGCCACCCGGGCGGCTCGCACTATAGTTGGTACTTTTGGCCAACGCTGAACCTGTACTACAACGCCTTTGGCGGCGCGCGCAAGGTATGCTTTACCGAGTTCGGTTACGTTTCCGACGAAGGCTTTGCCCCGCTGGAATCGGCCGCGCCCAACTTTGCCTGGGCCAAGGATGTGACGGTGGCTCAGCAAGCCGCCTGGTTGGCTGAAGCGGCCTCGCTGTCGGGCAACAGCGGCAAGGTACGCTTGATGATCATCTGGAATATCGACTTTACTTACTACGGCAGCGACCCGCAGGCTGGCTACGCCATCATCCGCCCAGGTGGCTCTTGCCCAGCTTGTGACGCGCTCGGCCAAGTCATGGGGTCACGTTAATGCAACAATTTCCATCTAATCAACGTCAATCCGTGCTCGACAGAATTCCCACGCGCCTGATGGTCGTCGGCTGGCTGGTGGCCTTGTGTGTCTCGGCGGCCTGCCTGTATTGGGCCATCTTTGGCACGGGGCCGGCTGCGCAGCCTGGCGGTGCGCCCACGCAGGTCGTTCGAGCCCAGCCCACGCCGACAAGCGCGGCTGCTCCCCAAGCCGCCACGCCGGCCGCGCCCGTTCAAGGTGGAGACGCGGCGGCCCCCGTCGCGCCCGACCAGAGCCAGCCGGCCCAGCCGCCAACGGACACGCCCAAGGCAAAGCCCACGCCGAGCTTTGGCTACGGCGTGCAGGTCAACGGGCTGGTGGGCGACGCGGAAGCGACCACCCAGATGGCCGCCAAGGTAGGCGCCACGTGGGTCAAGCAGCAACTGCGCTGGGGCGACTTTGGCCACGGCCCCAGTGCCGAGGAGATGGACTGGAGCGGCTTTGATCCCATCATCAACGCCTGTGCCCAGTACAAGATCAAAGTGATGCTCAGCATCGTCACCGCCCCCGGTTGGTCGCGCGCGATGGGGACCACCCACGGCCCGCCAGACGATCTCAACCAGTACGCCGCTTTCCTCGGCCACGTCGTCGATCGCTACAAGGGCAAAATCCACGCCATCGAGATATGGAACGAACAAAACCTGGACCGCGAATGGGCGACCAACCCGCAGCAATTATCAGCGCCGCGCTACGTCGAGATGCTCAAGCTGGCTTACCAGACCATCAAGGCCCACGACCCCAACATCATCGTCATCAGCGGCGCGCTCTCACCCACCGGCTGGGACGACGGCGTCCAGGCCACGGACGACTTTCGCTACCTGGAACAAATGGTGGCAGCCGGCTTTCTCAACTATGCCGACTGCGTGGGCATCCACCACAACGGTTACAACATCGGCCCGGACGTCTCGTCTCAAACGGCCATGCAGCACCCCAAGGCGGCCAGCGCGCATTTCAAAGGTCCCTTCGAGTCCTTCCAGGGCGGGCTGCCCCATCACTCGTGGTTCTTTTACGACACGCTGCAGGGCTACGCGCAGCGGGTGGGCAACAAGCCGCTGTGCGTGACCGAGTTCGGTTGGGCATCCAGTCAAGGCTATACCGAGATCCCGCCTGGCTTTGAATTCGCCCTGGACAATACACTGCAGGAACAATCCGACTATATTGTTCAGGCTTATAGCCTGATGCGCCAGTGGGGTTTCGTCAAGATGGCCTTTTTGTGGAACCTGGACTATGGCAACAAGGGCAATGGACCGACCGATGACGTGGTGCCCTACAGCCTGGTCGACATCAACGGCGTGCCGAGGCCGGCTTTCGAGGCGTTGGAGCGCATGCCCAAACCCTAATGCGCGCTTCGCGTGCGTACACTTCAGAAGCCGAGTTTTTGAAAAACTCGGCTTCTTGTATGATATAACCATTCCCCATTCGCTTCGAACCCCCTGCCTCCTATTCGATGTGCCTCAGATACGCCTCGATTTTCAGAGTAAGCCTGGCGGACAGGAACGGACTGGCAGCGCCGAGGGCATCCTGGATCTGGATGGCTTCCTGGCGATAGGCGACGATCTTGTCCTGGGTCCAATAATGCGGCGGGGGCTGCAAGTTAGAGATCCTGTCGGCCAGCTTGACCAGCCAGATTTCTTGGGGCTGCTCCTGGATCCTTTGCAGGCTGTCCGGCATTTGCGCCGGCTTGGGCAAGGCGGGGTCTTTGCTGAGGGCCAGCACGCCATCAGCCACGGCGCTGCCAAATTCCTGCTGCACCTGTTCGTAGGTGACGCCCGTATCTTCGATGACGTCGTGCAGGAGGGCGCATTGCACGGCCAGGTTTTCATCGTGACCCTGTTCGGCAATCAGCGCCGCGATGACTTCCATGCACACCAGGCTCAGGTGCACGATGTAGGGCAAATCTGTGCCAGGCACGCTTTGGCCCTGGTGAGCGATCGCCGCAAAGCGGTAAGCCCGGATGTATTCGTCCTGCGACCAGTGAGCTTGCATCGAGAAATCTCCTTATTTAAGGTCTGGGGGGTAAATTGTACGTTATCATCATCATAACACACTGAAGTATGGATGGCAAGCGAGCTACAAGATTTACTCAGCCAGCGCTCAGGCTTTGCTCAGGACTTGGGGGGCACTTTGTGATACACTCTGGATGAGCTTGAGCTAAGAATGGGGAACAAGTACGCCGCCGCTGACGTCTAAGAACTGTCAGGTCTGAATGGAGGTGAAGCGATGTCTGTTAACACTTTTCCGTCGACCATTATCGCGTTTACAGTCGTCATGCTCATCACTGGCGTGGTGGTGGGCCTGGTCGTGAGCAACGCCGAGCTGGCCAACCCGATCCTGGCCGCCGAGCAGCACACTCTCTCCAGCCAACAGCACGCGTTGGAGCTGAGTTATTACCGGCAGCAAAAGCAGGCCGAGATGGAGGCGTTGGCCGCGAAATACCAGCGCGAGATGGCCCTGGCAGAGGAACGCCACCGCGTGGAAACGGCCTCCATCGAGCGCCGCGCGCAGCTCGTCAATATCCTGCTGATCGTCGCCACGGCCAGCCTGGTACTCGGCGTGCTGATTGCCAGCAGCGGGGCGGCCTACTACCTGGTGTGCCTGGGCCGCAGCCAGCGAGCGGCCGGGCTGGCGCATCATTGGGGGGATGACGGCCAGCGCGCCCTGGCCGTGCGCCAGGCGCGCGAAGCAGAGCTGCGCTGGCGCGAGGCGCAGCAGCACGCGCCACAGCGGGGGAAGGCTAGCAGCGCACCAACACCACATCGCACAGGCTGTCCCAGGCCGGCCGTGAAAATGGCCTTTTAGTGAGAACGAACAGTTGGTCAATAACGGATTTACCCAAAGTGGCCATAGTACATGATCGTGGTGTAGTCGAACGAGACCCGGCCATCACGCTGATATCGTTGAAAGACCTCGGACAATGCCGCCAGCATGGGCTCAAAATCAGGCTGCCCCGCCTGGGGCGTATAAGACGACGACAGCAAGCGCCCCTTCAGCCCCTCGTAATCGAAGGCCTGCGCGTTGGGCCAGGTCTTTGAAGCGATGGCAGGCATAATTATACCTGTGCCCGTCCCATAAAAATCTCTCAAGGCTTGTTCGTCGATTTGTTTATGGTCCACCTGGCGGTAGTCCGTCCCATAACGGGCCAACAACTGCTCGTAGGCGCGCAGGAAGGGCGTGGTATCCGTCTGGCGATCGTTCCACACCAGGACCACCCACCCGTCCGGCTTGAGTACCCGCCGGAATTCCGCGCGCGCCTTTTCTCGATCGAACCAATGGAACGCCTGCCCTACCGTGACAAAATCTACGCTGCCGTCGCTCAACAAGGTGTCCTCGGCCGTGCCTGGGATGCTGTGGAAAAGCGGATAGTCTTTCAACAAGCGTTCTCCCGCCTCGCGCATCTCTCTATTAGGCTCGACGGCAAACACCTGGCTGCCATTGCGCAAGAACAGCTCCGTCAAGATGCCGGTACCTGAACCGATGTCGGCCACGACCGAAGCGGGCGTCAGTTGACAGTCTTGCCTCAGGGTATCGATAATCTGGGCCGGATAATGCGGCCGGTATTGTATATAGTTGTCTACCCGGCTTGAAAACCGTAGAGTTGGGTCCGTCATATTCACACCTCCTGCGAAAACCAGCGCCGGACCAGCTCGACCTGGAAGCGATAGCCGCCGCCGGCCGGCTCGACCAATTCGCGCCGCGCGAGCAGCTCGAGCGCCTGTTCCACACCGGCCGGGCACTCGCGCGCCAAAACCTCGCGGCCCAGCGCTTGCCCCTCCCCTTGCGCCGCCAGGAAGCGCAAAAGCGCCAGGGCGGCCGCGTCCACCTGGTTGTGCTGGATATCGGCAAAGAAAAAGCTGCCGCTGCGCAGCGCCTCCGGCACGGCCGCCTCCACGTCAGCCAGGCAGGTCAGGCGGCGAGCGGACGGGTCTTGCTCGTTTTTGAGCGCCACGATCTCGGCGCACAGCAACTGCACCAGGAATGGATGGCAGCGAGTGAGGTTCATGACGCGCTGGCAGGCATCCGGCGCGTAGCGCAGGGCAAAATCCCTGACCGGCCGCTCGATCAGTTGGCGCGCTTCTTCTTCTTTCAGGTAACCGATGTGCACCACCTGGACGTTGATCAGGTAGCCTGACCAGCGCTGCAATTCTTCAAGCGTGTGCGAGCCGGCCAGCAGCACCTTGAAGCGCGGCCGGTGCTGGATCAGGTGGCGCAGCGTCCCCATCACCGCCTCCTCGTCAAAGCGCCCCCTGGCGATTGCGCCGTCCAGCGCCTCGAACTCGTCCAAGGCCAGCAAGGCCATGTGTTCCCCCAGGGCTGCCTCGACCTCGTCCAGCCACTCGTCAAAGCGAGTAAAGGGGTCGCCCGTCAGCGCCTGGCGTGGCAGGGCTGGCAGCCCCAATCCGCGCTGCCGGCGGGCCGAGTCTGCCATGCTGCGCGCGATGTTGTACAGCAGCCCGGCGTGGTCGCTGGCCTGCGAGGCGGGACCTTGCAAATCCACAAAGAGCGGCACGAGCGTGCTGGGCAGCAAGCGCCCGATGTTATTGAGCAGCGAAGTTTTGCCCATGCGCCGTTGGCCATACAGCAACAGCGGCGGGCGGCGGCGGTCCAGCAGCAATTGCTCGATGCGGGCGCTGACGTCGGAGCGGCCCACAAAGATTTCCTGCTGCTCGGTGAGCGGCACGCCGATGATGTAGGGGTTGTCGATCTCCTGGCGCAGATCGGCCTCCTGGTGCAAGTGGCTCACAAAAGCGGCCACGCTCTGTCGCCAGTGGGCGGCGATGGGATAGAAGCGAGCCGGGTAGCGCCCACTGCTGCGAGTCAGCTCCCGCAGCAGGCCATCCAGGCGATCCTCGACGGCGCTGAGGGCCAGGCGTTGGTTATAGGCGCTCTCCTGGCGCAGGGCGGCTTCGACGTCCTGGCTGATACGGCTAAAGCTGCGCAGCAACGCACTGGCCGGCCCCTCCAGCTCGCCAGCGGCCAGCGCGCGGTGCACCTGGCTGATGGCCGGCACGTCCACACAGCGTTCCAGTCGCCGCGCGTCCAGCTCGATCTGGGCCGCCTGGGCAGCCCAACGCTGGGAGTAGCCGGTTGCCAGGTAAGTCAGGGCGGCCTGCCCCTCGGCCGGATTACGCTCCATCACCAGGGCCAAGTGCTCTTCCAGTCCGCGCAGCGGCAGGCGTTGGTGCTCGTCCCAGAAGGCCGAGTTCCAGCGCAGCAAGGATCCCTCGCCCCAGCCCTCCCCGGCTGGCGCAGAGGAGGGAGAACCCTCACCCCAACCCTCTCCCGCTAGGGCGGGAGAGGGAGTGGAGCGCTGCTCGTCGATCCGTAGGAGTGCCAGGTTCCAGGCGGCCTGGAAGGGGTACAGCACGGCCGGCTGCCACCAAGGCAAGGTCAGTCCCAAGAAAACGCCGGCCATCCCCAACGGCAAAGTTGGCCATAGCGAGACGGCGCCGCCGGCGATGATCAAGGCCAGCCAGCCTCCCCCGCTCACCAGCGCGCCAGCCACAGTGCCGGCCCACGAACCGGCGATGCGCTCGGTCAACACGTGGGGCAGAACGAACAAAACGCCGAGCAGGGCACCCAGGAACACGCCGCCGGCCAGGCCGCCAGAGGCGGCGCCGAATATCACCCCGCCCACCGCCGAGCTGGTTGCCCCGCTGCCGATCGTTACACCGATGACGACCAGGCCAATCGCGGCGCCAAAGACGAGGCCACGCCGCCAACTGCGTGTGCGCCAGCCGGCGGCCAGGCCGCCGACCAGGCCAAACACCACGCCGGCCGCCAGGTCACTGGCCTCATCGCCGCTCACGGAAGACACCACGCTGCTGGCCATCACCAGCAGCACCAGGCTGATCAGGCTGCCTACGACCATGCCGCCCATTCGCCTGGCGAGTGAGTAAGCCGGGCCGCGCCTGGCCAGGCTGCCGGCCACACCGCCGGCCATGCCGAGCGTCGCGCCGATCGCCACCGCGCGCGCCACGCTGAAGGCCTGGCCGACGAGCACGCCAAACGTCACCCCCACCACCACGCCCGAAGCGATGCCAAACGTGATGCCGGGCGCCACACCAGAAGCGACGCCAAACGTCAGGCTGGACGCCAGGCCCAAGGCCAGGATGAAGGTCAGCACATAGGCGATATTGCTTCCCCCACCGCTCAGCGCCCACAGCCCGGCGCCGGCCAGCACCACCAGCCCGCTCAACAACGGCCAAGCCAGGTATCCTTGCAGCAGCAGCCGGCGCACGGCTGGATCGCGCCATTGATCCCAGCTCAGCTCGGCCAGGCAAAAGTCGGGCCGCAGATCTGGGGCGAGGCGCGCCACGTGGTTGCGCCAGGCTGACGGGTGGATCAAGAGCCAAAACAGCAGTTGCAGGCTGCCCAGGACCAGGTTAGGATGCAGCGCGGGCGAGTGGGTGTAGGAATTGCGTATTGCGTATTGAGGTGACGTACCATTAAGAGACGACATGCGAATAGGTTTCACGTTTTACATCATCCCGAGCTTGTCGAGGGACGTTTTACGTTTCACATTTCACGCACCAAGTGTTGAAAGGGTGCGAGCTGCCGCAGGCCCTCATCCCGCCAGGCCTCGCCCGTTTCGCCGCTCTCCAGGGCCAGCAGCCGCTCGCGGCAAAGGATTTGCACCAGCAGCGGCCAGCAGCCGCTCTGCGCCAGGATCCAATCCACATCGGCCGGCGGGAAGGGGAGCGGGGAGGTCGCGATCAACTCGCGGGCCTCCGTCTCGGCCAGCGGGCCCAGGCTGGCCGTGTAGCCAAAGATGTTGAAAAAAGGCGAGCCGATCTGCCAGCGGTGGGCCAGGGCATCGGGGGGCTCGTGGGAGGCCAGCACAAAGGCCAGGTTGCCCCCCACCTGGTTGGTCGCCAGTGAGCGCAGGCTTTCCCAAAAGGCTTCGTCCAATTCAGTATAACGCTGCAAGGCGACGTCGATCTCGTCCAACAAGATCACAGTCGGATTGGCCAGCCCTTCGCTCACCGCGTTCATAAAGCGGTCCAGGTCGCACGGAGAGGGTTGGGGCAGGTTCATGCCGGCCAGCAGGTAGCGCAAAAGCTCCGCC
Organism: Thermoflexales bacterium; assembly: GCA_016931085.1. The sequence continues at coordinate 13,681 of JAFGFO010000475.1, forward strand.
TGGCGTCCCAGGCGAACGTCCTGAAAATCTACAAAAATCCAGGTGTAACGCTGCGGCTCTGGCAGCCAATCGGTGCGCTGGGTCGGGCGCACGTGTGATGGGGAGGCCGTCGTAATGCTTTTGAGATACAGCAGCAGGGAGCTTTTGCCGCTGCGCCGGGGGCCGACGATGGCGGCGTTTTGGAGTGGCGTGCGTTTCCACAAATTGAACAAGCGTTTGATCTCGCGCTCGCGCCCGAAAAACTGGCGTGGGTAAGTGATGGGAGGGCCGGCGATAAAAGCGGGCAGATCATGGACAATCGCCGCGTGTCCCTCGTGCGCCGGCGGCGCTTGCAGCAAATGGAGGGCCGTCGCCGCGCCCCAAAACGCCACCTGCTTGGGCAGTGGCGCGGACGGCGCTTTTTCCAGGTTCGCGAACTTGAGTGATCCCAGCAAGTACACCGTCAAGCCCTGGTAATACTCGCCCCAATCTTGCGGGTCGAACAGGCACTCGCGCGCCATCCTGCGGACGGCGGCCAGCATACCAAAAGCGTTGGCCAGCGTTGGGGGGATTGAGCGGGGGAGCAGCCCATCGTGTGTAGAACGGCTGGCGGCGCGATGCAGCTCAACGTACAAGTGATAGACTGTCTCTGGCGGCAGCCCGGCCTGGTGCAGGACATCCGGCAGCAGCCAGGTCACCACGCCTGTCTCCAGGCGCAGCAGGTCGTGCAGCACGTGGTCGCGGCGCGCCTGGGTAAAATCGATCAGGCACACGTCGCGCGCTTCCGGGTCAACCAAGATATTTTCCAGGTTCAGGTCGCCGTGAATCCAGGCCAGGCGCACGTGACGAGTTTCGGCCAGGATATCCGCCAGGCCCGCCAGCGGGTTGGGCAAGCTCAAGCCAGCCTGGCCCGGCCAGCGCAGCCGGCCAGCATCCGCCAGGTCATCACCCAGCGCGCGCTTGACCTGCTCCCGCAGCAACTCGGCCCGGGTGGCGATGATGACGCCTTCGACGGTCTCCACGACATTACCTGGACGGTACAACGCGACATCCTCGACCGGCTGCAAGCGCAGGCGGCAGGCCAAGCTCGTGTGGGGACCGTGTGGGTCTTGAGGCCAATCGAGCGTCACCGCCCTTTGAGCCAGGTCAAGCTCCAGGACAATGAGCCCGTCCAATCGCACGTAATCGCCCCGTTTGACCACGCCCCTGGAACCCATCTCCAAGTGATGACATGTGGCCCCTGGCGGCGGCTGGCCAGGCTTTATCAGCCAATTGACCGGCAGAAGGTGGTCGTAACTTGCCCGCCAGTCGAAATGGGGGCAGGTGTCGCTAAAGCGCCACAGTGGCCCCATCCGTCTAAAGAGGCGTTTCTCCAGCACGTGCTGGATGTCTGGCAGGCCAGCACGGCGGCAAAAGGCATTCAGGCTCTCGATCTCAAACACCCCGCTGCCCACCAGGTCGTAGCGCAAGCCTCCCCAGTCCAGGGCGCCGGCCTCGTCGGCCGCCAGTATAAGCGGCTCGCTCCGGATCTCGGCTGCGCCAGGGAGCTTGTGGTGAATGCAAGCGTGGTAGGCGCGGTACTCTTGCTCAACGAGTGTCGCCGGCGCGATTTTGACGACGGCTGGCAGCTCGGGCGCTTCGGCGATGGGATGCACGACGAAAACCCGGCTGCCGCTCAGGCCGCTGCCCAATTCCGCCGTGACAACGACTCGCCGGTGAGCGGGGAACATGAGCCGGAAGAGCGCCTCAGCGGCAGCCGGCAAAGACAAGCCGTGCGGGTTCTCCAGTTGCACTTGGGCCACCTCAGATCGTCAATCACAAGCGTTCAAACCTGGCCTGGAAGAAGCGCAGATATTTAGGCTCGTGCACCATTCTCAATCCGCGTGCCTGCTCACGGGCGTCGTACACAGCCTTGACCGACTCGGCCACCACGTCCATGTGTGCCTGGGTGTAGACGCGTCGGGGTATGGTTAGGCGCGTCAGCTCGAGCTTGGGGTAATAGTGATCGCCGCTTTTCGGGTCACGTCCGGCGCTGGCGATCCCCCGCTCCATGGAGCGCACTCCACAGTCCAGGTACAATTCAGCTGCCAAGGTCTGGGCCGGGAACTGGATCTGTGGGAGGTGGGGGTAAAAGCGCCGCGCGTCGAGAAAGATGGCGTGGCCTCCCACGGGTTGGACGATGGGGATATCCCACTCGGTGAGCAGCATGCCAAGGTAACGCACCTGCCCAATACGCGAGCGCACGTGATCGTCCTGCACAGACTCGGCGGTGCCGATCGCCATTGCCTCCATATCGCGCCCGGCCAGGCCGCCATACGTGTGCAAACCTTCGAACACGACGACCAGATTGCGCAGCTCTTCGAACAGCTCGGCGTCATTGACCGCCAGCCATCCGCCGATGTTGACGAGCGCGTCTTTCTTGGCGCTCATCCAGGCGCCGTCGGTGTAGCTGCAAAATTCTTTGAGAATCGCGGCGATGGGCTTGTCCGCGTAGCCTGGTTCGCGTTCCTGGATAAAGAAAGCGTTCTCAACCATGCGGGTGGCGTCGAGGTAGAGCTTGATGCCATGGCAGTCGCACAACTGGCGCAATGCCTTCACGTTGGCCATGCTCACAGGTTGGCCGCCGGCCATGTTCACCGTTCCGGCCAGGCTCACATAGGCGATCTGTGCTGCACCTTCGCGCTTGATGAGCGCTTCGAGCTTGGCGAGGTCGATGTCGCCCTTGAAGGGGTGCAGGCTTTGCGGGTCGTGAGCCTCGTCCACGATGACATCCACAAAGATGCCGCCGGCCAATTCCTGGTGCAGGCGGGTCGTGGTAAAGTACATATTGCCCGGCACGTACTGGCCGTGCTTGATGGCCGCCTGGCTGATCAGGTGCTCCGCGCCGCGCCCCTGGTGAGTGGGCACGACGTAGCGATAACCGTAATAGGTCTGGATGGCGCTTTCGAGATTGTAAAAGTTGCGGCTGCCGGCATACGCCTCATCGCCCAGCATCATGCCTGCCCACTGGCGATCGCTCATGGCATTTGTGCCGCTGTCGGTGAGCAAATCGATATACACGTCATCCGATCTAAGCAGGAAGGTATTGTATCCGGCGTCGCTCAGGGCCTGCTCGCGCTCCTGGCGGCTGATAACGCGCAAAGGCTCAACCATCTTGATCTTCCATGGTTCAGCCCACGAACGGCGGCCCACTTGCTGGCCTATGGTTTGGATAGAATCGGTCATTGGCTTTTCTCCTTGAGGTGAACGGCGCCTGGCAGGCGCCGCTCACCTGAGCAGTCTATCCCGGTTTGCCTTCGGGGAAAAATTGGTAGCCCCCCTCCGGCTGCCCCCGCCAGGTGACGATGTAGCAAGGTTGGGCCGGGTCCGGCTCGATCTTTTTGCGCAGCTCGCGGATGACCTGGTACAGGCTGTCGTCCGTCACTCCCTGCCGCCTGAGCTCGTCGGGCCATGTGCTGACGATCAGGTCGGTCTTGGCGTGCCGCAGCCGGGGATGGCGAACCAAAAAGTGCAGCACGGCCCTTTCCAGGGGCGAAAGCCCTTCCAATAGCGTTTGACCCTGGTACAACTCGTCGGTCTTGTCGTCCAACCAAACGCGGCCCCTGGCCTGCCCCCCGGCGTTGGCCACATACGCGCTCAATAATTCTCCCACGATCCGCCCGCCAGTCTCCGTCTGCCGGTAAAAGCCCTTGGCGGCCAGGCGAGCCAATGCGCGGCGGTGTTCCCATTCCAGGGCAGCGGAATCCGCACTCGGCCGGGCCGCCGTCTGCATTTGCCATCTTTGCACCTGGACGAACGTTCGCTGTTCTTCTTGAGTCAGCCCACCCCACACCTCCTCCAGGCGAGTTCGTACGCTGTGCTCCTTCAGCAGCGCCTCTGCCCACTGGCCAGGCTCGGGTCGAAGCGGCGTGTTCAGCCACCAATGACAGGCCGCCTTGAGCAAGGCCGGGTAGCTGCCAGTCAGCGCCAACAGGCGGGCCAGTTCGCTCTCGTCAGGGGGGGGAGAGGCCAGGCTCATTTCCTCAGCCATCAAGCGCCGGGCGTCCGGCTCATCCATAGCCCCCACCCAACACACGTGAGTATCCAAAATCTCGTACATCTCGCCCAACTCGACCGGGTCGAACAGGTAGACCACCTCCTGGCGTGTGCCCACGATGTAGGACAGTGTAGCCTTGAAACTATCGCGCAGGCCTCGCAGCGTATCGAGCATAAGCGGCGAGGCCGCCTGGCAAAAGCGGTCGAAACGATCCATCACCAGCACAACTCGCGTTTGGCGGGCCTGGAACTCGAACAACAGCTCGCGCAAAGCGCTTTGAGGCAAGAAGGGATCGCGGGCAGTCCTGTTTTCCATGTACAGTGCGGTGATTTTCGGCTGCAAATCCGCCCTCAAACGCTCACGTATCTCGTAAAAAGAACGCAGGACCACGCGATAGAACGTGGCCAGGGTGCTGGCCGGCAGGTTGTTCAGATCGACCGGCACCAAGGCCACAGACTCGATGGGAGAGAGATAAGGCTGGAGTGCTTCCGGCCGGTGGCAGGCAAAGCCCAACAGATTAGACTTGCCAGAGCCGGCCAGCCCCACCACCGAGCCGCTCAAGCCGGCCGCGATCCAGCCAGCCAGTGTCTTGATTTCCCTGGCGCGGTAGGTCAACGGATAGGCTTCCCAAGAACGATCGATGGCCATGATAAGATTATATACCCAAGTGCCCCACTTTGCCAAATGGGTTGGGTCGAATGAGATTCGCTTCGAATCTCCCTCAGCCTACGCTCATGGTACGCTCAGGACTTGGCGTCCAAGTCGTGCTATACTCAAATCAGCAAATGCGGCCTTCGGTCGGGGCAAATCGGCACGCTATCTCAAAGGGAACAACGAACTACGAAGAGAGGCAAGATGAAGCAAAAGAACGACTGTCCTCTGTCGCCCGGCGACATTCAACAAGTGGCAGACTGGGTTCGCCAGGCGGGGCAAATCGCCATGGGCTACTTTGGCCGGGTCACGCCGCTGTACAAGGCCGACCACAGCTTTCTCACCCAGGCCGACCTGGAAATCGAAAGCTTCCTGGTCGAGCGGCTCGAGGCTGCCTTTCCAGCCTACGGCATGGTCAGCGAGGAACGAGCACCCGAGGGGGCGAGGCCGCTTGCGCGGGAGTACTGGATTCTCGATCCGCTCGACGGGACAACCACCTTTGTCCAGGGGCTGCCTGGCTGGGGCATCTCACTCGGCTTGCTCTGCGAGGGGCAGCCATGCCTGGGCATGTTCTACATGCCCCTGCTGGGTGACTTGACCTACACCAATGATGCCAACAGCCTGTATGGCAGCGGCGAGCGATGCCTTGGCCTGGCTGTCCGGCACAGATGGGGAGACAAAAGCTTCCTGGCCATCAATGCCAGCGCGCACCGTGACTATGCTATCGAATTCCGCCGCACCCGCGCCATGGGTAGCGTTGGCGCCAACCTAGTCTACACTGCGCGCGGGGCGGCGGCGGGCGCCTTTGTCTCCAAAGCGCGCGTGTGGGACTTGGTGGCCGGCGCCGCCATCCTGGCCAGGAGCGGAGGCGAGCTGCGCTACCTGTCGGGCAAAAAGGTCGAATATCTGCCCCTGCTGGATGGGCGGGCGGCTCCCGAGCCTATCATCGCCGGCCATCCCAATCTGCTCGACGAGCTGCAACAGCTCATCCAGCCCAGGGGAGTTGTGGATTTCGGATCTCGGATCTCGAAACACAACACATGAGTGCCGCTCTTCACCAGGAACGGAACTTTTTTGCCAGAGGCACGGAGAGCACAGGCGATTTAGCCCCGTGTCCTCTGTGTCTCTGTGGCTATCCTCAAAGTAGAACACATGCGCTTTGCGCCTCACCAACCATGAAAATTTTCACCGCGAAGGCGCGAAGAACGCCAAGTCTGTTGCGCGATCCCGTTCAGATGGCTGCTTTGCATCATAGCGCGAACGAAGGTATAATGGATGATAAGTTTCGAATAAGCAGTGACTATGAAAGTCTTGAGCCAGGTATTCAAGCCGAACATTGCCAAGTTGGAGCAAAACCGAGACGTCCAGGGTTTGCTCAAGGCAGTAGGGCACCCGGAGGTGGGCATCCGCGGTGCAAGTGTGTGCGCCCTGCTGCGCCTGGGTCAATCCTCCCACTTGCTCCAAATCGATCCACCGCCGGTGGATTTGCTTCTCCGCGCTTTGGAGGATCCCGACTGCTCTGTCCGACAAGCGGCAGCGAGCATGCTGGGACAAATCCAGGCTCTCCAAGCCCTCGAGGCGCTCCTGGCTGCCCTCCAGGACGTGGATAGTAACGTCCGCCAAGCAGTTGCCACAGCGTTGGGGCAAATCGGCGACAGCCGCGCCATCAAGCCCCTGGAAGCGTTCGTCTCCGCTACTGCTTCGGACAGAGAGCGTTGGGCCGGCGCGCGCGCGTTGAGTGTGCTTGGCCGACACACTGCCGAGGAGGCCCGGGGGGAAGGCCTGATCTTGGTCGTCGAGGACGATGCCGAGCAGGCGCAGGCGATCAAGATCTATTTCGACAGTTACGGTTATAGGGTGGCGAGCGTGGGTCGTGGCGGAGACGCACTGCCTTGGTGCAAGCGCGACCGGCCCGATGCCATCCTGCTGGATATTATCTTGCCCGACATAGATGGATACCAGGTCTGCGCGCAATTGCGCGCCTCCCCGCGCACGGCCCACGTCCCCATTTTTTTCTTGACTCGCAAGGGTGAGCGAGCAGATATTCTGGCCGGCCTGGAATTAGAAATCGACGATTATGTGACCAAGCCCTTCGACTATGATGAACTGCGGCTGCGCGTGCGTGGGAGTATCCAGCGCACCCGGCGCGCCGGCTTGATCTGCCCGGCGACAGGCTTGCCGGGGGCTAAGTTGGTCGAAGACCAGTTGCGGCAGTTGCCAAGCAAGGCAACTTGGAGCCTGTTGTCCATTTGCATTGCCGGCTGGGAGCCGTTCAAGGACAAGTATGGCGAAGGGGCAGGTGACGGCGTGCTGCGTTGGATGGCCATGCTGATGAGCGACGTGGTCGATCACTTTGGCACACCCCAAGATTTTATCGCTCACATGGGCAGCGCGTGTTTTTTGATCATCACTGCCACCGAAAAAGCGCGCGCGATCGAACAGGTGCTGGTCGAGCAGTTCAACACAGAGCGAGGCATGCATTACAATCGTGAGGAACGCCAGGCCGGCCATATGCCGCTCGACGACCAGCAGCATCCCCTGATGGCGTTGACGCTGCAAGTGACGGATTCGGGGCCAGACGTGTTTGCCGCGACGCGGGAGATTTCCCGCTTGACCGGCGAACTGAAACGCTTGCAGAAAAAAGACCAGGCATAGGCAAGTTCGAACTCGCGCGACATTCCGTGGTATAATCAAGCAGCATCAGCGGACAAGAACTAGACACGGTAAGCTTTATGACAATCACAATCATTGGCCTGGGGCCTGGAGATGTTCAACAACTGACCCGCCAGGCCTGGCAAATACTCGACGAGGCAGGAGAAATCTACTTACGTACACGCCGGCATCCCACGGTGGACGGGCTGCCGGCGCACTTGAAGCTACACAGCTTTGACGAGGTATACGAGCAAGCCGAGAATTTCGAGCAGGTGTATGACACGATTGCCCGCCAGGTGCTTCGCCTGGGGCAGCGCCCCCAAGGCGTGATTTACGCCGTGCCTGGCCATCCGCTGGTAGGCGAGTCAAGCGTCACGCGTATTTTACACCTGGCCGAGCAAGAGCAGGCCGGGCCGGTTCGCATCGTCGGCGCGCCCAGCTTTATTGATCCGATCCTGGCCGCGCTCAAGCTAGACGCGATGGCTGGCCTGCAGATCGCAGACGCGGTGGAGATCGCCGGCGCTTGCCATCCGCCGCTCAATCCCGACGTGCCGGCGATCGTGGGCCAGGTGTACAGTCGCGAAATTGCCGCCGCACTCAAGCTAAGCTTGATGAACCAGTATCCTGACGAGCACGTGGTGGTCTTGCTGCACGCCCTGAGCACGCCAGAGGAACAGGTAGAAGCGCTGCCTTTGCATGAGCTTGACCGGCACGACTTGAGCCACCTGACGGCCCTTTACCTGCCGCCTTTGCCTCCGGTCAGCAGCCTGGAAGCGTTTCAGGACACAATCGCTCGCTTGCGCGCCCCCGATGGCTGTCCGTGGGATCGCGAGCAGACTCATCAAACGCTACGCCGCAACTTGCTCGAAGAAGCCTACGAGGTGCTGCAAGCCTTGGACGACGACAACGCCGACGCGCTATGTGAAGAGTTGGGTGATCTGCTCTTGCAGATTGTGCTCCACAGTCAAATCGCGCTCGAATCAGGCGAGTTCAGCCTGGCGCAGGTCATCAAGCACATCGACGCCAAGATCAAGCGTCGCCACCCGCACGTTTTCGGTGACCCGAACAAGGGGGGCCAGCGCCTCCAGGTGTCGGGCGTGCAAGACGTTCTGGATCATTGGGAAAGCATCAAGCGCGGCGAGCGGCAGAACGCCCGCCGCGATGGGGTCGAACCCAGGCGTTCGGCGTTGACCGGCGTGCCGCTCACGCTGCCGGCCCTGGCTCAGGCCGAGGCCTATGGCCATCGCGCGGCCCGACTGGGTTTTGATTGGCCCAATCTGGACGGTGTACTGGACAAGCTCGACGAAGAATTGGATGAAATCAGGCAGGCGAACGACCCGGCTGCCCGCGCGGCCGAATTTGGCGACTTGTTGTTCACCCTGACCAACGTGGCGCGTTGGTTGGAGATCGATCCCGAGGCCGCCTTGCGGCAAGCGAACCTCAGATTTGCCCAGCGCTTCCAGCAAGTCGAGGAACAAGCGCATGCGCAGGAGCGTTCATTATCCGACATGAGCCTGGATGAGTTGGACAAACTCTGGCAGACGGCCAAGGAGGTCGTAGCGTCTCGAGCGCCAGGGTAAAGGAGGCTATCGGAATAGCCAGGCAATCCCTTCGGGATTGCACGAAATCGAAGGGTTGTACACGTAGAATATGTCGAAATCAACCGGGTACTGCGAATAGCCGATAAATGCCGCTGATAGTTGACCATTGAGCATTGACCCACAAGATTTGTCAAGGAGGAAACTCGTGCAAGACATCTTGAACATCCTATCACAAGTGGCTGGCTTGGGAGCTGTGCTCCTGACCATTGCAGCCATCTATCAATTGTACCGGATGATGCGAGCACGCAAGGACTCGCGCTCGGCATTATTTGGCGCCGAGCGGCAGTCGGCGGCCGATCGGGCTATACGAGCCTTGCTGACCGCATTCGGCATGTTTGGATCGGCGTTGGTATTGCTTGGAATCGCTTTGCTGGGTGCGCCAGCGGCGGAGGGACCCATCAAGCCCCAAGGCACGTCGGCCCCCGTCAGTACAACGAGCACCAAGCCACTGGCTACCCAGTCTACCCCTGTCACTGGCAGCCAGCCGGGCCAGGCAACCAACACACCATTGGGAAGTGACGCGCCGGCAGTTCTTCCTTCTCCTACACCAGCGCCTCCCACGCCCACACCAGAGACAGGCCAGGAACGCAAGACTGCCGTCGTCAGCGGGGTAGGCGACAACCTGCTCAAGCTGCGCCGCGAGCCGACGACCCTGGCCGACATTATCGCCCAGTATCCCGATGGGACCGTGCTGGAAGTAGTGGACGAGCAACAGACCAGCCAGGGCATCGTCTGGCAGCACGTGCGCGACACCCAGGGCAACGAGGGCTGGGTGGCTAACCAGTACCTGGTTTATAATCCTTGATATGGATGCGACCGTTTTTGGGAACGTCACCCTGGATATTTTATGTCATCCGGTCGACGACGTGCCCCGCCACGAGTCGATTCGCTTCGAGCAAGCGTCCATCGGACCGGGTGGCTGCGGTTCTAATGTCGCGATTGGCCTGTGCGCGTTGGGAGTGCCAACCGCCTTGGTGGCCCGCATGGCCGTGTGCGACGCGGCTGCCCTCATCGAACGCTATTGGGAGCAGGTCGGGTTGGACCAGCGCTTTGTTCGCCGCGTGCCGGGCGCCCAGATGGCTGTCAGCGTCGGACTGGTTGACAGCACTGCCCAGCCGCGCTTTATCCACACCCCCGGCGCCAACGCTGGCCTGACAGTAGACGACCTCGACGTGGCGGCGCTCGCAGCCGAAGGGACACGTGCGTTGCACGTGGGGGGCTTCTTTGTCTTGCCCGGCGTGCTGGATGGTCAGTTGGCGGGGCGTCTGGCAGCAGCGCGTGAGCGCGGCATGCTCACGTCACTAGACGTGGTCAGGTGCCCGGCCATGAATGAGCCAGCCTCGCTTTGGCCCTGCATGCCTCACCTGGACATTTTTTTGTGCAATGCCCCAGAGGCACAGCGGATCAGCGGGGAAAGCGAGCCGCCGGCGGCGGCCCGTGCGCTGAGGTCGCGCGGCGCGCAGGCCGTGATTGTCAAGCTCGGTGCGGAGGGATGTTGGCTCGATACAGTCAGCCTGGCCGGCGGCGAAATACGCCAGCGCATCCCTGCCCCGGCGGTCCAAACCGTAGACACCACCGGCGCAGGAGACGCCTTCGCGGCCGGGCTTGTGGCGGCCTTGCTGCGTGGGCAGGACATAGAAAACGCCTGCCAAGCGGCCAACCAGGCCGGTGCGCGCGCGGTAGGGAAATTGGGCGCTGTGGCAGGTTGGTTTGAGAACTAGCGAAGACGACCGCCGACAGACCGGAATCCAGAGCTCAAAAACTTGACTCATTTGTCAATCTTTTGGCCGATATAGATGTCTAGATAAGGAGCTGGTAACAATGGAAGCACTGGAAGCGATACGAAAGCGGAGGAGTGTCCGCCAGTACACGGGAGAGCCAATCCCTCGCGAGGACCTGGAGCAAATCGTCGACGCCGGGCGGCTGGCTGCCACTGGCAGCAACAAGCAGCCGTGGGAGTTCATCGTGATCACCGAGCGAACTATGATTGAGCAGCTCAAAGTAGCTGCTGCGTGGATGGACAAGGCTGGCGCGATTATCGCGGTGGTCATGGACCCCGCTTCCCGTTGGTGGGTTGAGGACGGCTCAGCCGCGGTGGAGAATATGCTGCTGGCCAGCACCGCCCTGGGCTACGGTTCGTGCTGGCTCGAAGGCTATACCCTGCCGCGCGAGCAAGAGTTCAAGGCGTTGCTGGGCATTCCAGAAGACAAGAGATTGTTCACCCTGCTTCCGATGGGCGTGCCCGCCAAGTGGCCTGAAAAGGAAAAAAAGTCCTTGCAGGAGGTCATGCACTGGGAAAGATATGGGGTCAGAAACCAGAAACTCGAATAAAGTGAGGGTAATGATGCACTATCGAACGTTTGGCAAACTGGATTGGAAGGCGTCCGTGTTGGGTTTTGGCGCGATGCGGCTGCCGCTGGCTGGTGACGGCCAAATCGATGAGCCGGAAGCCACGCGCATGCTGCACTATGCCGTCGACCACGGCGTGAACTATGTGGATACTGCTTATGGCTACCATGGTGGGGAAAGCGAAAAAGTGGTAGGGCGGGCGTTGCAAGGCGGCTACCGCGACAAGGTCAAGTTGGCCACCAAGCTGCCCTGCTGGTTCGTCAAGACAGCGGATGATTTTGACCGCCTGCTCAACGAGCAGTTGGAACGTTTGCAGACCGACCACGTCGACTTTTACCTGCTGCACGCCCTGAACGCTGGCCATTGGGACAATATGACCAAGTTGGGTGTGCTCGACTGGGCCGAGAAAGCCCAAGCCTCCGGGCGCTTCCTTCACCTGGGCTTTTCCTTCCACGATGAGTACGAGGTTTTTCAAGAGATAGTAGACGGTTACGACAAATGGGCCTTCTGCCAAATCCAGTACTGATTGATGCAATTATCCAAGTCAAGCCCCTCTTGGCTATCCGGTGCGCTCAGAATAAAAGACGGCTTAACTTTCTTTCGCCCGCCCTCTACATAAAGCACAGCCCGCACGTCAAACAGTTCGATTAGCTTGCGCCGCTCCCCAAAATCCTTGTCCGCTTTTTGAATCCCCGCCGCTCGCCTTGAGACAAATCTGATCATGCTCTCTATCTCTTTGTCATCAGGCCCCCTCGATTGCAGCCGTGCCATTAACTTGGCGCGTTCTCGCTTCAGGCTGCCAAGGGTTTCGTCGAGCCGTGACAAACGCTCCACGAGGTTGTCTTTTTTGATCAAGCCTGACTGGTACATATCCTCTGCCCGCTCACGATCTGCTTGATACTTGCCCTGTAGATCTTCGCATGTTTTTAGATGTGCCAGTATAGGCGCGTTGATTCGATCGCGTTCTACCCGGTACGATTCAATTTCGACCCGCAGCTTGGCCGGGTCTTGCAGCTTGCCCTTCAGCCAATCCCACACCACAAAATCCACATAGTCAGCACGAAAATCAGGCGTGCCACAGTGGCCATGCACAGTTGGGAAACCATTTCTACTATTGCAGCGATAGTAGAGATAGACCTTGCCTTTGCCATTAGTGCGAGCATAGCACTTGACGCAATAGCCACAGCCGCACTCTACCCGGCACCGCAGGAGGTATTCATACTGGACATTGCGCTTGGACAGTGATCTGTTTTTTAGAGCTTGCGCTTGCGCTGCTTCCCAAGTTGATTGGCTCACAATTGGCGGGACAGCGAGCTCTATCTGATATTCTATCGGGTTTCTAATATTGCCATTGCGCTCCCCATAGCGCCACTTGCCCGCATACGTCTCGTTATGCAAGATACAAGAAATAGTCTCACCGGCCCACTGGGCATGTCCTCTCTGCTTAGGCACGATACCGTGAATATCGGCCCACGTCGGCACTCCCATCTCCGAAAGTCGGTCGGCTATCTTTTGCAAAGATAGGCACTCTTGGGTTGTTTCGTCATCGCCTGTATACCATCCAAATATTTTCCTGATTATCTCCGCTTCTGGCTCGTGCACAACAAGGTTTTTACGATCTTCGCTTACCCTGTAGCCATAAGGCGGGCGATTGCCATGAAGCATGATACGTCCGCTCTTTACTACATTACGCCGCCCTCTGATGTTGCGCTCTCTGATCTTTTCGCGCTCATACTCTGCCACAGTTGCCCGAATGTGCTTTTGAAGGTTTCCTTCAGGCGTATCGGCATAATCGGCCAGCACGTATTCAATAGTGACGCCGTAGCGTTTTAACGTTTCCTCCACAATCAACTGCTTGGCAAGGTTGCGGCTCAAGCGGTCGAGTTCCCTCACCACTAACACGTCAAACTCGCTGCGTTCCGCCATGGCTAGGATAGCGCCCAACTGGGGAAGCTCAAAAGATGCGCCGCACGCGCCCCGGTCATCTTCGTGAAGTGCGGCTACAATCTGGTAGCCGCGTCCAGCAGCATATTCCCTACACATGTCGAGCTGGCTTGTCAAGTTGCGGTCATCCTTTTTGCGGTCGTCGCCACTCACACGTGCATACAGCACCGCACGCTGTAATGTCGGCTCCTCTGTCGGCTTGGTTACTTTATCTTTGGACATTTGTACACCTCTTTCATTCGCTAGCCGATGTCTTTAGCATCGGAACATTTCCCGCCGCGGTCACCAAGGCATCGGCGGTCTGATCACTTTTTGTAGCTTTGGCTATCTCGATTGCTGCCTGCGCCAATTGTGCTGTCTCCGTGCTGTGTGTTGTGGCCGCCAACCGTAAGCGGTCTATCCCTGCCGCGTCCCGCAGCCTGGCCCGCTCGCCAGTGCGAGTATCAATCAGATAACCATCTCGCGTGATAACCAATGGCGGCGGCAACAACGTTCGCGGATCGACACCGATCTGGACATAATTGGCAGTCAGCGTTGCCCGCTTGACGTTGGCAACACTGTGGCCGGCCGCCAGCACCACCGCCGCGATTGCCAGGCCAATGCCGATGGCCAAGATAGCCACGTAGCCAGCTTGTCCTAACGCCACCGTGACTTGGGTTTGAGCCTCGTTTTGTGTCCGGATAGCTTGCACTCTCGCTCCCGCTTCCGCCGTCGCCACGATCAGCCTGGCCGTCGTATCCGCCTCAATCTCGCTGCGCCGAGATTCGATCTCGACATCGTTCAGCGACTTGCGGATAGACAGATCGAGCTGCGCATTCTGGTATCCCACATCGGCCGCGGAGCGGGTGGCCTCCGCGCCGGCTTCGTTGATTGGGTTGTAAAGGTTCGCCCCCTCGCTGTTAATCTGGATGCTATTGGACAGCACAGCTACCAAACCAATGACCAGCAAGATCAAGACAAGAATCAACACGATGTAGTGCATCACCCACCTCACAAATCAATCAAATCGCCGTCGTCATGGCCAACGTCCAAAATCTGCATCGCGCCAATGCGAGGCAGCAAGTCGTCGTGGTTTTGGGTTGGAGGGAGACCCTGCTTGGCTGCTCTTGCCATTGACGCGGTGGCGCTCAGGCTACGCCCGACGGATTGGATCGCTCGCTCCGCGCCGCTCAATCCTCGGTCAAACCCACGCAGGTGCTCGCGAGCGCTGTTGGTCGCCACTACCCATGTGATGATCACCGATGCAGGTACAAGCAAGATGCAGGCCACCGTCACCCAGCGCAAAACCGTTTCGCTGAACTGTAGAGTCAACCAGTACAAGCTTCCCAAGACACTGCCAATCATCAGGATTGCCATAACGGCATATCCCAAAGTGCTTGCCAGTTTGTCCTTCGGCTTCATTGTTCACCATCCTGTCGTCCGTCCGTCTTGTCTCTTGAATACACACCTTCAGGCGCTTTGCCCGTCTTTTGGGACATTCTGGTGTGTGTCTCTATCTCAGGACGGACGGACATGTCATGTTCGCCAAGCCAGTCGAGGGTATCACGCGCCAGGTTGAGCAACTTGACCGCTTTGTCATTGCCGCTCACTGTAATGCCCAGTCCATCACACGCCCGTTGAAATTTGACGCGCCCGTCACCACGCAAGGCCGAGATCATCGCGGCGCCTAGCTCGTCACCAGCGGGCCAGCCCGAATTGTCCGGCAGCGTGTCCAAGTTCTCTGGCCACTCCAATAGCTCTGGCGCGCCTGTGACAAGCTCACCGTCAAGGTAGGCTACTTGAACACGGTGGATCGCACCTGGCGCGATGGCGTAAGAATCGCCGCGCCCTAACAGCCGGTCGGCCCGTGGAAGACTGGCTCCGACTGCGACCCGGCTTGCCTCGGCATCAGCCACGCGGAGGGCGAGCCGTCCGACCAGTGAGCGTCCGACCGTTGGCCCGCCCAGACTTGATACGATCGGGTGCTGGGTGGCAACGACGCAGTGAATATGCGCGCCACGCCCCTGTACGACCAATTTGCGTAGCGCGTCGGTAGCCAAAGTGTCTTGGGTCAGTTCTTGCATCTCATCTATAACCAAGATCAAGCGGCGGTCGTCCCGGCTGCCCGAATAGCGGCTTGCCATTTCCGAGATACACCAGGCGAGGGCAGCGCGTGCCGAGTAGAGATCGCTCGCCAGTGGACCGACAAGCCCGCGAATATTCGACAGTGGGCGAAGCGAGGCACCGTGCTTGGCGTCAATCAGCACCAGGCGATTACGAGGGTCGCGAGCCAGTTGGCCGATGGCGCTGACGAGCGTCGTCGTCTTGCCGCTCCCGCTCTGCCCGCTCACAAGCCAGTGTGGCGTCATGTCCGATAAACCCGCCGTGAGCACATTACCGCGCTCGGTCCTGCCTACCAACCAACGTCCGCCGCCGGCAGGATGTTGGCCCAACGTCCGAAGTGGAATATCGTCGTCGGCCAGGCCACGCGGCCAGCCCGCTTCAAGGCGAACACGCCTGCCGGCCATAAAGCAAGCCGGATCGCCGGTGAAATCCCAAGGGATGAACTGGCGCAGCAGTGCGCTCTCGTTTACATTCAGCGCCTTGAGCAAATCGCCGGCCGATAATCCGGCGTCGATCTCGACAGCCCCGGCGCGAGGGCCATTGATCACCACAGCGTCCCGCAGCGCAAGAACTTTGCCAAAGATGCCGCGGGCGGCTGCTTTCTCAATCGTGCGCGCCCACTGGGTCAAATACTCTCTGCGTTCGCTTTCTCGTTGTGCTTGGACCCTTTGCATAGCTCACCTCAATTTGAAGCGAAGCGCGGCTCATGTGTGGATGGTACTGACTCCAAGCCGTGTCCATTGCGCCGCATCTTGCCCGCCTCGATCAAGTCCGCAATGTCGCGCTTAATCGTCGCCAGCGACACTCCCAGGCGCTGCGCCATCTCAGGATATGTGACGTCGCTCTCGGCAGCGATGATGCCGGCCAATTGAGCCTGGCGCTCCACTTTTTGAGCTTGCCTGGCGCCGTTTGCCAATGCCAATGAGCCATCCGTATCATTTGCCGCAATTGAGCTCTGCACCTGATCCTTGGCCCTTTGAAGCTCGGCGATCTCAGCTCGCAAAGTGTCACACTGCTGGCCTCGTTCGTCGGCTTGACGGTTCAACTCGGCCAAGTCTGCTCGCGCTGCTTCGATAGCGAGGGTCATTGACTCCAGGGTCGAGCTCAGGCCGGCTCGTTTGATGGCGCTCTTGACCTGGCTCACCAGCAGCTCAAAGCTCAAAAAGACCACCGCTGGTGGAAGCGCGAACACCCCGCGCGCCAGCCATGTGTCGGGCGCGTGCAGCGTGTTGAACGTGATGCTCAACACGGTGAATACTCCCACCAACATCCAGGCATATACGGCTCGTTCGCCGTTCAGCGAGTTGCGCAGCACCGCCAGGCTGGCCGCGATCATGACTGCGTCTAAAGTGAGTGGCCACAGCCAGGCCAATTTCGGCGTGATGCCATTGGCCAATGCGACCTGGTGCAATGCGTCGTAGCTGAGCACAAACGCGCTGGCGGCCAGAAAGGACACCAAAGCGCCTGTGATGATCGAGATTATCCTGCTCGCGTTCACTGTCGACCTCCTGTGAGTTAAAAACGAAAACCGGCGTTCACACGCCGGTCCGGTTCAAAGGCTCACGGTAAGTTACAGTTGGAGCCTTGGGTGATTACGCCCAAGATGCCCAACCCCATGGTATAATACTGTCAGCCTGTGCGCCGGACTGTTCGGCGTGTAGGTTAGGGTCGTGTGCGTGTTCGCAGCACCACACGGCCCGCTCTCCCCAATGATTACTCGATAGCTTTATCCTTCAGTTTACGTTCACTTTTCCGGGCAAGGTAACTTGCCACTGATGCCCGGCTAACGAGCCACAAGCGTTCGGTCACCTTGTTCGCTTCCAACGCTTTTTGCTTGATCAATTTTCGTACCATCCGAGGTGTCACCTTCAAAAGGTCGGCAG
Source organism: Thermoflexales bacterium (assembly GCA_016931085.1). The sequence goes on from JAFGFO010000475.1 coordinate 30,879, forward strand.
CTTGCGCTGTTGTGATCCAATCGCTCAATTGCTCGGATTTCGCCATTGCATGGTTCCCTCATCGGTACTACACTTAGTATACCATTTTCTGGGCGATTGTCAAGACCCAATTTTTCGGGGAGGCCGTACAGTGCTTATTCAGTTGTTAAAGTGCCAGAGCAATTACATTACTGTACGCTGGCTCTCCGTTGGGCCGGCTTGCGCCCAGCCTCATTTGTCGCTGCTTGTAGACGATTCTCTACATCAGCGCAATCGGCAGCGCCATCGTCCGCGCCCAAAACATCGATCAAGTAAACCATTGCCCGCCCAAGGCGGCGCATTTTTTCATCTTCGGTGTATTCGGTTCGCTTGCCGCCATTCTTCCCCTGTTTGGCGAAAATCTCTGCCCCTGACATAACAAACTCCTGTCTGATTGGGAAATAAAAACGCCTGACAACATTGCGTTCATGTTGTCAGGCGTGAATTTTGGCGGCACAAGTGTGAAGTGTGGCTTCACACCCTGCAAATCAGGTTTCCCACTCTATTCCATGGGCAGGATCATAGCGGCAATAAACCCCCGTGGCCAGGGCATTTTGGAGATGCTCGAACAAGGCACGGTCACTGGCACGAATCTTGTGGAGCACAGACTTGATTTGCTTTTGAACCTTGGTGCGGGCGTTGTCCAGTTCTGTGTTAAAACGGCGATGCCTGCCGCCCAACCCGCCAGCGCTTTGTAGCTCTGACTCGATCTGTTGCACCTCTGCATCTACTCTCATCAAGGTCGCTTCGTCGTGCGATCTAGCCGCATGCTGGCGCTCCTCAGCCAGATCTTGTAAACGCTGCCTGTACTCGGTCCGGGCCTGGCTGTCTAGGATCTCGTCACCACGCCAATCGTCTTTGTCGGTTATTTCATCTCCGTCGAGGACGGTGTCGTCAGGTTGATTCTTTTCTACTGCCGTGACCAACTCCATTACATGGATGTCTGTTGAGGGATGGCGCAGCAAGTGAGCGATGTACTGCACACCTTTGGCATCTTTGAGATAGAACGACTCGATGCCTGCGTAGGCCACTTGCCAATAGTCGCCTGCCTTGCGAAAAATATAGCGCTGGGGCGTCTCGGCAGCTTGCATGGCGTCGGGCATCTCTGCCAATTCCTCATTGTCCGCCAACGCCGATTCTGGCGTCCCGGCATCGTCCGACAGCAATAATCCGACTTGAAGTCTTTGCATAAAAACCCTGACCATGTCATCAAACCGCTTCTTGATGAGCCGGTATTGCTCTTGCTCTTCGGAGCTGATGTTGCCCACAATCTCTAAAACGGTTTGCCGCCTTACCTCGGCGTCGAGAGATGACGCGATACGCCATTTTTCCTCTGGTGTCATCTCGCGGCGCGGCGGATCGGGTGGGTCATGGGCGATCAGGTCGGTGATGTTGTCATCCTTTTCGTCCAACTCGATTTTGCCCAGTTGCACCTGGTCAAAACCTGGCTGCCATAGAGTATAAGCAAACCATCCCTCGCCGTGAATCTGCCGCACCGGTGTGAGCAGCGGTTTACAGTCCAAAAATATCTGGGTCAAGGTCTTGTCTACCCTTTTGAAAGGTCGAGGGATTCTCCAGATCCTTTTTCGTGGGTTGTCCGACTGAACTGGTATCATTCATCACCTCCGCAAGAATACACCCCCCTGATCAGTGAATGGCGATACGTCGCCATTCCCATTCTCCCTGCTGCATGGCCTCCAGGCTGGCCGTCAAGATTTCACCGTGCGGCAGTCGTCCCAAAGCGATAGCATGTTCCAACAGCATTTCTTGCTTTTGGCGCTGCTCCTCGTTGAACAGCACCAATGCCAGCCGGCCTGTTAGCGACAGGGTCTTGCTCCATTTGGGCATGATGCGATCCGACACCTCGCGCTGCACCTCCACCGACCAGGTGACACCGTCAAGAACCACGACCAGATCAGGCTCGGCGCGTTTGCTCCAGCGTCCATCAGAATCGAGCAGCAACGGCTCGGGGTCATCATCCACATCATAACCAGCCTCTAGCAACAAATCGCGCGCCTCCAAAATGCCAACTCCATGCGCGACCGACTTGTGCCTCCGAGCAGCCACGGCAATCTCAGATTCTACCGCCTCGACCTCAAATGCCTGGCTGTAAAACTGACGGCCTTTTTCTGTCAACGTCACCAACCGAAAAGTGCCGCCGGAAGCGCGGGCCCACCCCACTATTTTGCCATGCTGCCGGTAATCGTCCAGCAGCCCGCGTTCGGTTAATTTGCGCAGCGCGTTTCTTACACTGTTTTCGTTTCGCGCGATGCCGGCGTCAATCACGTGGCTGATAATCCGCCATGACCGGCCACGGCCCTCAGAACCCATGATCCGGATAATCTCTCGTTGTAGACCCGATTGAAAAATGCTCTTCTGTATTGGACGCTCTGCTCTTGAGGGCTGTTTGGGCTGCTGTGGGGCTTGGGGCCGAGTTCGTTTGGCCAAATCAGCCTGTAATTGCTCAATAGTCTGTCGCGCGGACGCCAATTCTCGCCGGGCCTCTGCCAATTCACCAGCGCGGGCTTGTGTCATCTTGTGGACATCCTGCAACTCGTCGAAGTCGTCGAGCAAATAATCGACCTCGGATAACAACCTGGAGAATACAGCCACCATTGCTTGCCCGGCATAGGGGCGCGTCGACGGCTTGTAAATTTTGTGTAACAGTTGCACCGTCTCGCCGCGCCAGGCACGCCAATCATCGGCAGCGTATGGTTGCGTTTCGACAAGATGCGCATAAAGGGCATTGATTTGTGGCAGCAGGCCATCCAGCATATCCGTCGTGATCTGATTTTGTGTCATTTGATCCTTCCGAAACTCGCGCTCATCACCGTCCAGCAGGCAACCAGTGAATGGTGAGCGCATGTTACCCGATCACAATAAAAAAACGCGCCACTCCGCCTTACACGCGGGTCGCGCGTTTTTACGCAAAACTATTCGGTTGTGGGCATTCGCCCCGTACAACGGGATTTTACCACAGCCCGGCGTGGTGTCAACTGGCCACGACGCGCCGACGCGCCATTAAGAAACGGCATGCCACGCTTGGCTTCCGGCTCATTATGTGGTAGGATAACCAGGAGCGGACTGCGGGAGGGCCTGGTCCGAAAACGTACTGGGCTGGCGTGTCTGGCGTTGGCCGGCACACCATGCTTGGGGTGACCGCAGCCGCTCAGCCACGGCCCCGACAATATGCCGGGGCCGTTCATCATTCATCACGTGATGGTGAATGGAACGAGGTAGACAGGGGATGAAAACATTACGTCTATCCCGTTGGTGAATGATGTTAGGTTATATTGACTTGTGCGCGCTGGCTGCTTGATAGCCGAGCTCTGACTTGGCAAACTGCTATTCAGCCAGCGCGCACAAGGGGGCTACATTACAAAACCTCAACCGAGGTCTCTCTTGCAAGGTATCCAGGCTCACACAAGCTGGTCAAGCCACGCACTGACTTCGGTACAACCTGGTACAGTTGACGTGTCCAGTCTTTCGGGGTAAAATCGTTTTACCCTGATGGGCCTACTACAAATCCTTGAGTGAAATGAGGTTTCATGATGCAATATCGAACATTTGGCAAACTGGATTGGAAAGTATCTGTGCTAGGGTTTGGGGCGATGCGCCTGCCGCTGGCCAACGACGGCTCTGGCAAAATCGACGAGCCGGAAGCTACTCGCATGCTGCACTATGCCATCGACCACGGCGTGAACTATGTGGACACAGCCTACGGCTACCATGGTGGGGAAAGCGAAAAGGTGGTGGGCCGGGCGCTGCAAGGTGGCTACCGCGACAAGGTCAAGCTGGTCACCAAGCTGCCCTGCTGGCTGGTCAAGACGGTCGACGACTTTGACCGCCTGCTGAACGAGCAGTTGGAGCGCCTTCAGACCGATCACGTCGACGTGTACCTGCTGCACGCCTTGAATGCCGGCCATTGGGACAATTTGACCAGGTTAGGGGTGTTCGACTGGGTGGAGAAAGCCCAAGCCTCCGGACGACTCCGTCACTTGGGCTTTTCCTTCCACGACGAGTACGAGGTCTTTCAGAGAATCGTGGATGGTTATGACAAATGGGTGTGCAGCCAAGTCCAGTACAATTTTATGGACGAGGAGCACCAGGCCGGCACGCGTGGCATCCAGTACGCTGCCAGCAAGGGTTTGGCGGTGGTGATCATGGAGCCAATCCGCGGCGGGCGGCTGTCGATCGCCCCGCCGCCGCCCATCCGAGAGATTTGGGAGACTGCCCCCATCCAGCGCACGCCGGCCGACTGGGCCTTGCAGTGGGTGTGGAATCACCCTGAGGTGTCGGTGGTGCTGAGCGGCATGAGCGCCATGCAGCATGTGGAAGAGAATATTGCCAGCGCCGAGCGTTCGCGTCCTGGGCAGATGACGGAAGAAGAGCTGGCACTGATCGGGCGCGTGCGCGACAAGTATCGCGAGATTTGTCCCATCCCCTGCACCAAGTGCGAATACTGTCTCCCCTGCCCTAACGAGGTCAGCATCCCGCGCATCCTGGAGATCTATAACGAGGCGTTGATGTACAACGAGTACGGTTCAGCTCGCCTGTTCTATAGTTGGTTGGGTGAGAACGAGTGGGCGGACAACTGCATCGAGTGCCTGGAGTGCGAAGACAAGTGCCCGCAGAACATTGACATCGCCGACTGGCTCAAAAAGGCGGACGAGCTGCTCGCCGCCAGGTAGAAGCAGGTCGCAGTTTCCAGGCAAGGCCAAGATAATTGTCGTATACGGCCCCGACATCATGTCGGGGCCGTTCATCATTCATCACCCTGATAGTGAATGGTATGGGGTAGACAGGAGATAAAGTCATTACATCTATCCTTTGGTGAATGAGGCCAGGTTATACTGACTTGCGCGTTGGCTGCCTGATGGTTATGCTTTGGCTTGACAATCCTCTATCCAGCCAACGCGCATAAGCAGTTTGGCAATACCCACGGAGTGAAAGGCTCAGTGAGAACGGGATGGTATACCGCTTGCATTACACTGGCAAAATGCTATAATTCATTCAGCACGAGCGCCTATTAGCGTACCAAGGACGTTTGGACACAATAATGTCGCCAAGCAAAATCAAGTTCCACGTCGAACATATTGCCAGGCCGGCGCACATCGAGCGCATACTATGCGTGGCCACTGACGACCAAACGCTCGACGCCGAATCTGTGCGCTCAAGCTTGATCCAGAACGGATATACCATCACGCTAGATGGCGCCAGGCGCAGCCTGGACATGGGAGGCAAGCTCGGCCTCTTTCAAAAATTGGAGCATACCACCTACACCCTCACCACACGCGGCCAGGCTTGCCGGAACCTGGCCCTGTATCGCCGCCAGGTCTATGAGGACGCGATGCATTTTTTGCTGTTCGCCAGTTGGGAATTGGGTGGACGCCGGGATTACTGGTCGTGGTCGTATGCTCAAACCTGCCGAATTCTCTGGAGCGACAAGCCGGTCATCAAGGGACGCAAGACTCTTTTCGGACAACTGTCAGCGGAAGCGTCAAAAGAGTTCCCCGGCCTGGATCCTGTAGTGGGCACTGAAACTGTTTATGCTGTGACCAACTGGCTGCAAGAATTGTCTCCACCGTTCCTGATAGTGGAAAACGACAAGTTGGTCGCCAGCCAGGAACGCGAGTGGTTCTCGGTCGAGCTGGCGCTGTTGGCTGTGTGGTACCTGTACGCCGCTCGCGGTGCAGTGGTTCAGACGCCAATCTTGCTAGATCGGCCAACAGTGGAACAGTTGTGTCCTTTGTGCCTCGCCACAGCCGAGCGCATCGTGGCGATGATAGAGACGGCTTCGCGGACGTTTCCATTCCTGGATATTCACACCGGTGAGTGGGGCAGCAGCGTCATCTTGCGGCAGGCAGTGGATATTCCAATGTTGGCCTGAGTGGCATTGACTGGAGACAAAACACGAGGGATGCGCACATGATTTCCCGCACAGAGGTCGAAAACCAAATCAAAGCCCAGTCTGATGCATCCTGGTTTTTCCCCTCGCAGGTCGTCGCCTACCAGGAGTTGCTCCCATTTCTAGGCGGCCTGCACCGTGTTGTGAACCTATATGGAGCACAGGGCGTTGGCAAGACGTTTCTGGCTCACACCTTGTGCAAGGAAAACCGTATCGATTACGTGTCGTCTCCCGACCTGATTCGCTCTGCCAGCCATCCCTTGGCTATCGATAATGCGCCTTTTGATCGAACGGCCGTGCGCGGCATGCGCAACCAGGCTCGCAAGTTTGACCTTCGCCAAGTCATTCTCATCACGCGCTATCGTGTCGAAGATACAATCCCATCTTTTGCGTTGAGCCTCACGCCCGAGGATATTCGCTGCTTTCGCGCCACGCTCTTCCGAAGCCTCGACTTGCGGCTGCCGGATTGCGCGGCTTTGAATTTGTGGGAACACCTCAAGCTGATAGGAGATGTCTATGGCTAAAGACCCTCGCCTGGAAAAGCTCAGAAGTATGGACACAGTCATCGCGACCTTTACCGCCCGCGAACTGGCCAATGATCCCAGTGTTGTCAATCAACGCTACCTGGAACACGCCGCGACCCACATGTCTTTGGGAGGAATCGCAAACTATGTGGACGCACTGCTAAAATGGACACGGACGAACAAGGGCGCTGTGGTAGGGGCCATCGCCGGCGAGGTGGGATACGGCAAAACGAGCACGGCCATTCATTTGTGGCAGCAGTGCGAAGACGCGCGTGTGATCGCCGTGCCGCCTTTTGAATGGCACCGGCTGCAAGACATCATTGACGCTACCTGGGCCTGGGTGCGCTATCGTGTGGAGCAAATCCAGCCCCGCGCCGTACAACAAATAGACCACTGTTACGAGCGATACCGCGAGAAATCCGTCAAGGAATTTGCTGACAAGGAGGATATTCCTGTCTCCAAAGTCCAGGGACTCGTCAAGCAGGGTAAAGTCAATCTCGGCTGCCGTCCGGCGGACGTGGTCGAGTTCCTGACAGAGACCAACCGACTGCTCGAAGATGATGCCCTGGAATTGTATGGCCCCATCGTGTTCACTGACGAGCTGCAAGTGACGATGAGCCGCTACCTGGCTGACCATCGCTCGCGCGACGAATTCATGCAAGACGTCTTTGAGCTATTGAATCCCCTGCTAAACCGGCAGGGCAGCTTTGGCCTGATGATTGGCCTGCCTCTCAACACAGAAACTCTTATCAACGACGTGCGTCCCGATATTTTGCAACGGCTTCAGCGCTGCAACCTCTTTATCCGTCCAAGTAGCATGTACGAGCGCGACTTTCCGGCCGAATTGTGGTCCAAGTTCGCCGAGGTGTACGAGTTTGAGGAAAAAGCTGGCGACATCTTGCCGGCCGATACGCTGGACAGCATCGGGCAGATTGCCTTTCGCGACGATTTGGGCGCCGGCCCGCGTACAGTCGTCGAGGTGATGCGCTGCGCCATTGACCACTATGACAAAACGGGGCAGGGTTTTTCTCCCATCGATTTGATAGACGCCTATCTGGGCCGCCAGGTCGCTTTTGACTCGGGCGGCAAGCTGATTGAGGCAGTGACCGAAGCCTTGCAATCCAAGGAGGTCGAGCAAGTTCCTGGCGGCGAACAGGCTATCAAGCTGATGGCGGCTTTTCCGATGGGGTGCCCGGACGACCGTTTCAAGATCTATAGCCTGCAAGACGCCAGGGACGCGATCTCCAGAAAACTGTACACCGAGTACATGTACAAGTTTCCCGAGGGCATATCGCTGCGCAAGCTGGCCCCCACCGAACGCGGCGCCGAGCCGCGCTTTATCGAGCTGACCAAAGAGTTCATTCAAACCTATTCGGAATCCAGGCACGACTTGCAGGCGGCCATCCAAGCGTTCGAGGACGTGGTGATTCGAGAGATGCTGGTACCGTCTCGCCGGTCAGACCAGGTAGAGGGTTGGATCCCGGATGCTCAAGTGCCTGAGCAGTACGTGGGGACCTTCGACCGTAAGTACCCCGAACGCCAGCTCGTGATCAGAGTGTCCACAGATCGCTCCAAGTTGCTCAAAAAGGTGCAAGAATTTGGCCTCGCGTTTTGGTTCGATCCCGATTGCGATTACGAGTCGTGTGGGCGGATTGAGCGTGGCAATGAAGCTGGCACACTGGCTATCTACCGCCTGAATTTGCTGCGTCACTCTTCCAAGCCGCTCAACATCCCTTACATTGAGGAATTGGGCTATCCCCTGAGCAAAGTGACTCCGGCCTTTATGTTGGCGTTGGTCCAACACCTGCACGCCAACGACAAGCTCATCCCCGAAGATGAAAAGCGGATGCAGATACCACCCTTCAGGCACAGTATGGTCAATTACGCGATCCAGTTGTTGTTTGGACAAGACCTGCTGGAAAGCGCCGAGTTCGATGGCTTGTCCAAAGTTGGCCTGGCCTCACCCCAAGAGGTGTTTTCCAAAATGTGCCAGGCGCGCTATCCAGCTTACGAGACGCTCATCACCACGGGCCGCTGGGAGCGCACCTACACCGCGTATTTGAACGCGCTCAAGTCCCAGGATGTTTCAAGCTCGATCGGCGTACTGAGGGGGAATAAGCCATTCGAGGCTCCCCAACGCGATGTCTTGACCTTGTTTGGCGAGAGCAAGGTTCAAACGTTCAAGGGCCTGGCTGAAAATCTATCTGGCGTCTTGGATGTGGACCTGGGAACCAAGGCCGACGTGCTGTCAACAGTGCGTTTCAAGCTGCACCCGGCCGAAGAAGCATTTATGGAAGCGTTGCGCACCAGCACAGACCGCTTTACCCGCAAGCAGGTGAGGCTCAGGGCACTAGGCGAACACGAGGGATTTGGCCTCCTGCGAGGCTTGGGGTACAGAGAAGACGAGATTGCATTTATTTTGCAAATCCTCAAAGCCAGGCGGTTGGTCGAGTTTAACCAAAGGCAGCAGCGTTTCGAAGAGGTCCTGGAATCGCCCGATGAGCGCCGTGAAGCAATATTGGCTTCCATGGCCGAGCTGACTGCGCGGGCCGAGGTGCTGGCCCAGTTGCCGGATTTTGATACACGCTTTTCGACCCAGGCCGGCAAGCTGGCAGAGCGGGTATCTGGCTGCGAGGATATTGAGAAGCTGGAAGAATGTCAGACCGAACTTGGGCAACTGCGCGAAAAGCTCAACCAGTTTTCGGCAAGTTGGGCAAACAAGATCCAGTCTAGCTTTACCCAAATCCACGAGGCCGCCGAGCAGATACTTCGCACCAGCGCGCCGGCCGACTTGACCCGCCCTTTGAAAAGCGACGTGAGCTGGGTGAGCGAGTTGGTGCATTGCCAAACGCTCCTCAAAGAAAAGTACCAGCGGGTCTCGCTTGCTTTTCGCACTGTAGATAGCCAGGCTGCCACAGCCTGGAATGCCTGGACAAGCGCATCCCCTGCCGACCCGGCAGCGATACTGGCATTGTACGAAGCCAACCGGGCTGCGCAGACTGAGTTGAGAGAAGCACAATCTGGCCTTGATGCGGCCAGGGGGTATTTGCAGAGTTATATCGCTTGGCCCAACGTTCTCAATGTCGCGTCGAATGCCTATCGTGAGGCGCTGGGATGCGAGACCTCTTACAAACAGAGCCAGTTCCGGCAAGAGTTGGATACCGTGTTTGGCGAGATTACGGACCGCTTCCGGCAAAAGCAGTTGGAAGCCCTACCTGACCACGAGATGTATAGCGACCGTATCAAGGAAACGCAGGAGCAGATTACTGCCTGGCTGCGCGACCGGCGTGAGAACTATATGCAAGTCAAGCTCACCTACGAGGAAACGCTCAAGGCGATGGGCGTGGGACGCTTTAACTTGCACGCAGCCTTCGATACCTTTGATCCCGAAACATCGCGCGTTAACCTGTACAGCGAGGTTCTGGACAAAACACGACAGCACATCCAGGCGCTGGAACAAGAGTTGGAGCGATACCGGACAGAAACCTTGTATGCTGGCCAAGTAGCCGAGGCGGATACGTCAGAGTCATCAACACACATTCGCCAGGCTGAAGATCAACTGGCCCAGGTCAAAAAACAACTGCACGACGACTGTGTGCGGCAGCAAGAGTGTTTCACGGCATTGGGCAACGCAGTAAAAGAATTGAGCGCCGCTATCCAAAAAGCCGACCAAAGCCTGCGGGGGACTTTGCAAAAGCGCGAGCCTTCATCCGAAGAGGAGGCAATCCTGGCAATGTTGCAAGACCCCAAAGGGACAGATGTCAGGGTCGTCATTACCGGCCAGATAGCATCCGAGGGAAAGGGGTTTTCCCTCGACAAGTTGATGGGGCTGATCGTCACGCTATTCAAGAAAAACCAGGTCAATATCCGCATCGAAAAGGTGAGATGAAGCAGTTGACCGATGTGCTCCACCTTGACGCTGTGTTGGATCGTACCCCCATTGTGTACGAGGGAGAGCCGCTGCTGCTGGCTGGGTTGAACAACTTGAGCGTCGAGCGCGATGCCTGGCAGTACGTCCAGCGCGCGGATGGCCTGGCGCCGCTGCCGGTGGAGCGGACGGTGCTGTTGGGACCGGCCACCGGCTACTTTGATCGCTGGCCGGTGGTGCAAGCGACTGCCAAGGCGCCGGCGGATTTGGCACAGTTCAATCGGAGCTTGTTTCAGAATTATGACCGGGTGTGCAGCTTTGCGTTTACGCAGTCCGGCATCGCGAGCCGCATCGAAGAAGACCTGGATGTGGATGTGATTGTCCTGCTCTTGATTGATGGACTGTCCTACACGGACTGGATGGATTATCCTGGCGTTCAAAGCTGCCTGGTTGAGGGACCAACCATCACGCCGGTTGGCTTTCAAAACATCATCGGCCGGCCTTCCATCGCTCGCCGGCTGTTCGAAAAAGGATTTAGCAGGCGCTTGGGCTTTTCGTATTGGGAGCGTGACAATGCCTTGACAGACGTGATCTTTCACGGCTTTGATCCTGCCGCGCAAATGCTCAGGGTGAGCGAGTTCAAAGAGGTCTTGCAGGCATTGGACAAGTTACCCACCGAACAAACCTACATTCAAATCTTGGTCAACGGTATGGACTCGATTTGTCATAGCCACCGCGACCGGCCGCCTGTAGAAGCCACTGCTCGTTATCTGTATCAAGACGTATTGCTGGCGCTGGTCGAAAGGTTGCAAAAGGCGGGAGCTACGGCCCTGGTCTATGCCACTGCCGATCACGGCATCTTGTGGAAGCCAGAGCTGGGGACAGGCCACGACCTGGTTGTAGTCCGAGACGAGCGGATCAATTCGCACCGCTACGCCAGGGGATCGTTCCTGGTTCCCGACTCGAAGCAACTGCATTGCCATGGCGCAAACTATACAGTTCTGGCGTATCCTTACCTTTTCAAATCCCTGACGAGCCTGGAGTGGGGCACACACGGCGGTATTTCATTTCAGGAGTCGGTAGTGCCCTTTGTCAAACTGGAGGTGGTCTAGTGTTATTCGTTGGACGAAACTTGGATGATAACAGCGACGTTCACATTGACGCGAATAAGTCACGGGCGGTGGCCATCTGTGGCAAGCGCGGCAGCGGCAAGTCGTACACGATGGGTGTGCTGATCGAGGAACTATGCCGTGAGGATAGCGCCGTGATCTTGGTGGTGGACCCGATGGGCATCTTTCACACCATGTCACTGCCCAACCTTGAACAAGAGCGAACGTTGTGGGATTGGGGCGAAAGCCCTCAAGGGTTACCCATCAAGGTGTTGGTGCCCGGCGACCCGGTGGTACGTTACGGCGACCGCGAAATTGTGGAGCGGCTGGAAGAGCGCGGTGTGGTCTTTGAACAACTGCGGCTTAACCCATCTGACATCTCGCCGGAGGCCTGGTGCGACTTGTTTGATTTCAACATCAACGAACCACTGGGCATTGCGCTTTACAAAGCCATTCGCACCTGTCACAAGAAATATGGCGCTGAGTTTTACATTTCACAGATTATGGATATAATAGAGCTAGATGCCCGCGCTGCGCCCAAGACCGTAGATGCGCTGGTCAACCGGCTGGACACAGCGCAAGAGTGGGGCTTTTTCGAGGACAGCCGTTATCGCGAGGTGTGGGAAATGCTCGACCCGCACGTGGTCAACATCCTGGACTTGAGCACGATTGATTCAGGCCGCTATGGCCGGCGGCCGCTCATCCTGTCTGCCTTGACCCGCAACCTGTTTCGCAAGCGGAGTGTGGCCCGCCGGCGGGAAGAGTTGGGACTGGAAGCCGGCATGCGCAAAATCTGGATGCTCATCGATGAGGCTCATCAATTTGTCCCGGCTGGCAAGTCCACACTGTGCAAAGAGGCATTGATCCAGTGGGTGAAGGAAGGTCGACAGCCGGGGTTATCGCTAGTTGTGGCTTCACAGCAGCCCTCGGCACTGGATATGGAGGCGCTCTCCCAGTGCGACGTGATTATCTCTCACGCTCTGACTACCACAGAGGACAAATCTGCCTTGAACCGGCTAACCAAGGACTATATGGGCGCCGAGTTGCGGGTGTTTATCAACAAGATCGCACGAACGGGGCAGGCAGCGTTTGTGGATGATGATGTAGAGCGGGTGATGATGGTGCAGGTCAAACCGAGGAAGAGTAAGCCAGGGGGAAGCGAGGCGTAACGAGAAAGATGTATTTTCGAGATAACTTGGGAACACTCTAGAGCTGATCATTTGAAATGAAGAGAATTGGAGGTGACTGATGGCGTTAAAAACCAGTACAACAGGCAGTTGGCCCCCGACCTACAATCCTGACGAGCCTATTCGCCATTTACCAGTTGAAGAGCAGGAACGCATTGTGCGCGAATCTATTGAAAGAGCAATTCGTGACCAGATCGAACTTGATATTGACATCCTGGTGGATGGTCAAGTACGAGACGATATTGTATCTCTTATAGCCTCTAAGTTACCAGGTTACGAGGGCAGAACTCTGCCCTATCACGTCACTGCCCGCATCCGACCGGCAGATGAGCCCATCACTGTGCAGGATTATCTGTACGCTAAGAAGTTGGCCGGTGATAGACCGTTGAAAGCACACATCACAGGGCCAATGACGCTAGCGAGAGCAATTCTTGTGGACGCTGAATCACCCTACAAGAGCCGAAACGATCCTGGACTGGTTCTTGATCTTGCTTCAGCCTTGGGGCAGGAAGCCCGTTACCTGGTCCAGGCTGGGGCCGAGATTGTGCAGATAGATGAACCGGCACTGGCGGATGGCGTAGACCTGGACCTGGCCTTCAAGGCGATGAAGCAGATAGTCGAGATTGGAGAGATCCCCTTCCCGGCCTTGCACATTTGCAAGAATGTAACCCGAATTTTGGATGCTGTGCTCACTCACTCTCCAGTGAAAATGGTGTCAATAGAGGGGGAGTGGTTGAGGCACGATGAGTTGAGTCACATCAACTGGAATTACCTCTCTCGCTGTAATAAACAGATCGGCCTGGGATGCGTCGAGGTACGCAACTATGTGATTGAAAGGTTGACAGCAGTGCAGAACTTTTTGGACTTTATGCTGGACCGGTTGGGCAGAGAGCATATCTGGGCGGTGATGCCGAATTGTGGCTTGCGTCCAGTGCCCCACGACGTCACCTTGAAGAAACTCAAGGTCATGGTCAGTGCTGCCAGGTCCTTGTAAGCCCGTGAGACGGGAGGCGGAGATGAACAATACAAGTGTAAGCGAAAAGGTACGTGCACAGTTCGTAGGGCGTCGTGAAGCCTTGGATGCGTTCTACCTGCGTTTTTCCTATCGGCATATGAAGAACGGCATCTATTATTGCGGCGGCGGCGGTCTGGGAAAGACATGGGTGCTGCAAAAGATCATTAATGACAATAAGGATGACCCCATTCGCGTGGTGACGCCCATTATTGACTTTTTCAACACCCAGAACCACAGTGTTCATGGACTTCAAGCCAGGATCAAGTCCTGTTTGCCGAACTCGGAAGCCTTTCGGCCGTACGACGAAGCCATCAATCGTCTGGAGGAAGCCAGATCGAAGCCGGAGACTCATCCCAGCACAATCGCCAGCCTGGAAGCACGTGCGGACAAGGCATTTATTGAGTGTTGTCAGGAAGCAATTGTCGGCCGGGAAGTCATCCTGCTTTTTGATACCTTTGAGCGCGTACAGCAACGATATGTGGGACGATGGTTGTGCAAGAAGTTTCTTCCTAAAGTGGGTGACTTGATTGTAGCTATTGCAGGACGGCCCGAACCAACTCCGGCCCAGATGCCGGACAACATGGTTACTAATGAACTGGGAGGGCTTGACCTGGAAGCATTCACGGAACTTGTGCATAGCCGTCTGCCATCAGCTCCCGATGAAATAGTGGACAATATCTGGAAACATACCGATGGTGCCCCGCTGATGGCTCACCTGATCCTGGACTTGCACGATCGAGACCAGTTTATTTCTCGGCTGGGTCAGTTGGGTAAGAACGAACGAGTTCAAGACTCACCCGAGTTGGAGCGCTGGCTTGTTGGCCAATTTGAGGATCAGAAGATAATATGGGCTATGGCCTATCTCCGACGGCGCTTTGATATCCCGATGTTACAATACATCGTGGAGAATGGGGAGAAATGGTTTCGGCCTGCTGATTATGAGAGGATCTTTAACGATCTCCCTCAACTCGTCTACGTGAAGGAATACCCTCAACAGCAGAGTCACTTGCTGCACGACGAGATCCAATGCATGGTAGCTCAATATGTACTCCCAGATGTGGGTATATGGGAAGAATTCCGCGCATTCTTGTATGACCTGGTTGTGAATCGTTATTATCCGGAGAGCATCAGGATGCTTGAAGAGGCTCCCCCAGACAAAAAGACCGCGGCCGACATGGACCTGGCCCGCCAGTTGCGAGCGGAACACCTAGGGTACATCCTTGACCATGATCCAGATGCGGGTCTGGAGAAGTACGAATCCTACCGGGCTGAGGTCGAGCAGAAAACGCACGATTACGACTTTGAAGAATTGGTGTGGGGAGAGGTGCGTGAGCACTTGGACCACTTTGGAAGGAAAGGGTACGATATTTGCTACGAGCGTGGAGAATGGCTGCGCAGGCACAGTTTGTTCGAGAAGGCGGAAGAGCTCTTTGGACAGATGTTGGACCGCTTTCAAGAGCAACGAATCAAGATCAGCCAATGGGTCGGGTTTATGGCTATGCGCCAGGGCAATATTACCAAGGCAAAGGAAATGTTCGATCAAGGCCTGGCATGGGTGGGAAAAGGCGACTGGCAATCGCTTGCAATGATCGAAAGCAACCTGGCACAGGCCGCTATCGAGGCGGGGGAATGGGATAAGGCACTTGAGCACTATGCCCGGAGTTTTCGCGCCGCTACCCTGGCTCACGATCAATCTCAGATGGCCGCTGTATATCTCAGCCGGGGATACCTGTATTCGCTGAAAGGCAAGTACGTCGATGCGGAAAGACAGTGCAGACTCGCTCTGGAAACTCTCGAACCGTTGCCAGATAATGAAACCAATGCGCAACGCACCATATATGCCTGGATGAACCTGGGTACAGTTTATCGCCACACTGAAGAATACGCTGAGGCTAAGTCCTGCTATGAGAAGGGCTTGAAGTTGGCGAAGAAGAACGAACACCGAGAAACTGTGTGTGATTCTTTGCAGCATCTGGGCATCAACGAGTATTTAAGGGGTCGGGTCTTCCGACGAAAAGGGGAGAGCCTGACAGAAGCTTGTGAGCACCAGATGCAAGCCTGGCAACATCTTGTTGACGCATTGGAAATCGCGCGCGAGTCTGGTTGGCGGAAGGCGATAGCGAGCGGCCTCCATCGCCTGGCAAAGGTCTATCGGGAAATCTATCGCCTGCAACAATTGCCAGAAAGCGTCACTTCCGACTCTTTGAAAGCACTGCAGGCTTTGCAGCAAAAAGCGCAAACTTTCCAGCATCCATTTGAAGTCGAGTTTGAGCATATCCTGTTAATGTCTGGTTTGTTTGCGGAGATGAATTGGTTGGAAAAGGCCGCCCGGCTGTTCGAGGTGAGCGCGCTAATGGCAGATGAAGCCAGTGACTATCACTGTGCGTTGGATGGTCTGACGGAACTAGCTAGGTTGTTCCTGGAACTCGAGCATTTTGACCTAGTGCCGCTCATCATTCGCAGGATCGAACGTATCAAAGGGAGTGACTACGAAGAGGAATTGTTCACGCAAATCAGCCAGATCATCATAGGAGACGGGCATTTTGAACAAGCAAGATATGACGAAGCGCTCGAGCAATATAAAATTCACTATGCCCAGCTCGCCAAACTGATCGGATATGCTTCGTATCGGCTGAACGACAATCTGAGGAACCTGGAGTGGCGGTTCAGCATTCTACCGCCCGAGTTGGTTGTGCTATGGTGCGATGCGTTGGAAGATGCATGGTTAGCGCAGTCTGTCTCCGCCGTGCGACCGAATATGCTGGATATGCTCGAACGTATCCGGCTCGAGACCCTGGCACGATCGGCAAGTTCTGGGAGCGAATAGGCAAATTTCGGCATTCAGGAGAGCGTACTATGCATCACAACCCGTTGATCTCTGGCCCAAGACTTTGGATTAACACATTATCCAGCCGCTTTCAACTGAATGGGAGATGTGATGATTGCCCCTGCGCTTGCCCGGAGCCAATGGTTTCCAAGAGAGGTAACGTTCGGGTAAAGGCACTGCTGCAAGAGGTGAACAGCGGAGATGTCAGAGAGATACACTTGAATCAAGACATCCTTCTGAGCCAGGTCCGTGAGTACACCGCCGCCGTGAGTGCCACAGAAGAGCCGATAGTGGTGTTGGATGGCCAGGCCGGTCAATTGCTCCCGTCCTTGAGAGCGCCTTCCACATTGAGAGAGTTGGAAACGCGGTTTTGCGACTGGAGCGATGGGATGTTTGAGCAAACAATCGCCGTGCTTCTCGCGGCTGGCGTCCTGTCGTCGCCTCAAGTGCAGCAACAGTCTGTCTCCCCACGGACAGAGGCGAGAACTCTGGCTGCTTGGCTTCACCTCACTCATCAGTGCAACTTGGCGTGCCGGTATTGCTATGTCCCTCGAACCAATCAGAGGATGGACCCTCCAACCGCGAAGCGTTCTGTGGAAGCCGCTTACAGCTCCGCTGTAGCCCATAACTGTGAGCGGGTCAGGCTCAAGTATGCCGGCGGCGAGCCGACACTAAACCTCGACGCGCTGCAGGCCGCGCAGGCGCAGGCGGAACGGCTAAGCGCCCAAACAGGTATCAGACTGGAAACGGTTATCTTGACCAACGGAACGCTGCTGACCAACGATCTGTTGGACTTGTTGCTTTTACATGGCATCCAGGTTATGATTTCTCTGGATGGCGTTGGTCTATATCACGATGCGCAACGGCCCCTGAGTAGACAAATAGGAAGCTCTTTTGGACGGGTTGCTAATGCCCTCGACCGGTTGCTTGACTGGGGGATTTCGCCTCATGTCTCCGTGACCATCACAGGACAGAGTCTTCAAGGGTTGCCTGATTTGGTTGCGTTCTTGCTGGAGCGAGAGTTGCCATTCAGTTTCAATTTTTATCGTGAGCCTGATGGGTTTCCTGCATCCGGGCCGTTAAGTTTTACCTATGAACAGGTTGTCAAGGGGCTGCTTGAGGCGTTCCATGTCATCGAGCGGAAACTGCCCAGGCACAGCCTGCTTTCGAACCTGGCAGACCGCGCCGATGCGGGGATTCTGCACTTGCACACCTGCGGGGTTGGCCAGAACTATTTGGTTATTGACTGCAACGGCAACATATCCAAGTGCCAGATGGATATGTTGCACGCGGTCACGACCATTAACGCTGACGACCCGCTGGCGTTTGTACGGGCGGACACCAACGGGATACAGAACCTGTCCGTTGACGAAAAAGAATGTCGCGAGTGCGTCTGGCGTTACCGCTGCGCAGGCGGCTGCCCGCGCCTGACTTTTCAGCATACCGACAGATACGACGCGAAATCGCCGTTGTGCGAGGTCTATCGTGCCATCCTGCCGGAGGTTGTGCGGCTAGAGGCGCTGCGGTTGATTCGATATGAGAAGCCGTGGAATTTTGGGCTTCCGCAATGAGGATATTCTAATCCGCGCCATCCTTAACGATCTGACCGGATACTTGCAAAAAGAGAGGATGCCCCATGATTATAGAATTGGACCCTAACTTGCGCAAAAAATGGGTTGATGTATTGGCTCTTGTTCCTGGTTTGAGGGAACGCAAAGATCGAGATGCATGGCTAGCAAGAAATCTGCCGCGAAATGTGGAAGATCAGATCCGCCGGGATGATAATTGTAGGAATGATTTGACATTCATCATTAATACTGTCCAAGGCCTCCAGTTAAAGGATGGCAGGTGGCCTATCCTGATCTTGATTGACGACGTGCTCGCTAAAGAGGCAAGAGACCTTTCTATGGAACAGGACCTTGTACATTTAAGACAGAACATTCAAAGATCTTTGGAACCTCCAACTGGCCTAGACATCCTACCTAGAGAAGAGATTATTATCGGAGAAGATGAGAAGGTCCCGATTAGTTTCCTGGAGAACGGATTAAGAGCGGCTAGGGCAGTGGCTCGCGTCATGGTATCTCGCACGATTGGAGGGCGCGGCTTTGGCACAGGCTGGTTGATTGCACCTGGTTTGTTCGTGACTAATCACCACGTTATCAAGGCACGTGAGCCGCATGAGAGCGATGCTACCCTACAAGAGTTTGAGCAACAAGCCAGGGGAAGTGTGGCGTGGTTTGGTTATGACGTTGGTTCTTACGCCGAGTATTATTGCACAGATCTTGTCCATGCTAACAAGGCTTTGGATTACGCAGTGTTGCGCCTGGCAGACAAATCCATAGATGATGTTCCATTGGCCGATTGGAGTTTTTTGAGAGTGGTGAGAATTCAGCCAAATCTGACTCCTGGTGTGCGTCTTAATGTTATACAGCATCCAGGAGGGCGGGTTAAGGAGATCGCCCTTCGTAGCAATTTCTATATCGGGAATGTTCCCGATCGGGGTCTCTTTCATTATCTGAGTGATACGGAAAGAGGGTCGTCAGGCTCCCCCGTTTTGGACAACAACTGGCAGGTGGTGGGTCTGCATCATGCATGGGATTCCTATGACCGTTACTACAAAGATCGCCCCATTCGTTTCAACAGTCTTGGACTGCAATATGCCACACCCAGCAAGTTTTCAGAGCAAGTCGTAGCTGCCATTAATGAAGGATTTCTGCTCCACACAATTCTTAAGGATCTGCCTGAATCCGTGCGGCAAGAGATTGAGCATGCACAAGGATGGGCATGATCTCACCTCGCCAAGGTAAATCTATGAGGGAATTGAAAGATATACTCGGAAAATTGACTGATTTACTGGTGAAAGTTCCGCGGCTTGGGGACCGCAAGGGACGGGATGCATGGTTATCAAAAAATCTCGAACGGAATATGTATGACCAGATCCACCGGGATGATAATTGTAGGAATGATTTGTCATTTATCATTAGCGATACCCAAAACCTCTATTTACAGGATGGCAGGTGGGCTGTCGATATCTTGCTTGATGATCTCGTGAATGAACTACGAGGCATAAAACTTGCAGATGACATCAAGGAGGTACGCGAGGAAATCGCAAGAATATTGGAAAGGGCCCCGGTGGGACCAAAACCACTTCCTAAGCCTAAGACTCCCGGGCCTAAGAGTGAACCAATTTTGCCCGGCGATCCTAAGCGTCAAGAGTGGCTGAAACGACTTGGCTTCAGGCGAGATCCATTCTTCTACACCGATGGGGGATCGGATCCCTATTTGCAAGAGTATTTCTATTTTGATATGCGACATTTCGCTGACATTCGAGCCGACATATCCAAACCGGGAACTGTCTTTGTGTTTGGCCCGTCGGGGAGTGGTAAGAGCAGTCTGCGAAACGTGATCTCGCAACTTTGTCCTCAAGATGGTATTCTTCTCCTTGTGTATCAGGATCTGGCCCCACTGGTTCGCGACAAAGAAGGTGACGGGGTACAGGAAGGCCATGTGACGCAGATATTGAAAACAGCTCTCAGAACTCTGGCCAATCTGGCAAAGCAATTGAGCGAAAAGATCGAGTCATTACCAGAAACAGAAGAGAACAACACCATCCGCAACCAGTTGTGGCTCTATGTTTCCCGTTACGAAGATGATCCTCTCAGAATACAAACTCTTAAAAAGCTCTTGAAACCGGGCCGGCGAACGAAAGGGAAATTGCCCACAGATACTCGTGAACTCTTGGGCCGTTTTTACCGATATGTAACCCAACTGTTTAAGTATCAGTTTGCCTACATTCTCGTTGACCCTGATGATGACATTGCTCCAGATGAAGGTATCGCCTGGCAGGTGTTGGAACCCTTGCTTGCGCCCCATCGTTTACTTGAACTCGCCGAGTATAGAGCGTCATTCAAGTTCTTTTTGGGCAAGAGATTTCGAGAGCGAGCGCTGCAAATCCCCTGGATTAAGCAGGAACAAAGCAGGAGGGTTCGTGATCTCGAATGGCCTGACAATGAACTGCGTGCTCTCCTAGAAGTACGGTTGAGCCAGTGTAGCGAGGGGCGCCGTAAGCGATTAGAGGATCTGTCCGAGGGTGTGGAGAGTCTGGACGACTCTGTGATCCAGCTCTCTATGGGAAACCCGCGTGAGTTGATCGGGATATGTGACCAATTGTTCAGCGAACACTGTCGCAGGTGGTCGCCAGACGACGGAGAGCCTCTCTTGATCACAGCCCAAGAAGTGAGTGAGGTATTGAAGCCGTTTGAGAAGCGGCATCGAGAATCGGCGTTGGAGCGATTGATTGCCCAGGGAGAAAACGAGCGAGTCGAATTCAAGTCAACGATGCGTTATAATCGTAAGGCAGGTCAAACAGACAAAGAGATGGAACGGGAAGTTGCCAGAACACTGTGTGCTTTTCTGAACGCTGAAGGCGGTACTCTAATCATCGGCGTAGATGATGATGGAATAGTCTTGGGGCTTGAAGACGATTTATCCACATTGGGTAGAAGGAGAAATAAGGACGGGTTCGAGCGAGCCTTTGTGAATATCACAAAAGATATGTTTGACCCTTCGCTGTCGCCAAATGACTACAAAGCATATTTTGAAGAATGCCGAGATGAACTCGTCTATATTGTTGAGGTTAGGAAGAGCGAAAAACCAATCTACTGTCATTTTGATAACGTGAGAGAATTTTACATCAGACAGCAAACAACGACAAGAAAATTGGATCCTAAGGACACTGTGGATTATGCTTTAAAACATTTTCAAAGTGGCCCTACTTGAATGCGCATATTTGACTTTGAACTTGATTGTGTTATAATCGATCACCAACTCTAGGGGAGTCAAAAGATGGACAAAAAAGTTTATTCGAGGGTTTATGAATCTGCTCATCAGCAGGAACGTGAACGTATACACAAGTTCATCGAAGACATCAAAAATGACCTTGGGGGCACTCCTTGTCTACTAGCCCTGTTTGGGCCGCGAGGCTTTGGGAAAACGGCGTTTCTCGAACAGATTTGGAACGAGTATGAGCGCATCATGCCAACTAGTCTGGTTCGCGCGAAGTTCTGCGAGGACGATGTTGAGGCACTCGCCCTGAATAGGTTTCTGATTGATATTGTTGATCAACTTGGTGAGCGCATCCCCAAGCGAAATGCCTCTTTGCCCTCCGACTACAAATCATGGACAAACAGGAAACAACTGATCGAGTTACTCCTCGACCTTGTCAAAGGTGCCAAAGACGCTGAAAGAGTAACGTTGCTTCTAATAGACGATTATGATTTGATGCCTGAAGAGCAGCGACGTCGGTTCCAGGAAGATTTCCTCAGCCCTGCTTCCCGGATAGGCAAATTTGCCGTCGTGCTGACTAGCGAAACCGAATTGAGACTCACCGAAAGTTTCGAATTGCGGATGCGTCTCGAGTGCCGCGAGTTGACGGGACTGGATCCCGAGGTGATATCCCGCGCCCTGCCAGAAGAGTATAGGGGGATCGCAGGAGAGATTCACAGGATTACAGGTGGGTTGCCGGTACTGACAGAAGAATTTATCGATCAACTGCAAGACTCTCAGTTCAAGACGTCTGCCGATTTTCAAGCCCACGTTCAGGAGTTCACCGGCAAGTACTACCGCACTTATGTAGAGCAATTTGTGGCCGATCTGGCATCAGATATACAAGAGACTACGTTGATCTTAGCCCTGCTGCGTCGGTTCGATGTCCAAGTACTTAGAAAGATCTTGACTGACCTACTGGTTGAATCTTATAAGGGTTATGGGACAGCGGATTACCTTGACCTGATTGACCGTTTGCGGCCATGGGTGAAATGGCGCCGACAAGGAGGCTATGCTCTGAACCCCGCATTTCGTTTAATGCTCGAGGGATATGTTTTGACCATCCGACCCGACTTGTACAAGAAGGTGAACCGGGCAGCGGAGGTTATGTATAGGGGATGGTTAGAAAGCGAATACCGTGAACACTATCTCATAGAGTTGTTGTATCACGTGCTGGCTCTGTACAAAGCTGAAAGAGCGAACGGCCTCTTCCCCGTATTAGACGACATGAGTCGGGCCAAAGTCGGTAGTGAATTACTGAGTTACCTTGAGGGGAATACCGGTCGGCAACTACCGGATGTGGACCTGGATGCGCTCCGTCATTCTCTGGAGCAGGACCCAGATCTAAAAAATTATATCTCAGAGGATGTCAATCGAAAAATCCAGAATTTGATTCAGCAGAGAATCCCAGAATCTGCATAGAGCGATGTGGCTTCTGATATTGCTATTCTGGTATGTTGTGCCTGAAAGCGCCTTGGTCACGAGTTGGAAGAATCGAGTGTCATCTGCGTACATGCTACTCTTCTAAATGCTCTCGACACTCCGCTTTTCCCACCCACATCAAACGTCCCTCGCACGGCTTGCGTGTTCATTCGGAACATCAGCGCCTCTAGATCCAGGTAATCCTGTAATGTCAACTCTGGGGTTAACCGGCGGTTGAACTCTAGGAAAGGAAATAGTTTGCCGTTCAGATGGTGCAAGTCAAAGCCCATCTCGTAGAGATAGCCGCGATACTCCTCGTATAGTGCTGACCCCGGCACCGGCGTGAACAGCATCGGGATCACTGACCCAATCCGGCTGGAAGCAAAGATGATGCTGTCTACTACGTCTCGGATGTTCTCGCCTGGCGTGCCAAACAGGATGAAGGCGTTGACCTGCATATTGCGCAGGATAAATCCGGCATCCTCACAGTTCTTGACTGCCCGATCAAACATCTGCACGTTAGAATGTGATCGATTCCAGGACTTGGTCACCTCGGCATTGATGTTCTCCAGTGGCAGGTAGACACGCTCAAAGCCGGCCTGCTGCATCAGGCGAGCCAGGTCGGCGTCAATCAACCGCACCTCGATGCCCTCCGGCGCATGCAGATGTAGGTTGCCACTCAACTCGGCGTCGTCAACAATGCCCTGCAAGATGGCCCGAAAGTGCTCTTTCTTGACCAAAAAGTTGTCTTCGTAAAAGGCAAATTGCCGGATGCCATAACGGCGGAATTTGTCTTTGATCTCCCGCAATGTCTCGTCTCTGCCGCGCGTGCGAACGAGCTGCTTTTTCCATACATCCTGCTGCACCCGTTCCTCGTCATAGAGGTTATAAGCATGTTGAGCACAGTAGGCACAGTTAAAGGGGCAGCCGCGCGTGGTGGTGAGGATCGCATAAGGTGGGCCATAATTGTGCCTGTCATAGATGGCATCCTTTGTGTAGGTTGGATCGTTTGGCCCAGGGCCATGATAATAGGACAAGTTGGGAATATCTGACTGATAGTACAGGTCGAAATCCAGGTCACACCACGATGCGTCTGGAATTTCGCCTCTCACGATCAAATCTCGTTCATCGTTCAAGTCCAAGTCGCAGCCCAGTATGGTCTCGAACGACAAGCCCCGCTCAGCCAGTTTATCCTGCAAGTGCTCTGAGGCCAACGTGGGATAAATACCGCCAATGCGAATTCTGGCCGACGGAAAGATCCGCTTGCACAACTCAGCCACATCCACCGTGCTTTCCCACCAATATGTCATGATGGACGTGATCCATACTTCGTCAGGTTGAAACAAGTTTTCAGGGAACAAAGTGGGTGCCCATATCGGTCCCCGGCCGTTATGTGTAGCCTCCACGATGCCGGCCATTGACAGCAGTTCCTGCTTCAAGTCCTCCAGGTTGGTGCCAAAGACGAACTTGAGCCGTTGGTGAGGGGCGAGCTTGCTTTGCGTTTTGCGGAATTCCTGGTAAGAGATCTCGGAGGCAGCCGAACAGATTTCGACCACCGATTTGGTCTTTTTGCGCACATTGCGCTTGGCGTCGGGGAACAGGCAGTCAACCAAGCGCGTTTCGTAACCCCTGTCTTTGAGATAGCGGCCGATCTTGAGCAATCCGTGAGGTTGGCTCCACTCGGCCCAATATTGCACATCGTATACAGGCGGGTTGATCAGCAGCGCGCGTTTGCTCATGGCGACTTTCTCCGGGATGACACGTCCCATCGCCTGCCCGCCAATGATTCGCGAATGACCTTGTTCAGAAAAGTATCACCCAAGAAATCAAACGTATGGCCGCGAACCTTGCGGTTCAACAAGGCCGTCAGCCGGTACAGTTCCTTGTAATCATCTTTGGCGAGTCTATTGTGACCAGCAAACGGCAGCCGGTGCGGGCTGATGTCTTCTGGCTCGATGAATTCAACTTGAGATTCCAACAGCGTGTAGTCGCTGGTACCCGGCGTGGGCGAATAGGGCTTGGGAATGACCATCCCGACCAATTGCAGCAGCTTGAGTGCGTTCCAAACCAGCTTGTCCACATCGTCGTCCGGCCGGCCGATCCACATAAAACCTGAAAGGTAATGCCGGCGCGATTCCCAGCCCAGCCCACGTCGCTCGACAAAACCAGCCTGCTCGCAAGCTTCCAACACAAGCCGGTAATGTGCCTCATCTACGATGCCCTCTTTACAGGCTGGCTCCAGGTGCAGTTCATTGAACCCGGCCTGGGCAAGCAGCCGAGCATGGCTGAGGGGGAAATCGTGTGTCTCGACACCGCATATCCCATGAAAGCGAATGTCCCACGCTTTGCCACTGGCAGCTTTGCGCTCGACCACGCGATCGAGAAGCGGTTGCAGGCGCGAGTCAAATGCCTTGAAAATATTGTCGTTGAAAAAGACAAAATGAGAGATGCCGTGCTTGACGGCCCATGCGATTTCGTCAAAGGCTTGGGAGCAGCGTAGATCCAGGGCGCAGAATTTGGGTAGCCGCTCCGCGTAGAGCGTAAAGTCGGCCTGCGATGCAGCCAGGTCAGACAGGCATTTTTCGACAACGATATCCGCACCGCCAAATTGGGCAGCGTGCTGCGTCTGCAAGGCGGGGTAATTGCCGTACAGCACTACCGGAGGGCGTTTGAGCTTGTTCTTGACGCGGTTGATAACCATCGGCACTGTCTGCCACCAAAACGAGGTCAGGGTGGTGATCCACACGCTGTCTGGTACCCAGTCATCGCTGGTCAACGCGTCCAAGTAGTCATCAAAGACTTCCCACGATTGCCCCAGTTGCCACCGGATTGGCTCGCCGGCCGGCAGATCGGCATTGAGGTGGGACTGCCGGCGGGACACGATGCCGGCCGGCGTAGGCAGCATGAAATCAAACAGTTTGACCTGGCAGCCACGTTCTTGTGTAAGCTTGGTGCCTAACTTGAGCAGATCGAGCGGTTGGTTCCACCTGATCCATTCATAGCGGCTGTCAATCACGGGGGGGTTGATTAGCAGCACCCGCCCACGTGCCTGTGCCAGCGCTTCCTGGGCTGAAAGAATATCCGAGTTGCTCATAATGCCTCAGCCCGTAAAGGAGAGTAAGCGATGCGCCATGTCCATCATCAAATCCACATCATCTTCTGCCGCCAGGTAAGCAATACGCCAAAACAAGGCAGACTTGATAAACATGGCATCTCCCATCTTGGCGCGGGTAGGATGCATCCAGTTGACGTAAATTGTGTCGGAGATAAGATCAAGCTCGCACAAAGGGTCATTCGGCCCGCCATTCCGCAGGCTGAGCTTGAAATCTCGGCCCAGGACGTACAACGACTCGTTCCACATATCGGCGTCGCGGTTGAGCCGCGCCACCTTGTTTTTCGTATCTAGCTCATAATCCTGGCCTGCCAGGTTGGCCAGCTCTAGCGAATAACTGGCAACTACGCCGGGCAACTGAACCTGGTGTTCAGGAACACGGCTCAAGCCGTCGGCCGCAACGTCAGAACGGCTGAACAATCGCCGCAGCGCGCGTCCATAGCGCGCACCAAGCGACATGCCTGTGAGCGCCTCCGAAACTTCCAAAAATGCCTTCCTGCGCTGCCTGGCTTCCTGCACGATCCGAGCAGTAGAGGATTCTACGCTGCCCTGCTCCCATATCCCTTCCAAAACCTGGCCCAGTATACCCAAGTTGGATGCTCCATCTCCTACCAGGTGCCGGCGTAACGCCTGGAATTGGGCATTTTCAGCATAGAATCCTTCTCGCCCCGGCATGATCGCGTTGATGGCGTCTAGACCTTGTGTGACGATAAATTCGCCCAGCACCTGGTTCAGAAGCGAACGATACCTGGCCGGCAGATCATTTTCGGCTCCCAGGAAATCAGGTTGGCCAATCTCGACCCCACGCACTCGAACGGTAATTCCACGCATCTCGGCAGGGAAGATAGGTTGAGCAAAGCCCCACAAATACCCTTGCGCGGATAACCCATCCATCTTGATCTGAACCGCTTGCCGGGCTAGAATAGATTGTCCGGGGCTGTCCGCCTGGACGGCCTCTAGCAATGGCCGGCAGAGCGCACGCGTTTCGCTTTTTGTATCCACTACTTTAACAACAAACGGTGTTGGCGAGATGGGGACGGCTAGCGCTTGCAGGCCATCGCGTTCAAGCTCTTGCGGAGATAGAGCATACGAAACCGGGGTGCTGCGTCCTAAAAGCCAGAGAAAGTGATCTAACCCACTGGCTGAGGCCATATTGCGCACCCTGCCGCGCCGGCGGGGAGTCTGCAACTCGCGTTGGACAAACTCTTGCAGATGCAGCGTGACACGAGTAAAGTGTGGTGTGGCCTGGTCGGTATGGGGCAGCAGGTCAAGCCGGCAAAAATCTTGCAACTGCTCCAGGTTACAGTCATCCTTGAGATTGAGCAGGTAATCGTAGTCAATTGCCGCGTGCGTGTCTACCTGGCAACAGTCGATGACGTATTGGACAGTGAGGCTTTTGCCACGAATCCCCTCCCAAGCCTTGGTTGTGAATTCGATGCTATCTCCATTTTGCTTGTATATATTCGGCGCTAACAGGATTGAGCCACACGAAACAGATTGAACCGTTATAAAAGGCACGAGCGCACGTGCAAGCGCCTCCCGACAGAACGAAACGCGCCTGGTGCGGGCCCGTGGTTCCAGCACAACAGCTTGCTGAAATACCTGCTTTCTATCGGCGTGCGAAACAATCTCAACCTGGTGGCAATAGCGCGCTATAGCCAGGAAACCAATGCCTTTACGTCCAATGGGCTGCCGTCCGGCCGTGGTCAACTCTTGAGCCTGGCGTTGTTGGCTGCCGCCGATGCGAAAGTATTCGGTCTGCAGTTCGAGGGGCGTCATGCCTGTGCCATTATCTTGTACTGTGATCGTGCCAAGGTCTGGAGCAAGCTGAATGGTGACCATGGTGGCATCTGCGTCGTAGGCATTGCTGATCAATTCCTTGAACGCGCTGACAAAGGTGGGGTATATGCCTGAGAACTCGCGAATGACGTTAGGCGCTACCCCGCCCAGTTGCAAAGCCAGGTCAGTAGAATTCCATTCTTGTGATGGTGACGTTTCCATGCCGCCTGCCTGTTTGGCCTTCTGTCCCTACCTTAAAAGTCTTTCCTACCTGGTGACCTTGACGGTGACCTTGGGCAGCCGGCTAATCAGCACTGTGGTCGCTTCTTTACAACCTTTTAGCCCGCCCATGGCTCGAAAGGGGCTGGTGTCGCGGCGCCAATCAAAATCTGCCAGGGGATTGAGGTACTCGGCCATTCGCTCTTGAGAAAAGTTGCCGCCATTGGCAGCGCACAATTCAAAGACGTACATAGCCACTTGGGACATCGTATACACTCCCATGGTCTTGAGCAAGATGTGCCGGCTTGGATCGCTCCATGCATCAGGGAACATGTTGCGCAAAACGCACCAGAATCGTTCAAGCAGAATGACCTGGTCGTCCAGGTCCATTTTCTGGAAAAAACCATTTTGGCGCAGCAGCGGCTTGAGGGCGTTGGCGAACGAGGCCAGGTTGACCGGGCGGTGCATGCCTTTGGCGCCGGTCATGTTGATGCGCTCGAGCCAGGGCGAGTCCGGGTCGCGATTCAACTGGTACACGATATCGTGCGCTTGCACCTTCCAGTCCTGGGGGTGTTCGCGCAGCTCGCCCAGCAGGCTCAACGTCAGGCTGGTGTTGATACCTTTTTGGGTGTCGTTGATGATCGAAAAATTGCGCATCTCTTGGTGGTGGGGGAGATTCTCAAAAAAGACGACTGGCAGCATAAACTCGCGCCCGGTGTACTCAAAGCCGCCCAGGCGATGTTGGCCGTCTACGATCCAGGCTGCACCCTTGCGGTCGGGGATCAAGAGCATCCCCTGCGAGCCATTCCCGGCGTCACCTTGGAAAGCTGCGCTGCCTCTCAAATTGAGGAGTATACTGCCGGGCAGAGCGGAAGTAGGCTGGTTGATGAACTCGGCAATGCGCCGGCAGCGTGTCTCGTCGCGGTAGCGTTGATAGCCGGTGGGGTTAGTCTGCTCGTCGCGCACATCCACATTGGCGATCCGTATGATGTCCGAAGACCGCACGACGCCCACAAACATCACCTGGCCGTTTTGCTCAAAACGGGATACTGGGACATGGATTGTCTCATCTTGTGACACGACTGACCTCCACGGGGTTGCGCTCATAGTATAGAACAAAGTTGCAAATTGTCAAGTCGCATATCAAAAGTCGCAAAAATAAAAAGGTCTCAAGTCATGGTGTTCGCTACAGTGATTTGGGCTATCCGGAGTATCTTGGCTCTAACCCAGGGAGTTCGACCTGTTGCTACCAGGCTTGCTTTTACGGCAAGGTGGCAGGGCGGCTGGGCGAGCTATAGAACAGGGATCAACCAAGCGTGCCTAGAAATTCGTAAGGCTGTACAACGTGGATGCCCAACTCGTCGCGCAGACGCGTGACGAGGCCCTCATCATCGTGCAAATCCTTGTCGGCCGTTACGATAAAGTTGGCGTGAGCCGCTACGGCGGTGGCAATCACGATGTTATCTCCGCTATCGCGGCAGGCAGGAAACTCAGTGACTGGGGTGACAACCACAGCGCGGTTCCAGAGTGCCTTGATGAGCGCATCGCGTGCAGATGGGCGGATACGCCGAGCCAGCCGTGGGCGTTCTGTCACTTGCTTGAACTGGGCCAGCATCTCGGCTGAAATCACCCAAATAAAGTAGCCTGCTTCCCACTGTTGAAAAATGAGGGAACGTTCGGGGCGCTGCATGGCCATCCGAACCAACTCGGTCAGATCAAGGACTGCTCTAGACACCGCTTTCTTCTCGTGCCAGGTGAACCAGGCTGACTAGCTCGTCGTCGGACAAGGTCTCATCTTCCAGTTCAGCCGGCTCAGACTGCTCCCAGGCGTGGTGAACTGCTTCAAACGGTTTGCGCCACAACTCGGGTGAGAGGGCTTCCAGACGCTTGATTTGCTCCTCGACCGACAGTTGTTCCTGGGCGACCACTACCACTTGCACGCCAAACGGCAGTGCTGCGTCGAGCAGCCGTACGGACCCATCTTTTCCAACTACGCCACGATAACTTACCAGCATCGTAACACCTCACTATGACACTTTTGCTTGGATCTATTATACCATGGTATAGGGTTGTGGAGATCACATATCACTACCAGCTCAAACCAGCCTCAACCTCGATTGCGTTCTATGCGCTCTGTGGTATCATCTGCTTGGCCCGTTCAAAAAGCAGGCTGGCCAGCGACTGCCCCCGCTTGGGTTCGGGCAAAACCAGGACATCGCTTATGGTTATTTGCGTCAAGCAGCACCAGTACAATTTCATGGACGAGGAGCACCAGGCCGGCACGCGTGGCCTCCAGTACGCCGCCAGCAAGGGCCTGGCAGTAGTGATTATGGAGCCGATTCGCGGTGGGCGGCTGTCGATCGCCCCACCGCCGCCCATCCAGGAGTTGTGGGAGACTGCCCCTACCAAGCGCACGCCGGCCGACTGGGCCTTGCAGTGGGTGTGGAACCACCCCGAGGTGTCAGTGGTATTGAGCGGCATGAGCACTATGCAGCACGTGGAGGAGAACGTCGCCAGCGCCGAGCGTTCTGGCGCGGGGCAGATGACAAAAGAAGAATTAGCGTTGATCGGGCGCGTGCGCGACAAATACCGCGAGATCTGCCCTATCCCCTGCACCAAATGCGAGTACTGTATGCCGTGCCCTAACGAGGTCAACATCCCGCGCATTTTGGAGATCTATAACGAGGCGGTGATGTACAACGAGTATGACTCGGCTCGACTGTTCTACAGTTGGCTGGGCGAGAACGAGCGGGCGAACAACTGCATCGAGTGCCTGGAGTGCGAGTCCAAGTGCCCGCAGGGCATCGTCATCACCGAATGGCTCAAAAAGGCGGACGAGTTGCTCGCCGCCAGGTAGACAGCAAGTCACGTTTTCCAGGTGTCCAGTTTCGCATAAATTTTGAAACCCAGAGTAATGGGAAATTTACTCGCCGCTCTAACCGAGTGGACACGGCTGGCATCCCCAGCCTGATAGCTCGATACCAACGCGGAGCGATATATGGCTTATTATCTCAAACTTTACCTGGCGACACTTGTCGTCTTCTTTGCGATGGACATGGTCTGGCTCGGCCTTGTGGCGCGCGATTTTTATCAAAAGCATCTCGGCTTTCTGATGGCCCCCTCCCCTAACTGGTTCGCAGCACTCGTTTTCTATTTGTTGTTCATCGCCGGCATCTTGGTTTTTGTCGTTGTCCCCGGATTGAAAAGCGACTCGCTCCAAATAACCTTGCTGCGAGCGGCGCTGTTTGGACTGATCACTTATGCCACCTACGATCTAACCAATCTTGCCACCCTCAAAGACTGGCCCGTCCTGATCACCGTCGTGGATATGATTTGGGGGACTGTCCTGAGCGTAACAGTAAGTGTAGCCAGTTTCATGGTGGGTAAGTGGCTCGGCTAGCACAATAATCAGTAAGCCGTTCTCAGATGACCGAACTGCCTGCACAAGTGTGCAGGGCCAATGTGGTTTTTGTCTTTGATTTCAGTTCGACTACGCGCCGAGCGGGTAATGTGGGACGTAGACAGCCTGGCCGACTACAACGAGGGTCCAGAATGATAATCCCTGTAAGCCGAACATATTCTGGAGCGAATGACCTGCAATCCATGCTCGATCTATTGCTTGCAGTTAGACCTGCTGATCGAATCACCGATTATCCCAGCATTGTCGATTTGCGCGAAACCCTTGCTCTAAGCCATGTGCAAGACAATACACGCTTGTGGTTTGGCGCTAACGACCAGCTTGTCGGATTCGCCTTCGTCGATCAGTACAACAACCTGCGGTTTGAAGTCGACCAGCAGGCAGCATATCCCGAGATCGAGTCAGAGATAGTCGCTTGGGGTGTAGAGTGCATACGGCGTGCCATGCAGGAAAGGAGCGAATCCTGGACGCTTGACACCAGTTGCCGAAGTGATGATACCGGACGGATTGCGCTGTTGGAGCGGCACGGCTTTTTGAGGCAAGAAATACACTCGCTGCATATGGTTCGCTCACTCGATGAGCCGATTCCTACACCACAAGTGCCGGTGGGCTTCAGCATACGTCACGTGGCAGGCGAGCAAGAGGTGGAAGCACTCGTTACGCTTCATCGAGCTGCATTTGGCACCGAGCACATGACCGTCGAAGAGCGACTGGCGATGATGCGTGTGCCGGAATATGATGCAGAGCTAGACTTGTTGGCCATCGCACCCGATGGTCGATTGGCTGCTTACTGTACGTGTTCAATCAGCCAGGAGGAGAACAAGCACAGCGGACGGAATGAAGGATACTCGGATCCAGTCGCGACGCATCCCGATTTTCAACGGCGGGGATTGGCCAAGGGGCTGCTACTGACCGGATTGCACAAGCTCAAACAGCGCGGCATAGACACGGTTGTGCTTGGCACGAGCAGCGAAAACACTGCCATGCAACGGGCTGCCCAAGCGGTTGGTTTCCATATAAAATCAACGACGCTATGGTTTGCAAAGCCGGTGTTACGGGATCAGGCGGCTTGCTAACACCGGCTTCCACCTGGCGTGGCTGAATTGGTGTGAGCGAGATCTGTATCTGCGTGTCCGCGGACTATTGACATCACCGACTGGCTCAAGAAAGCCGGCGAGCTGCTCGCCGCCAGGTAGACAGCAGGGCACGTTTTCCAGGCGAGGCCAAGATAACTGCCGTATACGGCCCCGACAATACGCCGGGGTCGTTCATCATTCATCACCTTGATGATGAATGATGAACGGTTATACTATGAAGGATTGCCCTACGGACCGAGGAGTGGGACCACCCCCAGATGCGGAGCAGCGCTCGCGTATCCCGTTCGCACGTGGGCGTGCTCACTCCTCTGACTTTGCAACAGCCATGGCCCGACTTTTTGCTTGACTTGGGTTTGGTTTTGCGCTATACTTCTTTTAGCACACTGGAACAGTGAAGGCTGTATCTGCGGAATCATACCGCAGAGAGGCAAAGCGGATGGAGACAATTCAAATCATCCCAGGAAAGCCAGGGCGACTTGTTGTGCAGCTTCCTTACTCACCTGAACGGGTAGCCGCCATAAAAGGCGTACCCGGCCGGCAATGGCATCCGGAAGAGAAATACTGGAGCGTCCCCAACACCCCAGAAACGATTGATCGAATACGCTCCCTATTCACAGGCGATCGGGTCGTGGTGACTACAACAGTCCAAGCTACAGGGATTGGCAAGCCGAAATTGTCCGCAGCGCAGATAGCCAAGTCGGTAGCGGCCATGGGCCAGGAATTGACACTGCGGCGTTACAGCCCCAAAACACACCAGGTCTACCTGGGGCACGTGAAGCGCTTCCTCACTCATTTCGGCCAGCCTGCCGAGACGCTCACGGCTGATAAGATTCGGGGCTACTTTCTGCAACTGGCTCAAGACAAGGTGTCGCACTCGTATCATAACCAGGCTATCAGCGCGGTTCGATTTCTGTACCTGGAGGTGCTCAATCTGCCTGAGCGCATAGAAAACCTGCCGCGCCCGGTGCGAGAACGCAAGCGAGTGCCGGCCGTGTTGAGCCGGAATGAAGTGACGCGCCTGTTCAAGGCGGTGGACAACTTGAAGCATCGAGCGATCTTGCTGGTGATCTACGCTGGGGGCTTGCGAGTGAGTGAGGCAATGCAGCTCAAGGTGGGTGACATCGATGGGGAGCGTCACAGGATTTTGGTACGGAGTGGCAAAGGGGGCAAGGGACGCTATACGATTATTGGGGACACGGCATTGGAGGCTTTGCGAGAGTATTGGCGCGTGTATCGCCCAAACGATTGGTTGTTTCCGAGCAACCGGCCTGATGAGCCGATGTCGCCTCGCATGGTGCAATTAGTATTTCAGCAGGCGCGAGAAAAGGCGGGGTTGCAAAAACATGCGACAGTGCACACGCTTCGCCATTCGTTTGCAACGCATCTGTTGGAAGACGGCGTGGATATCCGTTACATCCAGGAATTGATGGGGCACGAGGACGTGCGCACGACGCAGCTCTACACGCACGTGAGCAACGTGCAGATGGGGCGGGTGCGCAGCCCGGTGGATGGTTTGGAGCTAAAGGAAGGAGAAGAGAACTATGAGGTGATCCGTGTACCGTTTTAGAGTCATTGGCTTACGCGGTAGGCGAAGGACTTCGGTTATCGCGCTCAGATTGAGCGGTAGACGAAGGCTTCGGCCATCGCGCTCAGGTTGCGCGATAAACGAAGTTCGCAAATTTACGAGTTGAACTAAGCGCTTCGCGCAGGAGCGGCTGTCCCCAGCCCGCTTCTATCTGACATTTCCCGCATTTTTCCTCAATCAAGGCTATA